>DAORKK010000106.1:0-4282 GCA_035439525.1 Chitinophagaceae bacterium
GCTGGATATGGTGCAACTGAGCGGGGATGAAACCCCGGAATATTGCAGTAAGATCGCCGATTTTATTTCGGTGATCAAAGTGTTCCGCCTCGCCGGAAAAGAACACCTGGATCCGCTGACCATCCCGTATAAAAATGTGTGCGACTTTTTTATGTTTGATACGGCCGGTACCGGATACGGCAGCACGGGAAAAAAATTTAACTGGAAACTGTTGGAAAAATCACCGCCGTCAAAGCCGTATTTTTTAAGCGGGGGAATTGAGCCATCGGATGTGGAAAAACTGAGGAACTTAATGGCCGGACCAGGAGGGACTAAATTATTCGCGGTGGATGTAAACAGTAAGTTTGAACTGAGTGCCGGCGTAAAGGATATAGCAATGCTGAGTAAATTTATTGAAGAACTAAATAAAGAATAAACTGTTATTATGAATATTAAAGTATGCGGCATTACCGAACTTAAACAGCTGCAGCAACTGGACGGACTGGATATTGATTTTGCGGGAATGATTTTTTATAAGGACTCTCCCCGTTTTATTGGTGGCAAACTGAATGCGAAAGACATTAAGAAAGCCGACTTTGATCTTAAAAAAACCGGAGTGTTTGTAAACCCGGAAATGATCGAAGTGCTGGATGCCATTGATGAATACGGACTGGAAGTAGTACAGTTACACGGCGATGAAACCCCTGAAATGTGTGAGGACCTGAGCAGTGAAGTGGAAGTGATCAAGGCCTTCCGGATCACCGGTACTGAAGATATCGATAAACTGGTGGCGCCTTATGATGCTGTCTGTGATTATTACCTCTTCGACACCGGTGGATTAAAAGAAAGCTTTGGGGGCACCGGCCAGCAATTCGACTGGAGTATCCTGGCAAAGGCCAAGATCGAAAAACCATTTTTCCTGAGTGGAGGCATCGGGGTGGAAGATGCCGCCCGCGTAAAAGCATTTAAACATCCGGATATGTTCGGGGTGGATATCAACAGTAAGTTTGAAGTATCGCCCGGGGTGAAGGATATGAAGTTGTTGTTGCAGTTTAAGCAGGGGCTGAAGTAGGGAGTGGTGAGTGGTGAGTAGTGAGTAGTGAATGAAATAAGAGAAAGTAAGATATTGTGAAATCAGAAAAGAAAGAAAAATGAGTAGTGAAAAAGAGCCTCTGGCTCCGGCAGAGAAGGTACTGATCGGTTCGCCAAATGAGCAAGGGTATTATGGTTCTTTTGGCGGTGCTTATATACCGGAGATGCTGCATCGCAATGTGGAGGAGCTCCGGACAAAGTACCTGGAGATCATGTATGATGAGGAATTTCAAAAAGAATTCCGGTATTTGTTACGTGATTATGTCGGCCGGCCGACGCCGCTTTACCTGGCGGAAAGGCTGAGTAAACGATATGGCGCACAGATTTATTTAAAACGCGAAGACCTTTGTCATACCGGCGCCCATAAGATCAATAATACCATTGGACAGATTCTGTTGGCCCAACGCCTGGGTAAGACGCGAATTATTGCCGAGACCGGAGCCGGACAGCATGGAGTGGCTACAGCAACCGTATGTGCCCTCAAGGGTATGGAATGCATTGTGTACATGGGGGAAAAAGATATTGAACGGCAGGCACCCAATGTGGCCCGGATGAAAATGCTGGGCGCTACGGTGATCCCCGCCACCAGTGGCAGCAAGACCCTCAAGGATGCCACCAATGAAGCCATCCGTGACTGGATCAATCATCCCGACGATACTCATTATATTATCGGTTCCGTTGTCGGTCCGCATCCTTACCCGGATATGGTAGCCCGTTTTCAAAGTGTGATCAGTGAAGAAATGCGAAAACAGTTATTGGAGAAAACCGGAAAAGAATTACCTGAGTATGTGATTGCCTGTGTGGGTGGGGGAAGTAATGCAGCCGGAGCTTTCTATCATTTTATTGAAGAACCTGCTGTAAAACTGATTGCCGTGGAAGCTGCCGGGGAAGGGGTGAACAGTGGCAAGAGTGCCGCTACCACACAACTGGGTAAACCCGGTATCCTGCATGGCAGCAAAAGTTTATTAATGCAAACCCATGATGGACAGGTGGTGGAACCGCATAGTATTTCCGCCGGACTCGACTATCCGGGTATTGGTCCGTTGCATGCGCATTTATTAGAAACAGGCCGTGCCAGTTTTATGAGTGCCACCGATCAGAAATCACTGAATGCCGCATTTGAACTGGCCAAAATGGAAGGTATTATTCCCGCCCTCGAATCCGCACATGCTTTACATGCATTGAAGATGATTAATTTTAATAAGAAGGATGTGGTGGTAATATGTCTGAGCGGGAGAGGGGATAAGGATCTGGCTACGTATATGAACACGATGAAAGCTTGAGTTTTATTATGAGCAGAATTAATAAATTATTTCAGGATAAGCCTGTTTCAGTTTTAAACGTCTACTGTACCGCCGGTTACCCGGCCCTTCACGATACCTTGCCGGTGATGCGGGCATTGCAGGAGCATTGGGCGGATCTGATCGAACTCGGAATGCCATACAGTGATCCGTTAGCCGATGGGCCGGTGATTCAGCATAGCAGTTCAATGGCCCTGGCCAATGGTATGACGATCCGGATCCTGTTTGAACAGTTGCGGGATTTCAGGAACGAAATCAATGTGCCGGTAGTGCTGATGGGTTATATGAACCCGGTGCTGCAATACGGGTTTGAGCAATTTTGTGCAGATGCGGCTGCCGTTGGGGTGGACGGACTGATCCTGCCAGACCTCCCGGAATTTGAATTTGAAAATGAGTATGGCCCTATTATTAAAAAATATAACCTGGACTTTATTTTCCTGGTAACTCCGGAAACCTCCGATGAACGGGTACGTAAACTGGATAGCCTCAGCAGCGGTTTTTTATATGCGGTTTCATCCTCTTCCACCACTGGAGGGAATAAAAGCACAACTGTATCAGAAGACTACTTGTCCCGGTTGCAGGGGCTCGGACTGAAGAACCCTGTGCTGGTTGGATTCGGAATAAAGGATAAAATCAGTTTTGACTCGGTATGTAAACAGGCCGCCGGCGGAATTATTGGCAGCGCCTATATTAAAGCCCTGGAAAACAGCACAGATGTTAATGCATCCACAAAAAGCTTTTTGTCGTCTGTCCTGAGCTGAGAACGTTTTACTGATACCGGCCCTTTGCGTATCTTTGTACCTTATTTCAGGCTTTAAAGATGCCCCACGTATGAAAAAAATAATATTCCTTTTTTTGCTGGCTCCTCTTATTTCGCTGGCCCAGAAAGACCCTTCCTTTACGATCAATGGCAAACTGGCTGGTTATCCGGACGGGACCACGATAAGACTGGTTCGTAATGGGGATAATACCGATCTGGCTGCGGGCGTTTTGAATCAGACGGCTTTTCAGTTAAAAGGAACGGTAACTGAGCCGGTACTTTGTTTCTTGTTTATCGGTACTGAACCAAAGCCTGTAGAGATTTACGTTGAAAACAAATCTATCAGTTTTTCTGGTGATAAGTCAAAGCCTGGTGAGTATAAGATTGAAGGTTCCGCATCTCATAAAGACTTCGATGTTTTTGTAAAGGAATTTATACCCCTTGCCCAGCAACTCAGTTCACTGGCATCCATTATTAATAATACGATGCCAGGACCAGACAGAGACAGTATGTTGTCAACGCATAAGAAAATGGAGGCGGCTGTTCAGCAATCAATTGATAAAATGGTGCAGGAAAAGCCCAAATCACTGGTCACCGCCTTTGTACTTTCTGCCACCTATGGTTTTAAGGAAGATCCTCAGCAGCTGGAGGAACGATATAAGAAACTGGATCCTTCAGTTAAAGAGACCGAGGCTGGTAAACAGATTGCAACCACGATTGCTGACAGCAAGATTGGAGCCGTTGGTTCCCTCGCCACTGATTTTACCCAGGCTGATACCTCCGGTACCCCGGTTGCTCTTTCCTCTTTCAGGGGGAAATATGTGCTGGTGGATTTCTGGGCAAGCTGGTGCGGCCCCTGCCGCCAGGAAAATCCCAATGTGGTAGAGAATTTCAAAAAATTCAGTCCGAAGAATTTTACGGTGCTTGGCATTTCGCTGGATCGCCCGGGACAGAAGGAAAGATGGATAGAAGCCATACATGAAGACAATCTTACCTGGACACATGTGAGCGATCTGCAATTCTGGAATAATGCAGTAGCCCGGCTATACCGGGTTCAGAGTATTCCGCAGAATTATCTCCTGGACCCCGAAGGAAAAATCATTGCCAAAAATCTCCGTGGTCCCGCGCTGGAGGCGAAATTATGTGAGTT
>DAORKK010000106.1:4382-10770 GCA_035439525.1 Chitinophagaceae bacterium
ATCCCCTGAACGGATTTTTTGTTTTGTTCATCCGGAGCCTGGGGTATGGCCAGATTTGCATATTTCAATGCGTTTTTAAAATCACCAACGCCCGAGTATCCACGTACCAGTCCCATTAAGGTAGTAAACTGGTTGGGGTATTTATCAAAATTCAGTTTGAATACATCCAGCGCTTCTTTGGGCTGTTTCAGGCTGAGTAACTGACGGCCATACTGGTGGATATCAATAATACTCCCCATCGGGAGGGCTTTTTTCATCACGGCGGCTGCTTCTTCATTACGCCCAAGTTTCTCCAGGATCTTTGCTTTTGTCACCCAGGTAGTAAATACAAATTCGCCTCCAAAATTCCGGCTGCTGGCAGAGTCTGCCCAAAGCAAGGCCTCTTCAAGATTCGTATTCCGTTGTAGACACCAGTTGGCGGCCTGATTCCAGCTCAGCCAGTAAAACCCTTTATCGGTCCTCAGTTCCTGCCGGAAAGAAGCAATCTGCGTTTTGAGGTAGTCCACTTCAATTTTAAAAGGGATGGACAGTTTCTCCCACTGGAGTGTTACGACCGCACTGTTTTCGGTTTGTTGGCTGAATTCATATTTCAGCCATTCAACAGACTTATCCAGGGCCACGGGTTTTACTTTTACCCGCAAGGCATCTTCTTTTTCGCTGTAATAATAATGGCCCCATGAACCCGAATTTTTAGAAAAGATCAGTGTGGATTCATTCGGGCCATATGCTATGAAGAATCCGTATTTACCGGCTGGCAGTGACTCTCCTTCGATCATGACATCGGTACTGAATTCGATGGTCGTGTTTTCGTTGGCACCGGCCCTCCAGGGCGATGATTTGCTGGTACCGAATTCGGGATCGGCAAATCCCGGGTGTACCAGCTCTCCCCAAACTTTCCCTTCCCGGCCTTTCACCCCCGGACGGTCGTAATGGATGGTTACACCGGTAATGCCAATCTGTTCACTCACAGACGCTTTTTTATTACCACCGCTGGGTAACATGGTTAACGAGCGTTGTGCCTGGCTGATATTCAAAGTCAGAACAATTAATGTAAGGAGCAGGAACTGTTTCATGCTTGCTGGTTTATACTAGTAAGCTAAACAATCCACGGATTTCGTAATGGACAGTCGTGATGAATGGAAGAAAGAATGGTTAAATGGTGCGTTAAGCCTTCACGTGTTTAAAAAATGACATCAGATCAGTTTATGCTCATAGGCATATTTCACCAGGCCGATCACACTATTGGTATTCGTTTTACGGAATATATTCTTCCGGTGGGTTTCAACCGTACGCTCTGAGATGAATAATTCTTCCGCGATCTGTTTGTTGTTGTATTCCTTTTCGATCAGCCGTATAATTTCAATTTCCCGGTCTGTCAGGTGGGCGTCTTCAATCTGCTTTTTCCGTTCACTGCTCCGTTGCAATTCACTGATTACTTCTTCGCTGAAGTAGATGCCGCCTGCTGCAATTTTCCCGAGTGCCTTGATCAGTTCCTGCTTTCCGACATTTTTCAACACATAACCGGAAATGTCTGCATCATTGATCATTTCATTCACCAGGTCGCCCTGGCCACTCATCGAAAGTGCAAGGATTTTAACAGCCGGGAACTTCTGTTTGACTAACCGGGCCAGTTCATTACCCGGCAAGCCCGGCATCATTACATCGGTAAGGAGGATATCAACCGGATGCTCAGCCATTTTAGCCAATACTTCAGTGGGATCGGTTGTGGCAAATGAAAGCCGGAACACCTCGTGACCTTTCAGCAGGCTCATGAGTCCGTCTATTACGATCTGGTGATCGTCAACCAGGGCCAGGGAGATTTTGCGGTTCATGCGTACTAATGGTTCGTAAGATAAACCAATTTTGGTTTTGGCAGCTACCATGTTTATTATTTTCCAAATAGATGCGGGGAAGGCTGGGATTGCAGTTGGTGAAATGTTAAATTGAGTTAAGAGGTTTAAGAGGTTTAGGAGGTTGACAGGTTTATAAGTTGACAGGTTGATAGGTTGACAGGTTTATAAGGTGCTGCCCTTAGGAGGGGCTGTTTCCTGACACCTGACACCCGACACCTGACACCCGACACCTGACACCCGTCACCCTAGAGTGGAATATGTACGCCAACTACTGTTCCTCTTCCCGGAGCGGAATCGAAATCCACAGTCCCCTTAAGGTATTCTATCCGGGAACTGATATTTTTAATGCCGATGCCTTTCAGTTTCTCCGCGTCGGTTGTATCAAAACCTTTACCATTGTCTTCAATAGTTCCACTGATCCAGTCTTTGTCGCGGATCAGGGAGATATCCAGGGTACTCGCCCCTGCATGTTTGATGGTATTATTCACACATTCCTGTACCACCCGGTACAGCATGGTTTCAATATTGGAATCCAGCCGTTGATCCAGTCCTTCGGTATATACAACGACCTTCAGGTCTTTCTGGTTCAGCTTACCCGTAAACTCCCGGATAGCATCACCCAGGTTGTTTTTAAGAAGGGCATTCGGCATCATTATGTGGGAAACAGTCCGTACTTCCCGGCAGCTTTCATCCACGAGGTTAATTACTTTTTCAAAGGACTTCCGTTGTTCTTCGTTGTCGAATTGCAGTTCGGATTCAAAGGCAGACAGGTTCATTTTGGCCGCACTCATCATCTGGCCCACTCCGTCATGCAGGTCTTTCGCAATCCGTTGCCGTTCATTTTCTTCTGCTTCCATTACCGCCCGGATGGCGGTTTCCTGCTGCCGCATGAGTTCCGACTTCATGGCGGTTTCCTGGCGGAGTTTATTCCGTTTGTACCACGATAACAAGAGCAGGCTGGATAACAAAACAAATCCGGCGATACCGGCAAACAGGTAATTCTGCATTTTTAATCTGTTGTTCTGCTGTTCAATCAGCCGGTCCTGTTTTTCCGTCTCATATTTTGTCCTCATTTCTGCAATAGCCTGGGGATTGGCATCTGCATACATGCTGTCCTTCAGGTCACTGATTTTTTTATAATACGCTGATGCTTTTTCAAAGTCATTCGCCGTTTCATAATTACTGGCCAGTGAAGTATAAATCATGGGCAGCTTGGCCGTGATATTATTTTCCTGAGCAATACGGAGAGCTTTTTCACCGATAGCAATACCCTCTTTGGTATTCCCCAGTTTTGCGTAAAGTTTTGAGATTTCGGCCTGGTCTGATACGATAAAAAACGGGTCGCCTACTTTTTCCCGCAACGGCTGTGCTTCCAGATAGGAAGACAGCGCTTCATTGAGTTGTCCTCTTTTAACCTGCGCATTGCCAAGTATAAATAAACCGTTGGCCTCGGTAATGATATCGCCGGCTTTGCGGGCACTATTAATGGAAAGGCGTGCATACTTAAAGGCTGAGTCGGATTGATTCAGGGATCCAAAACAAGAGGCCATATTACTGAGTGCCACACCGGAGAAATTTTGTGGTAATTTTTTTTCCAGCGTAAAATCAAGGGCCATCCTGAAATTCTGAATAGCTTCCTCAAACTGGTTCAGTTCCATCATGGCCCATCCAATATTCACATAGGCCTTGAGTTTGGTCATATCATCTCCCGCTTTTTCCGCATAGTTAAGTGCTTTATAAAAACGGGTCAGGGCTTCTTTTTTCTTGTCCAGCTTCATGCAACTCACACCAGAAAAAGAGTAATACAAGGCCAGTTGAGCGATCAGGGCTGGTTTCGTATGGAGCCAGTCAATATATAATTGGGCGATCAACAGTGCTGAGTCGGGTTTGCCGGTATTATAGTAGTAGTAGCAAATGAGAATATCCGAATTTGAAAGCCCGGTTGAATCTTTTTCTGCGAAATAAATGGCGGAGGCCTGCCGGGCATAGTTGGCCGAACTGTCCGGTGAAGAATACCGGTACGAACCTGCCAGCTCAACCAGCAACGCCGCTTTTTTCGAAGGATTTTTTTCAATGGCGATCAGGGAGCGCAGGCTGTCGGCTGTTTGCTGCGCCTGCAGCAAAAGCGATTGAAAAATCAGCAATAAAACTGGCAGCTTTTTTTTCATAAATAGCAGCTTAAAGACCCAAAACATCTTTCATGGAAAAAAATCCTTTCCGGTCTTTCAGAAATTCCGCTGCCAGTACCGCACCGGTGGCAAAACCGGTCCGGTTATGTGCAGTATGAATGATCTCGATGGTATCAATCACGGAAGAATATTTTACACTATGAGTGCCGGGGGCAGGATCTTCCCGCTGACTGATGATTTCCAGGTCTTCCGGATTATCGCTGAGTTCATTTACCCACTGTTTTTTCCGTTTAACCTCGGTCAGCACCTGTTCAGCCAGGGTGATAGCCGTCCCGCTGGGAGCATCTTTTTTCTGAGTATGATGAATCTCTTCCAGGATCACTTCATATTCCTTGTGCGGGGCCATCAGTGCGGCCAGTTTTTTATTCACTTCAAAAAAAATATTCACGCCCACACTGTAATTACTGGAGTAGGCAAATGCCCCGCCTTTATCCGTGCATAATGCTATCATAGTTGCCAACTGGTCTGTCCAGCCGGTAGACCCGCAAACCACAGGCACTCCATACTCCAATAATTTTTTTACATTATCAGGGGCACTATGGGGACTGGTGAATTCAATGGCGGCTTCAGCGCCTGACAGATTTTCCCTGGTGAATTCATGCAGATTGGGCTGATCAATCTTAAGCACAATTTCATGTCCACGGTGCAGAGCCACTTCCTCAATGGCTTTTCCCATTTTACCATAACCAATCAGGGCGATGCGCATACAGGTTTGTTTAATGATACTAAAAAAGGATTAACCAGCCTTCATATCGAAGGGGGGCGTTTGTTCAATTACAGACAAATGTAAATAATCTGAAGGGCTGACCACCCCGTACTGGCCGGTATTTATTTACCGATTTTCACCACCAGGCTGAGACCACTGGTGCGGGCTGTTTCGCTATAACCGGGCTTGAAGCGGAAACTCAGATCCGGACTGACATCAAAACTCTTAAGATGGGCATCTACCGTGGCATCCACCACATTCAATCCCCAGAGGATAAGAAAGAATAACACGGAGTAATCAATATCCCGCCGGAAGGAATTCCGGTAGTACTTGAGTGATTCAATATCCAGGGGACGCAGATTGGCCCGGATCAGGGAATAGAGGGCACTGTCCGTCTGGTTATACTGCATATTGTATTTTACCCTATACGCAAAACGGGTATCCCTGTAATTTTTCAGGTTATAGAAAAAGATCCCCCCGCTGGTACCCAGGGCGCCGTAAACAATTGGCAGTTTCCAGTATTTTTTATTGTATATCTGTCCCCAGCCGGGCAGGATGGCTGAGCGGATCGCGGCTTTTCGGGGACTATGTGCTTTCAGGGCAGAATCATAGCGACTACTGCCAGTGGCGGCTTTTTTAATTACCGGCAGCGTATCCTTCTTTTCCGTTACGGGCAATTCTTTTTCCTGTGCACAGAGGTTGGCTGAGCTGAGCAACAGGAAACACAGTAAAGAGAAAAGTATTCTCATGATAAATTAATCAAGCGGGGCATCCATTTGCCGCAGGATCTTGGTCAGTTCTTCCTGGGAATAGTATTCAATAATAATCTGACCACTTCCATTCCGGCTGTTTTTCAGTTTAACCCTTGTACTGAAATAACCCGCTAATTTATCTTCTATTCGCTGAAATGCGGAAGGTAACTGGCTTTTTGCCGTTTTTTTAACAGCGCCACCTTGTTTATACAGGTTGCGGACCAGGGCTTCTGTCTGGCGAACCGAAAGCCCTTTATTTTTTATTTCCTTATAAATATAAAGCTGCTGATCCACCGTATCCACATTGATCAGGGCACGGGCATGACCCATGCTCAGTTCATTGCTTCTGACAGCAGGCTGAATATCTGGTGGAAGTTTGAGCAAACGGATAAAATTAGCCACCGTACTCCGGTCCTTGCCCATTCGTTCAGCCACTTGTTCCTGGGTATAATCCAGTTCCTCCATCATTCGTTTATAGCTCAGTGCTATTTCCATGGCGTTAAGGTCTTCCCGTTGTAAGTTTTCCAGCAAGGCCAGTTCAAGTAACTGCTGATCGTTGGCCTGTCGTACATAAGCCGGTATATCTTTCAGTCCGGCCAGTTTGGACGCCCTTAACCTGCGTTCTCCCGAGATCAGGCGATACTTGCCATTCGCCATACGAGAAACGGTCACGGGCTGGATAATATCATGCAGCCTGATCGATTCAGCCAGTTCCTGCAACGCCTTCTCATCAAAGTCACGGCGGGGCTGCTTCGGATTGGTCTCAATTTCATCCACCGACAAACGGGAGATGCCGGTGGCATTCTCCACCACATTTTGTTTCAATTGTCCGCTGCCGGTCTTCAGATCAGAATCAATACTCTGTAATAAGGAACGGATTCCTTTGCC
>DAORKK010000107.1:0-10701 GCA_035439525.1 Chitinophagaceae bacterium
ACTACATTATATCCTTTGGAGAGGGCTTCTTTAGCCAATTCACGACCAAACCCGGTGGAACAACCGGTGATGAACCAGACTTTATTTGGGGTACTCATGGGAATTTTTGTTTGATAACAAAATTAGGTTATTTAAGTTCAGAAGGGTTAAATGAGTAATGAGTAATCAGTAATGAGTAGCTGATCGGGCAGGTTTAAAGTATTGAACATCCCGCTTTGGGAAATTTTCTTTTCGTTAAAGACTTTTCCGCTTTTACTCATTACTCATTATTCATTATTCATTACTCATTCTCTCAACAGGCTCTCATACAGCACATTCACCACTTTCCGTATTACCGTATTGAACCCATCACTGTACTTAATATCGCAACCGTTGCTGATTACCACAATGCCGAATTTTTCGTTGGGGTTAAAGAACATGGCACTGTAGAGTCCGTAAGCGGAGCCGGTATGACCGGTCATGTGTTTGCCGGGAATAAGTTTTGTTGAATTCATGATGGCGAATCCATAGCCTTCTTTTTCGGAATAAGGTGTTTGCATGGCCCGGGCACTTTTTTTCGACATGATTCTTTTCCCCTTGTATTTGCCCAGATTCATATGCATCATCATATAACGGGCGAGGTCAGGGGCAGATATTTTCATGCCACCGGTAGGCGAGAAGACAGGAGTGCTATAGCCCATTGTATAAGCTGCAATTTCTGCACTGCGGGGATTATAAGCATTGGGAGATGGGAAGAACCGCATCGAGTCCCCATTGTATTCATAGAGGGAAGCAAAACGGGATTTATCAAGCGAGTCCACACAATAGCCGCCATAAAGGCCGAGCGGATCCAGGATATGCTGTTTTACATACTGGTCAAAACGTTCCCCCGAGTATTTCTCGATAATCGTTCCTATCATATTAAAATTCAGGTTGCAGTACTGATAGCTCTTCCCGGGCTCATAGTCATTATAGCATTTAGCCCAGTCCGGGTTCTTCGCCGGGTTGATGGCATCCAGGGTAAAATAACCCTGTCTGTCGTTAATGGATGAAAGATGAGATAAGAGCAAACGCAGGGTGATCACGGTTTCCGGAAATTTCGGGTTCCGGATTTTAAACCCCATCAGGTCACTCACATCATCATCCAGGCTGAGTTTTTTCTTTTCCGCCAGTTGCATAATGGAAGTAGCCGAAAAGGATTTGGAAATGGACGCGATCCGGAACAGGCAGTCTGTAGTCAACGGGGTATTGGTTTCCCGGTCTTTTACCCCGAATGCGTGTGTATAAATGATCTGGTTGTTTTTCACAACAGCTACCGACAATCCGGTCACCGGCGCTTCTTCCATAATTTTCAGGATACCGGCTTCTGCTTTATCGGTCTGACTATAAGCTGGCCGGAGAAATAGCAGTGTAATCAGGAAGGCCAGCATGCCGGCGCGGAAAAGGTGCTTATGCATAACAGGAAATTGATGACAGTAAGCTATCAAAAACCGGGGACATTACCAACCGGGCCCCTTTGTGGTTATGATAGGGAGAGTACAAAGCGGGTGCCCTTCCCCTCATCACCGGGTTGAACGCTGATATCGCATTGAATGGCTTTGGAAAGATCCCGGACTATATGCAATCCGAGTCCATGCCGGCTGCCACTGACACCGGTATCTTCAAACAAGTTTTTTGCCTGTTCCGGACTAATGCCCGGACCATTATCAGTTATCGAAAGAAAGGTTTTGTCGTTTTCCTTCCAGGCCTTCCACCAGATAGTGGCAGCCGGATTTTCCTGCAAGGCTTTCACCGCATTAGCAGTCAGGTTTTGCATGATGGTCTGGAGGTAGTTCTCATCGGTCTGTATCACCAGTTCCTGTGCTGCCTCAAAATGAAGCTGTACCTGCTGGACACCTGCATAATACTTACTGATATAATCAAAAAGCTGATGTGCCGGAACGGCGGAAATAGTGGGCGTAAAGTGTTCCATTTGTCCCTTGCTCCAGAGTAACATCCCTTCCATGATCTCCAGCAGGTTTTCTGCAGAACGGCTGATCTTTTGTTCCCTATCTGTTTTTTGTTCCTCCGTCAGCAGGCCTGGTTGTCTTTTCTGTAATTGCAGAAAGTTGATGAGATTGGCTACCGGGCTGCGCAGGTCATGACTGAGAATACCAAAGAACCGGGCCTTCACTTTATTGGCTTCATCCAGCTCCCGGTTCAGTTGTGACAGGGCCATATTGGTTTTCTTCTGAATGCGGCTTTGCCGGTATAATAAGACCCCGATGAATGTCAGTAAAAGCAGGCCCGCGGCGAGGAACAGCATATTATTCCGTTGATTCCGGATCTGCAATTCGTTATTCTCAATGGTTTTGTTTTTCAGGTCAATTTCCCGCTGACTTTCCAGGGAGGCAATGGTATTTTTATTTTGCTGGGAAAAAATAGAATCCATCGTATTCTGGTAAATCCTGAAATTGAGATAGGCATTCTTATAATCGCCTTTTTGTTCCTGCAATTCGGCCAGCACCCCGGTAAAATACCCGGCATTCTCCGTGTCACCGGATTTTCTGGCGGTGCTGATCGCCAGGAGGAGGTATTCTTCTGCCATTTTTAATATAGTAGTTCTGTCAGCGGGGATAATCGCCGAAGGTTTTGTTTGACGAAGCATATCATACCGGGCGAGATCGAGATAGGCCACCCCGATATTACCCAGGTTAGTCACCGGAATCACATTCGCGGTCGGATATTCATCAAATAATTTCTTTGCCTTCAGGGCCAGTTCTATTTTCTGCTGATAATTGCTGCCGCAAAGGATGGACTGATTGGAGTAAACAACGGCCTCCCCTCTTTTGTCATTAATTTTTTTAAATAATACCAGGGCCTGATTATAGTTTTTGTTCGCATTGGCCGAATCGCTGTTCTGTAGGTAGATGTCGCCCAGGTTCTTTAAAAGGGTCGCCTGCTGTTCTGTATTATCTTTTCTTACATATATTGCCAGGGCTTTTTGGAAATAGTTTTCTCCTTTTTCATAATTCTGCTGGTAAAAATTCACCACCCCCATATTCCGGTAACAATTGGCCATGAGGACGCTGTCACTAAGCTGGTCGGCCAGCGTTAAAGACTGCGTAAAGCACGAAGTGGCATTGGTATAGTCGTTGGTGTTCAGGTAGAGCAACCCGGTTTTTTCGAGCAGGGTGGCTTTTTCTTTGAGCTGGTTGGCGGGGAGTTTTGATATTACACCCTGCATCGAGTCAATATCTCTATAGACCTTCTGCGCCACTACTGGCAAATGCCACGTCAGTAAAAAGGAAAGCAATAGTTTTTTTATCATATACCGGGGATAATTCCTTTCAATTCATCTTTATAGGTCCTGCCTACCGGAAGGGGGATGTCGTTCACCAGGACTTCAGTAGCACTGAGTTTACGGATATAGTTTTTCTGCACGGCATAGCTTCTGTGTATCCGTATAAAACTTTCAAAACCCTTTTCATGGATCAGGGTGCCCAGCGGGGATAACACCGCGTATTTTTTTTGTGCCGTCACAATACCTGTATAATCCTTCAACGCTTCCAGGTAAAGGATCTCGTGCAACTGCAGTTTTACCTGCTCGTGACCGTCTTTGATAAAAACCGTATCTCCTCCCAATGTGTGTTCCAGTAAAGCGGCTTTCTGCCGGATGGCTGCATGCTGCTGCAACCGGTTCATCATTTTTTCAAAACGATCACCGGTAAAGGGCTTTACAAGAAAATCAAGTGCCGCCAGCTCAAAACCTTCCACCGCATAGTCCGGATAGGAAGTAATAAACACACAGGCCGGTACATGCAGCAGCTTTTTCCGAAGTTCCAGCCCGCTCATGCCGGGCATATCAATATCCAGGAACAGGACATCCGGTTTTTTATCCTCCGCAGCAGCCAGGGCACTGAAGGGCTCTTCAAATACGCCCAGTATTTCTATAAAGGGATAGTCTTTGAGATAGGAAATAGTGGTCAGACGGTCAATTTCATCGTCGTCCACCACAAGACAGGTAATAGATTGCTTCATCCGGGTAATGGGTTCCTCGTTCAATGGTTGACCAAATATAGCCCGTAAAATCCAGACTGGTTGTTCAGCGATTATTCCGGTCGTTCGTCGATCCGGCCTTTCCTGTCCTTCTCCGGACGGTTAGGTTTGTATCATGATTTTTACCATTCAACCATATATGAAACAACACTCCCCACCCGCTATCACGATCCTGCTGTTCATGCTCCTGTTCATGACATCCTGTACGAAAACAAATCCGTCTAACCCCAATCCCGGTGGTGGCAATACTGTTGCCCAGCATCCCAATTTTATCTGTCAGCACCAGCCCGGAGCCGCTTCACTGACCGGTCAGTTTGTGTTGTTCGATCTGGATCACGATGCCAATGCGGCAAAAAAGTACTTTATTGTTTCGCTGATTCCTGCCGGTACGGAATTTACAGATAGTGCTGCGGTGATCCAGACGCCCAGATCCATTGACAGCCTTGCCACCGGCTGGCCCGCCCAGGTGAAATCAGCGGCGATGGGCACCACCCGGAATATCATGACGGATGCAAAAAACGCAGTAACCTACAGCGTGCCCAATCCCTGGACCTATGCACCTGTTTCTACCAGTACCAATTTATACCGTAAACTGAATGATCCCGTGTATGCGGGCGGGAAAGCCGGTCAGAAACCATATGGTAATAGCCCCTTCAGCACGGTATATTACCCACAGGCAACCTATACACCCTATAGCCAGGCCTGGCGGGATATCACGTATTATTTTAAGGATGGCGTGTTTACCGATAATACGGCGGGCGGAGGATTGCGGTCACTGGATACTTTGTTCGTCGGGGCCAATGCGATTCCATGGACAACCATCGACCAGACCGTTTATGTGGATTACCAGGTGGCGGCTACTGCGATCTACTATCGTAAGTACTACTTTTTTGACTGGACTAACTGGAAGTACTATACAGTTAACGAAGTGCAGAACCGGAAAGATTATCTCAGTTATGCGCCAGTGTATTATCTCCGCTGGGACGTGAAAACCTACAGTCTCGACCGGTTTTGTAAATGGCCTCAGGGCTGGAGCAAAAAATAGAATGTCTTTTTTTTACCACTTTATCCCATGGCTTCGACAATATTTTTGAACCCTCAACGAACTACATTGAAACAAACCTATAACAACAGCCGACGTACGGCGATCCAGCAATTACTGACCGGAATGGCCGGTCTCAGCCTCCTCGGCATGCCTGCTTGCGCCGCCGCTAACGGAATCAGTACAGCCAATCAGACCGGGCCGGATCCGTTTTACATTCCGCCCACTGCACCCTTACAACCAGGTCCCGGGGGCATCGATATCCGGACCCTGATCCACAGTCATCAGACCAATAAACAATTCTCCTGTGTGGAGTTTGCCGTAGCCGCAAAGAAAATGGGACCAGCCCCGCATTATCATAAAGAACTGGATGAGCTGATGTATGTGCTGGAAGGAACGGCTACTGTAATGGTGGAAGATCAGTTTTATGATATCCCGGCCGGTGGCTGGCATTTCCGGCCTCACGGAAAAGTACATACGTTTTTTAACAAGACCGATCAGTCGTTCCGGGGGATCGATATGTACTTCAACCAGAATTTTGAAGATTATCTGGAGGAATTGTTTCATCAGATCATTCCGGACATGCGGAAGAAAAATGTTACCCAGGACGATCCTGAAATAGCCAAACGCATGCATGAGCTCCATGAACGATTCGGAATCGTGGGCTTTCCTGAAAAGCGGAAGGGGATTATTGAAAAATTCAACTTAAAATAAAAACAACGATTGTATGAGACTAACCATTCTATCGGTCTTTCTCCTATTGATAGCAGTAACTGTGTTTACTGCATGTAACAATCAACCTTCAACGGTGGCGAAAGAACCCGGTTCTGCAACAACCCCGTCGCCTTCTGCGAATTATCTCCGGATGAAAATAAATGGCAAAGACTGGGTGGCGGATCATGAGCTTACCGGCATTGTTCATCCGAAGGGATATAATAAAGCGATTCTGATTGGCGGAACAAAAGGTCCCAAAGACAAGTATGAGCAATCATTCAACCTGAACCTTTATAACTGTAACGGGGAGGGCGACTATATTATTGAAAGCGGCAATAAGGATCTGAGTGAAGTACAGCTGGGTAACCTGAGTGAGGCGCATTACCTGTATGGCAATGTATTGGGTTTCCGGATGCGGGTAAAAATCAGTAAAGCCACGAAAAGCCCGGTAGCACTGGAAGCCAGTTTTGAAGGTGAAATGACTGGGAATGCAGGCGATATTATAAAAGTAACGGATGGAAAATTCTTATATCATGAATAAGCTTTTGACCGTATTGTTTATTGGCTGCAGTTGTCTAACCGCTGTGGGACAAACATTGACTGACGGCGAATATTTTATTAAGGTGAATCAGACCGGGAAGTATATGGCGGTGGCCGGCGGGGCCTCGAATAACGGAGCCCAGGTGATACAATGGGATAATGAATACAAAGCGCATTTCAAATTCATCGTGAAAAGCCTTGGTTCCAATGTCTATTCATTGAAAGCGGTCCACAGTGGCCGTTACCTCAGTACCGATGGGAAAAATCCGGTACGGGGTGCCGTCTTGCTGCAATGGGACTGGGTGAATCAGGAAAACCAGAAATGGCTGATTCAGCCGCATAAAAACGGGAAGGGCTATGTGATGCATAGCGTGGCCAATGGTATGAAAGTGATCATGCAGCATTGGAATGCGGGCACCGCCACCCCGCAAAATGGGGCTGTGTTGCTGCTTACCGATGATATCAGCACACCGGACATGATCCTGGATTTTAAGAAGAATGAAGTGGCACCGGTTACATTGAACGGACGTGGCAGTGTAAAAGCTTCGGGAATCACGAATGTACAGCAGGCATCTGTTCTGAATGCTATTCAGGCGGATATCGCCGATGGAATTTATAAGATCCGCATCAATGAATCCGGGAAATACCTGGCTGTTGCCGGTCAGGAGGATATGCATAACGGGATGCGGCTGATCCAATGGGATATGTTGCCCCGCAATAATCATCTCTTTGAAGTGAAAAAAGAAGATAACGGGTATTATACCATTACCGCTGTCCATAGCAGGAAAGTACTGGATGTGGTGGACCGGAATACGGCGGATGGTACACAGGTACAGCAATGGGATTATCTGCAGGGGGATAACCAGCAATGGAAATTTATAATTGCGGGAAATGGCGTGAAGATTGTCAGTGTGGCCAGTGGGAAAGGACTTCAGTTGTCTGCCGGGGTTGCCAACAACAATAATGGAACGCCTTTTATCATCACGGCCAATAGCGGACAGACTTTTACCCTGCTGCCGGCAAGAGCGAATAAGTTTACCGAGTACATCACCCTGAAGGACCTGCGTTTTACTGTACCCCATGGTGGTGATCTGGATATGTTCGGCACGATTACGATCCTGGTGACCAATAAGAACGGCAATAGCCTTAATAAGTATTATCTCGGAAATAATAATCTGGTAGATGTCGGCGACGCTCTTCCCATCGATATGGATAAAAAAAGGGTAGTGGATATACTGGGCTCAGAAGTACGGCTCGCTATTCCGTCCGATGAACTGGCCGGGACGGAAATTCATGTGATATATGGGATCAATGAAGATGATGCGGATGTTTCGATCGGCGGCTTCCGAACACTACCCTGGAAGCCGGGGGCCAATCCGGAGGGTGTGACCAGCTTTGAAACCCGGCCTTATAAAGCCGGTGGGGCCGATGATTATTATCTGCTCCGTAATCACTTCAGCAATTGTATCAAATCAGTAATCAATAGCCATCCTGCTATCAACGAACAAAGCTTCTTTGTGTCCGACATACCCCCGAGCTGCCTGGTGCATGTGAACCTGCAGGATGAGGATGGAAGTGATAACTGGATAGATGTTTTTTTCACTATTAGCCGCGAAAGAAAATAATTTAATATGAAACAATTTCTTATTTCAACAGGCTTGCTGTTGCTTCAGCTGGCCGCTATCGCACAGAATGATTTTATCCAGCAATCTTTTCAGTTGCCTTTCAGCAACGAAATAAAAAGCTATTATGTAAAAAAACAGGGGACCGATTATATACTCAACGGGGATATAATCGTCGGTAATACCCTGCAGAAGACCATGCTGTACCAGACTAATAATCATGATCGTTATACCTGGCCCAAGGGAGAGATTGCCATTCAGATTGATGAGAGCCTGACCAACCGGATGAACCGGAAGGGTATGAATATGCGGAAGCAGGCACTGGAGGCCATTGGAATTTTTAACCGGTTAACCAATCTGCGGTTGGTGGCCAGGACCAATCAGCCGGATTATATCACAATAAAATTTTCACCGGATACCACTTATGGCGGTTTATCTCCCGTAGGCCGTGTGGGTGGGGAGCAGGTGGTCTGGATTACCGCCCTCTCTGCTGTAGAAACATATTTGCATGAACTGATGCACAGTTTTGGATTTTACCATGAACAAAGCCGCCATGACCGGGATCTCTATGTGGTGGTGGATACCACCAAGGCCATACCGGATTTCCGTTATAGTTTCCAGATAGAACCCGGAGTAACCGGCACCGCTTATGATTATATGTCGGTGATGCATTACGGGCCAGATGCTTTTGCGATGAAAGCCGGAGATATTACTATCCGGTGTAAGAATGGAAATAAGATTTCGGATTGTAACCTGGGCGGCTTCCGGTTAAGCGACCTCGATATTGCAGGCATTAACAGCAGCTATTTTTATAACGCCTCTCTTCCGCGGGTAGAGTTCAAAGATTATCTGATACGGAAAGAGGAACAGCAGGTAAAGTTTAACAATCAGCAGTCAACCGGCCTTGTAACAAAAATGGCCGATCAGCAACTGGAAGAAGGGATGTATAAAATAAAAGTGAACCAGACCGGTAAGTACCTTGCTATTGAAGGAATCAGTAAGGACAATGGTGCCCGGCTTGTACAGTGGGATTATGTGGATCAGGCCAATCATAAGTTTTATGTAAAGAAGATTGCCGACGGTATTTATGTGATCAGCGCGGTACACAGCGGCCGGTATATCAATGCGGCCGGACAGGGTACTGCCGATGGCACACCGGTGATACAGTGGGATTATGCGGCGCAGGACAATGTCCGCTGGAGACTGTATTATATAACTACGAACCAGGGAGCATCACCCGGTTGGGTGATCCAGAATAAAAACTCCGGAACCAATCTTAGTCTGTCATCCTTTAGTAGTACCACGAATGGGGAAGCCTTGGTGATCCGCAGGCAGGCATATTATGACGGAGCACCGGAAGCGAATCAGACGTTCAGTTTTGAGAAAATCGGGAACCTGGTTTTACGGGAGCAGGGACTGTATGAAAATTCTCCGGGCATGTTGAAGAAAGTGAAACAGTAAAAATGCTGTCCCTGAATCAGGCAACTATTTACTGAATGATTTTTCAAAATCAGTAAAACGCAGATCCAGGTTTTTGATCATCGCTTTTTTCTCTTTTTCATCCCCAATAAAACTATACCGGATACTGTTGTACACCATTTCTTTAATGGCTTTGTAGGAGAGGAAGGGGTAGCGTTTGGCCAGTAGTACATATTGCTGCGTGATACTGGTACGCAGGATACCAGCGTCATCGGTACTGATCGTGATCGGCACACCGGCCTTGTAATAAAGACTGATCGGATGCCGGTCTTCTTTCACGTTGAGGATAAATTCATTGCTGCTGAGGTTGATCTCGACCGCTACCTGTTGTTGTTTCATAAAGGCCAGCAGTGAGCGACTGTTCTTTTCCCAGGCCATATCCACCCCATGCCCGATCCGGGAGGCGCTGGCAAAGCGGACGGCTTCATTGATATGCCAGGTGAGTTCTTCGGGGGCTACAAGACCCGAGGTCAGTTCGCCCGCATGCATAGCATATTTCACCAGGGGAAATTTCCGGTGCAGGTAGTGGTACATCGCCATATGCAGCCAGTAATCCAGCATGGATACCTCGCCATGTTCAGGTGAAACGATATTGACCCCCACAATGAGCGGACTTTTATCAGCGGAGACAAAATTCACATAGAGGTGTTTGAATAATTCCACCGGTTCCATGAACCGCAGTACAAAATTCTGGTAGCGGAGGGTAAAGGAATCATCGTCGAGTTGCAGCCGCTGATGCTGATTACGGATCCGTTCATTGAAAGCGATAGCTGTATCGGCGGCACCACCTGCATCGAAACGACGGAGGAGTTCGTCGAATACATTAAAAATATAGTTCGTGTCTTTTTTTGCACTGGCTTGTCTTAAACGGTTGTTCAGGCTGTCATTACCGGAAATCTTCAAGGGGAATTTCGGACGGATGAACTGGGTTTCGATATAACTGAGGTTTTCCGCTTTGGCCCGGCGTTTCAGTTCCAGCAAGGCATCGGGTACGGAGGCGTCCATAATCGCATCAAATTTTCCAAAGCTGTCGAAGAAGATATTCTCTGAAGGGCCGGCTGCCGGATGATAATTTTTAACGGACCATTGCTGAAGGATGGCTGTTTTCAACGCGTTCAAATCGCTTACTTCGCTGAATTTTTTCCAGTCCCCGGTTTTTCCCGAGGCGGTGGCAACAGTATAGCTGTTCAGTTCCACCCAGTAATCTTCTTTTATAGCTTTGGCCAGCAAATAATCCGGCCAGGCCGATCCGGAAAAATGATGATGCAGGTCGCCTCCCTTCGGCAT
>DAORKK010000108.1:0-10664 GCA_035439525.1 Chitinophagaceae bacterium
GCGATATCGATCATCGCAGTCAGTTCGGCGATCAGCTTATCATCACTGCCACTGAATCCAACGGATTTGAAACGGATCACCCCGTTCTTATCAATTACGAACTTGGTGGGAATGCCGTCCACTTTGAATTGCTCCACCACTTTGTTGTCATTGTCCATCAGCACATCAAAGGTGTATTTATTGCTGGTGATAAATTCCTGCGCATTTTTCAGTTTCTCTTCTTTGGTTTCCCAGGTGTCCACAAATACAAATTTCACATCAGGGTTGTCTTTGTATTTATTTACCATTTTCTGCATACCCGGGAAACTGGCAATACAGGGGCCGCACCAGGTGGCCCAGAAATCCACCACCACTACTTTGCCTTTCAGTTCTGCGATATCCACTTTTTTGCCTTCCAGGTTGACCAGGGCAAAAGAAGGACTGTTTTCATTCAACATGGATTTTTGGATATCTTTCAGCATTTTCAGCCGGCTTTCTTCTTTTAATGCCGTGATATATTGATCGAAGCCATCTTCTGTTTTCTTTTCACTGGTATAGATCCTTTTCAGGATTTCCGTCATTTCACTGGTGGATTTGCCATCCTTTACAAATTGCTCCAGTTCCGGTTTCAGTTTTTTGGCCGGAATTACTTTTTCTGCCAGCAGGGCATAGGTATTATTATAATCCGCATCCTTTCCCTGTTGAATTTTAATCGCTGCTTCTTTGGCAAAGGGAAGTCCTTTTTTGAACTGTCCCATCCGGTACAGCACCATGCCATAGGTATCCGCATTTTGCGCATAACTGAATTCGGCATTTTTCTTCCATTGCTTCTCGGTCATGCTTTCCGGTTTTTTTGCCGTTGGTTTGAGCCATTGTTCGCGACTGTATTCCGTTGCAAACCGGGACATTTCCTCTGCTATCTCAAGGTTATCGCCTTTCTTCTGCATTTCCCAGGCGGCGGAATTGTAGGTTTGAGCCAGCGTTGCCTTGTCTTCAATTTTTGCAGCATACGCTCTCATTTTCTCCCAGTTCTTCTTTGTGGCATACCCACTTACAATGATTGTCTGCAAACGGGGAATGCTTTGAATGACTGTTTCCCACTTTTTATCCGTCTTCGTTTTCTGTATGATTTCATTTAACATCACTTCCCTTTTTTCCGGGTCGGGTTGTGTATAATACGCCTGCAGGGTTTCATTGACGGTCCACTTGCCGTCCGGAAATTTTTCTTTCCAGAGTTGGGAAATCCATTTGGATTGTTCCGGCAGTTTTGCAAGACTGTACAAGCCGGCCAATGTTTCATAATCCGTTTCTTCTTTCAGTCCGCCTTTGATCAGACGCTCGATCTCTTGTAAGGCCAGGGCATTTGTTGCATCCTTTTTTACCGTGTTCTTAAGCCGTACATAGTTTCCCAGCCAGGGTTTCCGGTTATCCGGGTATAAGCTGAACTCCGTTTCCATGGCGGCCAGCGCTTTTTCATTATTCCGTTCCACACCGGCCCCGCTGCCATAAAACTGGTAAAACATAAACTGATTGATATTGCTGCCTTTGCGTACTTTATCATTTTCATACAAATGAATGATGTATCCTTCATTGGCATTGTTATCAAACTTTTTGTCGGCACTAAAACTGAAGTAAATAAAGTTGGCTGCCGTATCCGCTGTAAAACTGGCTGTAAATCCATCCGCTGTTTTTTTGAGGGGCAGATCATCCGCTTTTTGTGAATTCTGTCCATGCTGGTAAACGATGGCCTCCACCGGTAGTATCGTATTGGCAATATCCCCCGCAGGACGGTACGTAATGGTGATGGTTTCCCCGGGTTTGGGTTTCTCCGGGGTATAACTGAAGTTTTGCTGGGCATAGCTGCTGCTGCAGAGTAAGAGCAGGAACAGCAGCCTGAAGGTAGATTGCATGGCTTTTGGTTTTTGGAGCAATTTAACACAAATCCCTGCTTGTTTTATGTTAAAATTACCGGATCAGGAGGGTGGTTCCTTTTAGCAATACAGGCGCCTTATGCTGAGCTGTGGTATAACTGAATATCCATACATATACACCGGCATCCTGACCCCTGCCATTTACTTTTCCGTCCCATTTACCGGAACGGTCCGTGCTATGATAGACGAGCTGACCACTGCGATTGTATACACTAAAACGGGTTTGCTCAGCTCGTTCCGTATTCAACGGGTAGAGAAAGTCATTTAATCCATCTCCGTTTGGCGTGAAAGCGGTGGGCACCGCGATGATACAACTGTTCAGTACCCTCACCAGCTGGCGGGCGGTATCACTGCAATTCAGGGCATTGTTATACGCCACCAGGGTAATGGGATAAAGTGTTTCTGCCGGTACCGGGCCATACTGAAAGTTGCGGGGCTGGGGTAATGTATTGGTGCTTCCATTCCCGAAATTCCATTCCCACCGGTCAATACTGCCGGTACTGTTATTCTTAAAAGTTAATGTATCACCCGGGCAGACAAGTGCATCTGTTTCAAAAGCGGCTTTTACCGTTTCAATACTGTTCAATGTCTGCCGGATCGTATCCGAACAGGCTCCGTTCGATACCACAAGCTGCACCTGGTGCTGGCCACCTGCAGTAAAAGAATAGACCGGATGCTGAAGATTGCTGGTGCCGGTGTTACCAAAAATCCAGGACCAGTTATTGACCGCATTGGCCCCATTGTGGGAGAAGAGAAACTGGCTTCCTTTGCAGGTTTCATTTTTTATAAAACTAAACTGGGCTGATACCGGATTGCTGCTGGTGAAGAACGGAATGGCAGATGAATTGACCGGAGCAATACCACATTCATCCAGTAAAGTACTCCCATTGCTTCCCGCAGGAGTTAATCGTATTTCATAGATCCCGGCCAGGTTCACTGCTGAGGCGAAACGGAGTATCACTTCATTGCTGAGAAGTGAAGGTCCACAATTGAGTGCTTCTGCCGAAATCACCGTTACAGGTTGAGGACCGGTTATGCTGAACTGGCTGCCATCAGCCAGCAGGCTGCCACAGCGGATGGGCCTGTTGAAACCTACCCGGACATACCCGGGCGCGCAGGAATAGATGACAGCTTCATCCGGATAGGTCCGCTGCTGATCGGAAACTGAAAAGGCAAGAGTCTGACCGGCCGCAATATTCTTATTACAGACATCTACCAGCGTATTATTATCTGTCCCGTTATTGATACGTAAGGTATAATTGCCATTTGGAAGGGGTTGAGCCAGCCGGATAAATATGGAATCACTGCCAAATGGTGAACTACAATCCGCTGCTGTCGCTGAAAGGATTCCCGTGCCGTTACTCAGACTAAAGTCCGATCCGTCAGCCGCTATACTGCCACATACGATCTTCTTATTCAGTCTCAGGGTGATCTTCTGTCCATCACAACTCATCATGGCATAATCCATTTTAGGATCAATAGCATCCGTTATACTGGCGGTTCCCCCGGTGAGGGTCAGTTGATAACTGCCACCTGATGCACTTTGATTGGCAACCATCAGCAGATAAGTACGACCCTGAACGACCTGGGGCATTTTACTATAGGTATTCATGCCGGAGCCGGCACAAACAATTAGTGCTGTTCCATCATCGGATGCGCCTGTTTCACCGGGTTCGCCGGACCAGTTACAGGCTACAAAAGCATCCGGGTTGGTGAAAATGTCAAACGGATTACGGCTCGTGATATCAAAAAGCTGCCAGTCGTAATTGGCGGTGGCAACCGAGGGCGTTATCAGGAAACCCAGGGTGCCGGAACTGAAGCAGGCCATCCGGAAAAAGTTGGGATTGGTATTCTGATAACTGAAACCTCCGGCACAGGGGACCGGAATATTGGTGATGCCACAATAGGTTGGAGTAGTGATGGTAAATGGCTCACTGCCACAGACCGGTATGGCTGAAACCGGTGTCTGTCCCGGTTCTGTACAGTTTTGCTGGGCCATTGGCTGCAAGGCCAGCAGCAAAAAGTAAAACAATATCAGGATTTGCTTCAGCATGTAGCGGGCGGTTGTGTAATTTACTAAACTATAACGAACCGAAGCCGCCTTTAGCTGCCTTCGGATTTTTACTAAATTCGTATTAAAACTAAGCATAATGAAAAGGGCAATTGTGACCGGAGCTTCAGGAAACCTGGGGAAAGCGGTGGTGGAGCAATTATTGGGTCGTGGCTACCAGGTTTCAGGAACCGGGTATTTGCCCGGGTCCGGCGCAGGGTACACAGGTACAAAGCTCAACCTTAAAGATGAAGCGGCCACTGCTGAATGGGTTCATTCGGTAATACAGCAGGGGACTGTACATACGGCCGTGCTAACCGTAGGTGGTTTTGCCATGGGTGATATAGCTTCCACCTCTTCCGGAAGTATACAGGAACAGATCAACCTGAATTTTATGACTGCTTATCATGTCGCAAAGCCGGTTTTTTTACATATGAAAGAGCAGGGTTCCGGCACTATTTTCCTGATCGGTTCACAGGCAGGTATGGCGACGGATAAAAATAAAGGGGTAACGGCGTATGGTCTGTCGAAGTCGCTTTTATTCAGACTGGCCGACCTGATGAACCTGGAAGCTGCAGGGACTGCTGTAAAAGTATTTGTAGTGGTACCTTTTATTCTGGATACTCCGCAAAACCGCGTCGCAATGCCGGATGCGGACAGGTTGGGCTGGCAAACACCCGGGCAAATCGCCGCTAACATTTATATATATGCCAACGATCCTTTGGGAAAAGTACCGTTGATGACTTTTTAAATATCCCGGTCCATTATTAGATGCCAACTGTAATAGCGGATAGACGGACTTTAATTTCATTCGATTTTTTCTTTTGTCCTTTTGCAGGAAAAACGGGCTGTATAACTGGAAGGTTAATGTTAAGCGGATAACAGTTTATGACAGAACCGACTGCAGTTTTGGCTTGAATTTCTTCATTATCGAATGACGAACCGTCAAAACCCAATACTTCTGTAACAACTGGCTTATAATTTACAAATGACTGCATTACGTCAATTTTCACAGCGAATTTCAATTCAGGTTTAATAGTTGGAATTTAATAAGTTTAAATACAGTCAACCTGTTTTAGTGATTCGTATTCAGTCTTTTAATCCGGTTATTATTTTCTGCTGTTGTAAAAAAACTCATGCTGTTTGGATTAAGATTTCCACATTTTATTTTTCAAGTTAAACTCAATAACCTGTTTTCTGTCACACAGCGGTAAAGTTTCTGTCCAGCGCTGGTTTTTCATTTGCAGAATTATGTTGTTTACATACATGTTTATCAGGCAGGCAGAACGTGGCAGGACTTTTGCAAATTGATGTGAAACATAAAACCATAAATATGAAAACAATCAGGCTTTCGTTATTAATACTGTTGATTACAACAGTATCCGCTAACGCGCAGGTATTTAAAGTAGGTGTAAACCTGGCGAATATTTCTATTTCTAATGACGGGGATGTTGATGATAATTCCATGCTAACCAGTTTTCATGCTGGATTCAGCGGAGATATCAAGATCGCCCCATTCTTATTTTTTCAACCGGGTATACTTTTCAGCGGGAAAGGATCGAAAACACAATCCGGATCTGTATCTGATCCTACCTATTTCAGGGCAACTACAAATCCGATGTATATTGAAGTTCCCGTTAATCTGATTTTTAAAACACCCGCTGCCCCTGTACGGTTTTTCGTTGGTGGTGGTCCTTATCTGGCTGTCGGAGTTGCAGGAAAAAATAAAACAGAAGGAAAATTCCTGGGTACTTCTTTCAGCAATGAAGAGAATATCCGTTGGTCAGATGATGACCCTACCACACTCGATTATGAGGAAGGAGCCGGCTACGGAATTATGAAGCGATTTGATTATGGTTTAAATGCCACAGCAGGGATACAAACAAAGTTCCTGGTATTGTCGGCCCAGTACGGTCATGGACTGGCCAAATTGCAGAGTGGAAGCAATAGCGGTGCCGATAATAATAACAAGCACCGGGTATTTGGTATCAGCGTCGGATTTAAATTATAAGCATATCCTGCCCCGCTTGGTTATCTTCAACAACCGGGGCAGGGTTTTGTATGGTTTCAGTATCTTGCGGTCCGTTAATAAAGTATATGAAATACTCAAAATGGATCGGACTGGCCGGTGCGGCTTTACTGGTAATGGCGTCATTTATGCCCTGGGTTACGATACAGTCCCACCAACTGGTGATCAGCGGGGTTGATGCTACCGGTACCAATTACGGGAAGCCGGCTTATTTCCATTTTCTGTTGTTGCCATTCTTTATCGCATTTATATTCATCCCTAAACTCTGGGCTAAAAGATGGAACCTCTTCATCATTGCCCTCAATACCGCGTGGATACTCAAAAATTTCCTGGTGATCGGCACCTGCAAGGGCGGTGAATGTCCCGTTCGCGAGACCGGTTTTTACCTGATGTTGCTGAGCGGAATCCTGATGTTATTTGCAGCTTTGTTTCCCGATATCCGGCTAAAAACGGAAAATAAGGAGTAAAATATCATTTCAATCCGGTGTAATTCCCATGGCCGGATAATGCAGACTTTTTTCCTTTAGGATAGAATTGAATTCATCTTATCCTAAAAAAAATGGTATGCGGAAATTTGCTTTTCTCCTTGTTTTTCAAAGTTGTTTTTTATTAAGTAATGCCCAGTTTTCTTTAACGGGCAATTATAGCCAGGATTTCAACAGCCTGCTCAGTACCGGTTCCGGAAGCATATTGCCGGAAGGTTGGGTTTTACAGGAGACAGGTACAGCTTCGGACGCGATGTACACCGCTGGTACCGGATCTGGCAGTACAGGTGATACTTATAGCTTCGGAGTACTATCTTCCCCTGAAAGGGCACTGGGCATGCTTCAGTCGGGCACTTTAACTCCGGTCGTCGGATTTCATTTTATCAATACAACCGGGCAACTGATAACCCGGATTACAGTTTCATTTACAGGTGAACAATGGCGGCTCGGGTCCACAGGCCGGAATGACCGGCTCGATTTTCAGTTCAGCTTAAATGCGGGTTCATTGGTCAGCGGGGATTGGGTGGATCTCGATATCCTTGATTTTATTGCACCGGTCAGCAATGGCCAGGCAGGCGCTATGGATGGCAATGCTGTTGTTAATAAACGGCTGATCAGCGCCACCATTACCGGACTTTTTATTGAACCGGGCAATACCTGTTTTTTTCGCTGGACCGATGCGGCTGCCAGCGGATCAGATGATGGTCTGGGGATAGATGACCTGAGTATAGAGCCGGGTTATGCCCTTCCTTCCACCCAATTCTATCGTACAAAGTCCTCAGGAAGCTGGTCTTCACTCAGCAGTTGGGAAGTGTCCGCTGATGAACTGAGCTGGACGGATGCCACTGAACTGCCGACCTGGTATGCGGCAGGTATCAGGATCAGGAATGGGCATTCAATCACTCATCAGTATTTTACCATGGCCGATCAGATAACCATTGATGCTGGTGGGTTGCTGCAGCATGGCGGCGGTCAGTTATTGCTGAATGACGGGGCAGGAGATGAGCTGCAAATAGAAAGCGGGGGTATTTTTCAACTGGCTGCCACTGGAAACCTGCCCTTGTTTGGCAACTCAACAGCCAGTCTGCGTATAAAATCCGGGGGAATCTTACGGATCAGTGCCGGTGGCTTAACCACGGTTCCCGGGGCGGGGGTTCATGCGGCCAATTATGTGTACGAAGATGCAGCTGTGCTCGAGAATGCTTATAATGGAATGGGTACGAATGGGGTTACTTACTTTCCACATGTCAGCAACAGTACCATTCCGATATTACGCATTTCACAACCGGTTACCCTGCCGGTAGGCGCTTCGGCTGTTACCCGGGTGAATGGCATACTGGAAGTAAACGCCAGTATCAGTTTTACGGCGGCTGGTCAGAAACAGTTCCGTAATGGAATATCGGGTACAGGTGCCCTCAGTACAACTGCATCCTGTGGTGTGGTATTGGTGGATGGCCTTACTGCGGTATTGGGCGGAACTGTACAACTGAATTTGTCTGCCTCTGCCGGATTACAGGTAGGGAGCGGGACCACCATCACCTTGCAGCAGGACAAAACCATTTCCGGAAACCTGGCACTGGCTGCTGCGGCCAGTTATATTAATCTCGATGGTTATCAATTGACCGTAACAGGCCTGATCAGCGGTGCCGGAAGTTCCAGTTATATACGAACGGCCGGAACCGGTGCCCTGGTGTTGGAAAATGTGGGCGTATCGGGAAAGTTTTTCCCGGTTGGTCATAGCCGTTATAATCCGGTGCTGATTGAAAAGGGGAATGGTCATCATTGGTCCGTAAGGGTGAATGACGGGGTGGTGCCGGATTTTCCATATTCCAGTGATGGGGCAGTTTTACTGACCTGGTATATTCAGCCATCTGTAAATCCTCCATTAAGCGGTGCCGATATCACATTTCAGTTTGACCAATTGAATCAGACCGGCTCCCTGTTTAATACATCACCGTATGAACTGGAGCCGGTACAGGCGTGGCACAGGCACAATGGATATTGGCTCACTGCCGCTGTACCCCAGCCATTGGTCCAAGCAGGTGGCGATACCCGGACGGTAAAGATCAACGGACTCACCCGTTTTTCGGCCTATGGATTATCAAGAATCAGCCTGCCTTTACCAGTCAGACTGATCTCTTTTCAGGCAACAACATCAACAGATGAAAAATCCAGCATAGAATGGCGGATCGCTGAACCGGGTATGTACCGGTTTATTCCGGAGTATTCAATAAACGGGATTGATTTTTTTGCACTGGACACAATCCGTTCCATGATCAATCAGACAGCCTTTCATTACCTGGATAAACGTCGGGAATCTTCCTTTCTTTATTACCGGTTAAAGATGTTACATATGGATGAAACCGTACAATATAGTCAGGTGATTACACTGAACAAAGAGGAACGCGGATATCCCTTGCTTCAGCTGAATGCTAATCCGGTTACACAGCAGACAAACCTTCAGGTAATCAGCTTGCAGTCTGTCCCTGCAAACCTGCAGATAGTGGATCCTTCCGGGAAATGTCTTTACAATGCCAGGTTATTGGTGAAAAAGGGCACACAGCATTTTTCAATCAACCTCGTGCAATTGCCCGCAGGGCTTTACTTTCTGCAACTGCAGGGAGAAACCTGGAAGAAGTCGATCCGGTTTATAAAACAATAATGGTTTCCCGCATTACCCTAAACTATCCAGGCTTTTACCTATGATTGTGACGGCTTCATTGATCTGTGCTTCGGTGATCAGCAGGGGCGGGGCAAACCGGATCTTGTCGCCATGGGTTGGTTTAGCCAGCAATCCGTTTTCTTTCAGATGCAGGCAAAGTTCCCAGGCGGCTTCTTTATCCGGGTGTTTGATCACTATGGCATTCAATAATCCTTTGCCACGTATCAGGGAAATATGTCTGGAGTGCAGATCTGCCAATCCTTTCCGTAACTGTTCACCACGGACCGCAGCATTCTCCGCCATCTTCTCCTCTTTAAGTACACGGAGGGAAGTCATGGCCACGGCACAGGCCAGTGGGTTGCCTCCGTAAGTGGAACCATGTTCACCGGGTTTGATGGTCAGCATGATCTCATCATCGGCCAGCACGGCACTGACCGGCATCATGCCGGCACTCAGGGCTTTACCCAGGATGAGCAGATCCGGCCGCACATTTTCATGATCACAGGCCAGCATTTTGCCCGTACGGGCCAAACCGGTTTGTATTTCATCGGCAATGAAAAGTACATGGGCGGCTTCACAAAGTTCTTTTGCTTTCGCCAGGTAACCTTCATCCGGTACCAACACACCGGCCTCACCCTGGATGGGTTCTACCAGGAAGCCGGCTACATTTTTATCTTTTAGAGCAACAGCTAATGCTTGTGGATCATTGTAGGGGATTGCTTTAAACCCCGGCATATAGGGACCGAAATTTTTACGGGCTGAAGGATCACTGCTGAAAGAGATAACGGTGGAGGTTCGTCCGTGGAAATTGCCCTCGCATACCAGTATGACGGCCTTATGTTCCTCAATACCTTTTACTTCATAAGCCCATTTGCGGCAGAGTTTGATCGCGGTTTCTACTGCTTCCACGCCGGTATTCATGGGCAGTACTTTGTCATACCCGAAGTAGTCCGTGATAAATTTTACATACTCCCCGAGCCGGTCGCTGTGAAATGCGCGGCTGGTGAGCGTCAGTTGTTGAGCCTGTTCAATAAATGACTGCAGGATTACCGGGTGACAATGGCCCTGGTTAACGGCCGAGTAGCCACTGAGAAAATCGAAGTATTGCTTGCCATCCACATCCCAAACATGTACACCTTTGCCGCGGCTCAGCACCACGGGCAGGGGGTGATAGTTGTGGGCGCCATATTGTTCCTCGAGTTCGAGGTAGTGCAGGGAGGTAGCGGACATATTTATAGCTGGGGTCATAGTAGTCTGTTTTAGAAAAGAGAATTGTGAATATGCGAGATGTGTGCTTCGGCAGGCTCAGCATGACAAGAACTGTCACCCTGAGCTTGCCGAAGGGTGAACAGTAAGAAAGCTTCTACCCTCGATGATTAAGCAGATCGAGATTAGCTTTGAGAAAGTGATATGTCCGGGTGTAGTGGAACATTGCACCGGCAAGATACAAAAAAACAGGAAATCAGCGGCCGTCGTAGATCACACCGGTGGTAGGTGTCTCTTTCAGTTCGATGCGGCTCAGCAAGGG
>DAORKK010000109.1:0-10633 GCA_035439525.1 Chitinophagaceae bacterium
CATATCTCCTTAAACTTCGATCCTTCCGAAAAATTTGCACAGGACAAACTCACCCAGATCGCAAGGGCTTATATGGAAAAAATCGGCTTCGGGTCACAACCTTACCTGGTCTATGAACACCACGATGCCGGTCATCCCCATATCCATATCCTGACCACCAGTATCCAGCCGAATGGAAAGCGTATTGATACTTATAATATCGGCCGCAACCAATCCGAGAAGGCAAGAAAAGAATTAGAGAAAAGTTTTGGTTTGATCCCGGCGCAGGGCAAACAGCCCGTGCAGGCCGCAGGCATCCGGCCCGTTGATGTTCAGAAAGTGTATTACGGCAAATCCGAGACCCGCCGTTCGATTACCAATGTCCTGGATGCGGTGATCAATCATTTTAAATACACTTCGCTGGCAGAACTGAACGCCATTCTCCGGCAGTATAACGTGGAGGCCGACCGGGGCAGGGAGACAGGGATCGTATATAAATCCGGGGGTCTTTTTTACCGGTTGCTGGACGGCCATGGTAATAAGATAGGGGTACCTATCAAAGCCAGCCTAATTCACAGCAAGCCCACTTTGAAAAATTTGGAGAAAAAATTCATGGAAAATGAGACCCTGCGGCAACCTGATAAAAAAAGGTTGAAGACCAGCATTGACTGGGTGCTGGCCAAGTCTCCGGGCAGCCTGGAAGCAATGATCAATGCCCTGAAAAAAGAAGGGGTCCAGGCAGTCCTGCGGGAGAATAAGCAGGGGCTGGTCTATGGGATCACTTTTATTGACTTTCGGACCAAGGCCGTATTTAATGGCAGCGATATAGGAAAAGCCTACAGTATCGCTGGTATCCGGACTTCGATGGAGTCGGGGCAAAATGGCTCGGTAAAAGCCCAAAAAACCGCCCCTGAAACCGCCCAGACAAAGGGATTCGGGGAAAGCAAAGAGCCCTCTCAAACTACCGGGTCGCAACCCTCCCAGGACGGCCTGCTCAAAGAACTGCTGGAGCATGAAAAGAACCTGAACCGGGTTCCTTCCGAACTACTGAAGAAAAAGAAGAAAAAACGCAATCCTAACCCTAAATAAGTTCCTATGTCATCCGGAACCGGCGAAAATGAAGCGGGCCTCAGGAAAATCCTGGACTTTACGCGGCTGGGAGCCATTTTGGTTCTGCTCCTGCACTGTTATTTTTACTGCTATGGGGCTTTTGAGCGCTGGGGGCTCACTACTCCCTGGGGCGACCAGTTCCTCCAAAATATTGCCCTTACGGGGCTCTACAGCACGGTTCTGAAATCTAAGTTGATTGCCCTCGGACTGCTGGGGATTTCCCTGCTTGGTGCCAGGGGTAAAAAATCCGAGAATATCAACCCCCGATCCATCCTGATTTACCTGATTTTGGGGTTAAGTCTTTACTTCTTTAGCACCCTAATATTGGGTTTTCAGGGCCCGGTGGAACAACTGGCAATTGGGTATATGACCTTGGCCGGAACAGGGTTTCTTTTAGTGCTGGCGGGAGGTAACCTGCTTAGCCGTTATATCAGGGTAAGTTTGGGAAAGGATATTTTCAACGAATTAAATGAAACATTCCCCCAGGAAGAGCGGTTGCTGGAAAATGAATATTCGATCAACCTACCTGCACAATATAACCTGAGGGGTAAGGTCCGCAAAAGCTGGATCAATATCATTAATCCTTTCCGGGGGCTACTCGTTTGCGGCTCCCCCGGAGCTGGTAAATCCTACTTTGTGATTCAGCATATCATCAGGCAACATATCCGGAAAGGGTTTACCATGCTGGTCTATGATTTTAAATACGACGACCTGACCAAAATCGCCTACAATACGTTGCTGAAGAACAAGAGCAGTTATAAAGTAGAACCAAAATTTTATACAATCAATTTCGATGATCTTTCCAGGAGTCACCGCTGTAATCCGCTGGATGCTTCCACCATGTTCGATATTACGGATGCCACCGAAGCTTCCCGTTCAATTATGATGGGCCTGAACCGGGACTGGATCACCAAACAAGGTGACTTTTTTGTAGAGTCACCGATCAACTTTTTGACGGCAATTATCTGGTTCCTGAAAAAATACCAGGGTGGGAAATACCTGACGCTTCCCCATGTGATTGAACTGATGCAGGTGGACTATGAAAAACTCTTTTCAGTTCTTCGGACTGAACCAGAAATTGAAGTGCTGATCAATCCGTTCATATCCGCTTATCAGAATGATGCGATGGAACAACTGGAGGGCCAGGTGGCGAGCGCCAAGATCGGGATGGCAAGGCTCTCTTCCCCGCAACTGTATTGGGTATTATCAGCAAACGATTTTACGCTTGACATAAATGACCCAGAGAAACCCAAGATCGTGTGCCTTGCTAACAATCCTCAAAAGCAGCAGATTTACGGGGCTGTTCTTTCCTTATACGTGACCCGTTTGATTAAACTCGTTAATCAAAAAAATAAACTGAAATCAAGTTTGATATTTGATGAGTTCCCTACCATCTTTTTCAATGATATTGATAGTTTAATTGCAACGGCACGTTCCAACAAAGTAGCAACCTGTCTCGGAATCCAGGATTTTAGTCAACTTAAGAAAGATTACGGCGCAGATCAGTCCGCTGTAATAATGAATATCACCGGCAATATTATCAGCGGGCAGGTAACCGGTGAAACTTCAAAGTTTCTATCCGAAAGGTTCGGGAAAATCAACCAGGTTAAGGAGAGTATTTCGATTAACCGAACCGATACTTCAATCAGCAAATCCAGTCAATTGGATTTTGCTATCCCACAATCCAAAATAGCCGGGCTTTCCTCCGGGGAATTTGTAGGCATGGTTGCAGATGATCCGAACAATAAAATAAAGTTGAAGACATTTCATTCAGAAATTATAAATGATCATGATGCACTGAAGTCAGAATCGGGTTCATACAAGAATTTACCTGCTGTCAAGGATGTTACAGTCCAAATGGTCAACAACAATTTTCGAAGGGTAAAGGCTGAAGTAGTTGAAATAATTGAAACAGAAATCGAAAGAATTTTAAATACACCAGGTCTTGAAAGTATCAGTAAATAACTTTGCTTAGAGTAAAGTCGCCACTAGGAGGAACGTAATATATTGCGAATAGGGAACAAAGCTTAACAAAGCGTTTCTGTTTTGATTGGACATAAATTTCGAAAGCAACATATGTATTCATTCTATGCAACATGCAGGAAAATTCATGAGTTTGGATCAGCGAGTTAAAAAACTTCTTCCCGCAACAGGTAACCGCTGACCGATCCCTTTGTGACAAGGTAATTGAGTAGCACCAGAACTTTGTCCCGGAGCAGGCGGTTCGCTTTGATAGCGGTGCGTTTCTGGTACACAAAACGCCGGGCGATATGATTAAGGTAATATATGGTATTCGGATGAGCATCGGCTTTATACAAACTTTCATGCCGGGATAACATACTTGAAATCCAATGCAGGCCATCATTTAGATAGGTCGATCCCACATCATTCAGGAATTTAGAAATAGAATACAATACTTCCGGATGATGACCCATATCCTCGCACACATGTTTAAAGAAAAGACTGTCGCCGGGTTTCAATGTATGCCATTCTCTCGCAGTTTCTTTCCACCATTGCCAGGCGAGCAGGTAGTTACGAATAAGTTGATCGCGGTGGTGATGCTTATCATTGATCACTTCCTGCCGGATAGCAGGATAAAGGACAAGCCATATCTTCCAGAACTGTTCATAACGCTCCAGGCGATCCTGTTCGGATACCACATCAGAGATAAAACTGGCCATGTGTTCACTGGGAATAAAGGGATACAGGAAAGCATGCAACCAGGCTTCGATGCTATCTGGTTTACGATGCAGGAGGAACCGCGCATATTTGCGTAAGAACCGGCTTTGCAACCGGTGATCCACTTTACCTTCATCCTTATATCCCCGGTGCATTAAAAGGTCTTTGCTGAACCGTTCCAGCATTTTTTTAATAAAAGCCAGGTGAATCGCGTCATCCGTTTCGTCCGGGACTGACTGAAAGACCATATCGGCCACCTGAATGTCCATCCGGTCGAATCTTAGCTGGTTGAAATAAGTTTTAGTTGCTCTTATAGCATTATATCGTTTTTCGGTTGATTTGGATGTCGCAAATTTCTGGAGCGCCTGCACCCGGGATATTTTCTTAATATGCAGTTTCCGGAAGTCCGTAACCTTGTCCACCCGCGGTTTGAGAGTAAGGTATCCTAATAGTATTTCATTGGCCTGTCGCGGTTGAACCGAACAGAGTTTGAACCGGATCGCTTCCGCCGCATAATCACTCACCCGCTTGTACTCTCCGATAGGATGCTCATCAAAGAGGATAAAGAGTAATAAAAGATTGTACTCCTTCTTTTCCCTGGGAAATAAGCTATACAAATAGGGTAGCGTGCTGACCGCCACTTCGACCCCATCGCTGATCTGGTAGTCATATCCTTCTCGAAACGGACGGGTCGCAAACTGTAGAATCATTTCTTTACAAAAAAGGAGGTCAGATTTTGACAACGCGCCGCTGTGTTCTTTGATAAGGACAGCACAGGTAAAAGCAGGAATGCAGTCATCGGTCAGCGGCAGCGACCGGCCTTTGCCCATTTCCTCGACAAGTTGTTTTGTCTCCTTTAATACCCTGGCAGGATCCGTTTCATATTGCGGGTATTCTTTAGAAGCAAAGCGCCGGTCGAATTTTCCCATCGACCATAGTTTAAGAGTAGTATACTGGAATTGTTCCTCGAATTGTCTGGTCCCATCCTGGCTGAATTGCTGAAGGTCTGGTGCCAGTTCTGGGTTAAAATGTATGAGCGTGTTCCCACCCATCGGTTCTGCGGTCAGGGACATTTTCCTGCTGTCAATGCGTGCGAGGAAAAGACGCAGTATTTTATTTTCTTCGGTCTCCGGGTCTTTGTCTTTTAGTGAAGCATAAAAATCATCAATGATCCGATGTATAGCAGCACGGCGATCCTGAAAAACCTTCTCGGTTACCTCCTCAGTCCGGAAAAATTGGGATTCCCGCGCAAGGGATTCCAGTGTCCTGTTGCGATGCGGTTCCTCAAAAGTGGCGAGCCGCTCTTTTTCATGCCTCCGGTACCTTGCGTCCATTCCGGCCCAGATCGATACAATACTTTTTGCTTCACTTTCCCTGGATAGCCGGACATTGTCCTGCTGAAAGAAAGGAAAATTGCGGAATAGTTCCAGCGCCACATCAAACAACTTGTCCGGGTAAGCGAGGACCACACTGGTAACAACCGCAGAAATAGAGGCCGAGCGGCTGTGTAGCAATAAATGCTTCAGCCATTTACTGACATTTTCCCCATCAGAGTTTTTCGCCATTTCCATCAGTTTCTTCTCCAGCGCCATGTGGATAGATTGTAAAAGGTAAGGTGTTACAGGTGAGCCTGAACCCCGGTGCATACACCAGAGACTGTTGCTGATATATTGGTCGACCCGGGTGCCATTAACCTGTACCTTGATGCTTTCCACCGAGTCACCGAGTTCAGATTTCGAGTAGACAGTGACAGCACGGTTGGTAAAATCCAGGATAAATTGAATAGTCTCCGGAAACGAAAACAATAGCAGGTAATAAACTGGTGTCTGTAAAGCGCTGGCGGGGTGATAGTCCATATGGATATGATCCCGGATAGCATAATGTTTTTCTACCCCCATACTGCCGCCATAAGGATGCCGGTCTTCTTTTTTTTGGTACCAGGCCTGGTCGGCAAGACGGAGTGTGAGTTCGGGCAGGCTGATGATAAATTGGATGCTTTTATCATTGTCAGTAAGGACCTCCTCACGCAAACTGCTGAAGGACTCTCTGCGGTTATACTTTCCTGCGAGTAATGCTTCGACTATTACTGAAAGCTCTTCCTTCAGTTCCCTGGCAGCGCCTAACACGACTGCTAATAATTTCTCTTCGGTATCAGAACCGTAACTTATTTTATCATCGAGTTCTGCCTGCTTATAAAAATGCAGGGCGAACAATCCGGCTGTTTTTGTTGTGTGTCCGGTCGGGCTTTCACTTACCCATTCTTTCAGCAGGGGCACAATGATCGTCAGGTCTTCGCGATCAAATTGACCAACATGATTGTGCAGGAACGAAATGACTGCATCCCATCCCTTGCCTTTGGGTTTGGTGAATACGTAGGCAGGATTAAGATCTTGTTGCTGTAGCCGCAACAGCAGTTGTGTTTGTTCATCTACTTCCTTGCAAGCAGTTCTTAACAAAAAGATGATCAGTTTCAGGTAATACTTGTCGTTTTCGAAAAGCTTTGCTTCAAATTGCCGGAAGAACCATTCACAATGCTCGGAAAGCAGGACACTAATCAGCAGTTCATCTTTCCAGAAAGCAGCGATTGTTTTATTGATGAACGCGTTTTCGATGAATGTGCGTAACAACGGATCTTCCAGCAGTAATTTGGACGATAGCCAGGAGCGAAAAGCCCTGCGCATCGGTAACGCTGGTCCCAGCTTATCAAAATAGGCTGCGATGTCATTGACCTGTGCAAATTCTTTTTCGATGAGCTTTTCTAGGGCCCACTCTTCGTAGATATCATGCGTAATAAAATGACCACCCTGCGCCTTTTCATACCGGATGATCTCGTCCCTCTCGAGCAGGGACAGGACTTCGCCACTGCAAGGCAGGTCAGTTAAAAAAAAATTACCGGTATCGCACCGCAGTCGGGCAACTTGTAGAAAACACCTCTCCCGTTCCAGGTGGATATTGTTCTTTTTAAACTGCGAATATTGTATACGTTTTTGCCAGAGCAGATCTCTGAATCCGGTGTAGTCCATTTCATACTGGGAGGCTGTGTAATGTCCAAGGTATTCCTGCAAATAAAAGAGGTTCCTAATCAGTGACCGGAGTTTGGCATCCTTGGGCAGCTTAAACTTATGGTGGCGCGCCAACTCATCTAGTTCGGACACTGCTAAATTGTCAAGGGAAATACTGAGAAACTTCAACCGGTAAACTTCTATGAGTTGGAAACGCAGGTCATCCAGGTAGCTGTTACGAGTAGTGAAAATGACTTTCCAGTGGTTAGCGATTAGGGCAGTAAGAAACTCTTTGAATATATCCTGGTTATCGAGATCCGCCAGTTTTTCTGCAGAGTCGATGACAAAGGTCCGCCCCGGCTCCTGGCTGTGCGCTTCAATAAAGTCCGTCAAGCCGAATGTCCCGAAATCATGCAGTAGGTCTGTAACACTAGCCCTGTTAAACTCTGCCGCTTTTAGTACATACATTGGGCTCGACTCGGACCAACTCTCCTTGATGAGTGCTGTTTTACCACTACCACCATCTCCGGATAAAATGATAACTTTTGGGGATTGATTTTTCAGTTGAGAGGCAATCGCACTACGATCAATTTTTAACTGCTTTCCCGCATACTCTATATTTGTATGAATCGGGAACAATATCGTTTTCGAATGTTGAGTCAATGCTTCCAGGAGATCCACGATGCCCTTTGTGGTTTCAAAGAAACTGTTATACAGGTAATGGTTTTCCGGAACAGACAGTTGCTTTTCGAAATGACTATTAACACGCCATTCGATTTCAATTTTAATTCCCTTGGCTGCTTTTTCAATGTCGGCCAGGTACACAGGCTTCTTCTTACTCTTCAGGCTGCTTTCCGAAATCTCCTGGTTCGTATAAATCAATATTTTTTTAAGTCCAGGATTTTTTTGCTTTGCCTTTTTTAGCGAATCAATAATGTCTGCTTTATTCACTGATAGCTTTGTTTCATAGAACTTCGCCTGGAACCCGGTGGACACGCCGTTGTGATCGATCGGTTCGGTTTCGATACCGGTTTGGTTCTTGAAACGAAAAACCCCTTGGGTAATACCGTACTCGTAACAAAACAGCATATAGGCCAGCGATTCGAATACTGTCTGTTCACGCTGATGAAACTTTGTTTTGAATATGTTCCAGTTCAATGCGGTCATTTAAAAAGGTCCTCCATGGTTACCTCGGAAACGATGCGGCCTATGTAATAGATATTCTGCTTTGTCCCATAAGTGGTGATCATTGTAGGGAAAATCGTCTTTTTTGTTTTCGTTTGCGTCTGGAATACCTTTATCTTATTGTCTAATTCACCTGCATATTTCTTGTCAATGGTGAATTCACTACCTGAAAATTTCATTTCGCATAGGTTTATGCAGTGATCAGCACGGTCCAGTAGCAGATCCACTTGGGCTCCTTTGTCACCTTTTTTTGGAACGTGACGCCAGCCTGATGCTTCTGTATAAACGCCAGCAATTCCCAGGGCCTGCTTTATGGCATCCACATGTTTCTGGCACACGGCTTCAAAAGCGAAACCAGCCCAACTGGTATAGGATTGTGTTTGAGAAAGGCGGAGCCAGGTGCCCGCGCCAGTAGCCCGGGCTCCTTCAATAAATTTCAGGTAGAACAAACTGTACTCGTCGGATATTTTATAGATAGCATCCCGGACGGTTCGGTCAAATGGTATGTACTGCGTAATAAATCCGGATTGCTCCAGTTCATCAAAGAGCTCGGTGGTCCATCCACCAGTGGTAAAACCGCAGGCTTCGATGATCTCTGCCCTCGTCATGCCTTTTGCTTTTTTAGATAGGGTCCTGACTACCTTCTCATGATTTTCCGCATGTGCGAACAGCGATTGGTAAAGATCATCGAATTCAGTTTTAAGCATTCCGTTTTTGGTGAAACAGAGTTTATCAATGATCTGTGAGGCGCTTTCACCCTTTTGCACTTGCTTTAGATACTGCGGAATTCCTCCCATCGCCATATAGATTTGCAGCACCTGGTACCGGTCTAACTTTACACCATGGTGGAGAAGGAATCTCTCAGTTTCGGCAAGAGTGAATGGCAGCAGCCTGATACGCTGGGTGACCCGGTTATGCAGCCCGCCGCGGTCGTTGATAATATTCCGGATGATCCACGATGCTGCAGATCCGCAGATAACTACTTTAACGAACCGATTTCTGGAGGCCCAGGTATTCAACCAATGTCCAAAGGCCTGCAGAAATCCTGATTTCGGAGTACACAGCCAGGGCAGTTCATCAAAGAGAACCACGATTGGTTCTTTTCCTTCTTTTGCCTTGAGGTGATCACTTAATTGGCGGAATGCTTCGATCCAGTTATCAGGCGGTGCCGGGGCTACGGGTATACCCATCGATTCCTGGAGAGCCAGGCTAAAATTACGTAACTGGTCCTTCATACTCGCTTCATGGATCCCGGTTAACTCAAACACAATATATTTATGATAATGGTTGCGGATCAGGAAAGTTTTACCGATTCGTCTTCTTCCGTATACAGCAATCAATTCAGCATCCCTGGATTGCAGAGCAGCGGTAAGTATTTTTTTCTCTTCCTCCCGGCCAATGATCGTTTCCATATTTTATCTATTTTTATATCCCTCCACAAATATACTAAATTTAACACTTGTGGAGGAGTATAAATATTCATACCCCTCCATAAGTCCTTCATAAAATACAGCTACGGCGGAAAATAAATCTTATATTCATTTCAGCTTCAATCATAAGCTTATGTTAAGTGCTGAAACAACAGAGTATTACAACAATTGGATGGCCCACCTGGTTACCATAACCGGTGACCAGCCGGCCGATCATTTTGCTAGGTTCAAGATATTATATTCAGTCCAAAACCGGCTATATAGCGATGCTTCAGCGGACTTGTTTTTAAGTGGATTCATTCCTTCCCGGGGAGGTAATAAAAAGGAAGCCACGACTAACATGGTTCACTATCTGGGGGCAGCCAATATGCTCCAAGGATTGCATGATAACGGGAATGACCTGGATATTCAGCATCTTATTGGGATTATGGAAAACAAAGTTTTTAATATCACTTTGTCACCACAGGGCGTCCCCCAACTGGCGCACGATGCAGCGTTATTGGATGGATTACGATCAGCCGATCAAACGGAAAAAGCAATTGCCATTGCAACCTTCGTTTACCAGGTTCGTTGCAACGACACACATGGCGAAAAGGCTATAGATCACATTCAACCCTTATTGCTTGAACCTGTAAATAATATACTGCTCACGCTTATTCAGATACTGCATAAAGCGCTTTCTAAAAGAGAATAGGTATGAACTGAAAAAAGTTATACAGGTCAAACACCTGATCTTCGTTTAAACAAATCCATTTTATTATTTCCTTACATACTTTTTGCAATCTTCTTTCTTGAGACCTATTTAGGATTTATGATGACTAATACCAGGTCCCCAAAAAACTTCCGACCTGCCTTAATAAACTTCATTATATGGGATCATATAAAGGAACATTCCATGATTTGGAAACAGCAAAACATTATTGATATAAGAGAACCCAGGTTATTTTTTTAGGACAGTAATTGATTTGTATATTTTCATGAGCATCTATAATTACGAGGATAGGATTATTGTGTAGTTTTCTTAACATCACCTCATTTCTTTTCCTCCTCAGTATAAAATTCGCCTCCTACTAAAAATTTTAAAGAAGAATCGCGAACACATGTCATACTGAATCAAAATAAGAACTACCTTTATGTTAGAGTATTTGACACATAAGACAAGAGAAATATTACCAGTTTACGGATTCGTTTACGGTTTTCTTAATAACCTTGATTCTCAATAAATTACTTAGCCCTGTCGAGGCTACT
>DAORKK010000110.1:0-10616 GCA_035439525.1 Chitinophagaceae bacterium
AGCAGAGCCGGAAAAAAATAGTACCTGGGGTTCATAACAAACGATCTCGTTTGAAGGTATCACAATTTTATATACGATGTGGTAAAAACGAAAAAAATATCCCGGGATTTTCTTTGCATCTTTGTCACCTCTTTCAGGATAAAAACCTGACACTATGCAAAAGACCATCAGCCTCCGTTTATTGCCTTCCGAAGCTGCGAGTGAAACGCTCGTGAAACAAGCGATTGCCCGTTCAGCGGGCGTAAAACCAGCTGTCGTAAACGGTTATATACTCCAAAAACAATCCATTGATTCACGTGGGCGCCAGCCCTGGATCAACCTGAGCCTGCTGGCTTATATCGATGAACCATTCCGGGAAAGAGAACGAAAATCGTTTTCGTTCCGCGATGTAGGTTCAGCAAAACAAACAGTCATTATTGTCGGAGCGGGCCCTGCCGGACTATTTGCGGCCCTGCAACTGATTGAATCCGGCATCCGGCCCTTACTGCTCGAAAGAGGTAAGGATGTAAGAGCCCGCCGTCGCGACCTGGCCCTGCTCAACAAAGAAGGAGCAGTAAATCCGGACAGCAATTATTGTTTTGGAGAAGGTGGTGCAGGTACATATAGTGATGGGAAGTTGTATACAAGAAGCAGTAAACGCGGGGACATCAACCGGATCCTCGAATTGTTTGTACACTTCGGTGCTGATGAAAAAATATTGTATGAATCGCATCCGCATATCGGCACCAACAAACTTCCGCAGATCATAACGGCCATGCGTGAAAAAATCCTGGAATGCGGTGGTGAATTTCATTTTGAAAAAAGAGTAACTGATTTTATTCTCGAAGGGAGTCATATAAAAGAAGTAAAAACCGCCGACGGGTTACGATTTTCAGGCAGTGCGGTGATCCTGGCCACCGGTCACTCGGCCCGGGATATTTTTGAGTTGCTCCAGCAAAGGAAAATTCAAATTGAATTAAAACCCTTTGCCCTGGGAGTACGGGTCGAACATCCGCAGTCGCTGGTTGACAGTGCCCAATATCATTGTGATCTACGGGGTGAGTTTCTTCCACCCGCTGCTTACAGCTGGGTACAGCAGGTAGATGGCAAAGGCGTATTTTCCTTTTGTATGTGTCCGGGCGGCATCATTGCGCCGGCTGCCACCGCACCTGGAGAATTGGTGGTTAATGGCTGGAGTCCTTCAAAACGTAATAATCCGTATGCCAACAGCGGTATCGTGGTCAGTATTGAAGAAAAAGACGTACAGGCCTTTAATAAATATGGTCCGCTGGCGGCGATGTATTTCCAGCAATCCGTTGAACAAAAAGCCTTTCTGGCCGGTGGAGGTAGATTGGTGGCACCGGCACAGCGGTTAGCAGATTTTACAGAAAATAAACGATCTGGGAGCCTCCCCGATTGCTCTTATTTACCGGGCATCCATTCTGTTTCTATGAAAGAGGTATTGCCAGCCTTTGTTTCGGAACGACTGCGTCTTGGTTTCCGTGAATTCGGAAAAAAGATGAAGGGGTATATTACAAATGAAGCCGTGGTGGTCGCCACTGAATCCCGGACTTCATCACCGGTACGGATCCCCCGTAATCCCGATAATCTCCAACATCCCCAGGTAGAGAACCTGTATCCCTGCGGCGAAGGGGCCGGTTATGCGGGGGGGATTGTGAGTGCGGCCATGGACGGCGAACGAGTTGCTTCTATGATCCTGGCAAAATATGGCCCGCAAAGCCAATAAGACTTTTCCTGAATGCCACCCTCCTCCATATCCGAAAAGTTTGAAAATTTAAGACTTCTCCCTCTTTAGTAAATGCTTTTAATCTTTGCGGGAGATTTACGCAAGCCTTTTTCCACCGATCAGGTGTATCTGGCAGCATTTTACGCCCTTATTGATGCAGTTCGCCGAAAATAAAGGGGGAAGTCGTACAGAAAACTAATTTTACATTTCAAAACCAACCTATATGGCGCTACTTGAACTACAGAACCTGAAAAAATACTTCGCCACACAGAAGGCGGTGGACGACATCAGCCTGACTGTTGAAAAAGGACAGATCTTCGGGCTGCTCGGACCCAACGGGGCCGGCAAAACCACCCTGATCCGGATGATTACCGGGATATTTTATCCTGATGAAGGCCAGATCATTTTTGATGGCAAAAAATTCGACCCCATTAAGGATGTGGGTTACATCGGGTATATGCCGGAAGAAAGAGGGCTGTACAAAAAAATGAAGATCGGCGAACAGGCGATGTACCTGGCTCAGCTGAAAGGACTGAGTCACAGTGACGCACAATCGAAAATAAAAAAGTGGTTTGCCCGTTTTGAAATGGACAGCTGGTGGAATAAAAAAGTGGAGGACCTGTCCAAGGGGATGGGACAAAAACTGCAGTTTGTCACTACTGTACTGCATGAACCCAAACTGATCATTCTGGATGAACCTTTCAGCGGGCTTGATCCGGTTAACAGCAACCTGATCAAGGATGAGATATTCAACCTGGCCCAGGGCGGATCCACCATCATCTTCAGCACCCACCGGATGGAACAGGTGGAAGAGATCTGTAATCATATTGTTCTGGTGAATAAGGGGAAGAAGATACTGGATGGTACCGTCAAAGGCATCAAACAGGATTTCAAAGAAAATATTTACAGTGTGGGGATGAACCAGCCACTCAGCCAGGTTCCGGCTTCTGCACCATTCGAACTGACCGGTCATATAGAAGACCGTCATGTGATCCGCATCAAAGAAGGCAGTGGCCCCAATGAGGTATTGCGTTACCTGCTGGATCAGGGCGGCAGTATTCATTCATTTAATGAGATCCTGCCTTCTTTGAATGACATTTTCATCAAACTGGTGGAAGGTACCCCCACGGCCCGCCAGTTTCAACCGGTTCACGCTTAATCACCTTTCAAACCAACCAAATGAATAAGATATTTATCATCATACGCCGCGAATACCTGACCCGGGTGCGCAAAAAAACATTTATCATTTCCACTTTACTGTTTCCCTTGTTGTACCTGGCGCTGATTTTCGGAATGGGATTCATTGCAGAGAAAAGCAAACAGAGTCTGCATGTGGCGCTGATCGATTCTTCCGGCTATTTTACAGCTCCTTTGCTGATTAAAGAAAACCTGGCGGATGACAATTCCGTAATCACTCTTGTAGATAAAAATGCGGATTCCGTAATGGCGGATCATAAGAAAGCCGGCTATGACGGGTATATTATCGTACCGGCCATAAACTGGAAACAAGGAGCCCCTTTATTATTCAAAGCGAATAAAGCGTATGGCCGGAGTTCAACCGCCGCTGTAGAAGCCAAACTAAATACTATCTGGACGTCGATAAAAAAAGACAGCCTGCAGATCGACTCACTGAAACAGGATATCCTCAATCAACGGTTGATGGTAACACCGAAAAACATCCAGGATGAAAATGCCAATGCCCAATATGCGGAGGCCATCGGCTATATATGCGGATTCCTGATATACCTGATCCTCCTTATCTATGGTTCACAGGTAATGATGGGTGTGATGGAAGAAAAGACCAACCGGATCGCGGAGGTCATTGTTTCGTCGGTCAAGCCATTCCAGATGATGCTGGGTAAGATACTCGGTATTGGCCTGGTGGCCCTGACACAGTTCCTGCTCTGGATCGCCTTTGTGCTGATCATATACAATGTGGGTAAGGCTTCCGGTAATACCGGTATGGCTTCAGATATGGTGGGTAAAATGCAACAAATATTTACCAGCGTGAATGTTCCCCTGATCCTGTTTTGCTTTGGGTTCTATTTTCTGGCGGGCTTTTTCTTTTATGCTTCACTCTACGGAGCGATCGGCAGTGCCGTCAATGAAGATATGCGTGAAGCGCAATCCCTGAGTTTCCCGGTCACCATGCTGGTGATCATTTCCATAGCCATGATGTCCGCCGCCATTGCAGACCCGACCGGACCCATTGCCGTCTGGGGCAGTATCATCCCATTCAGCTCCCCGATCGTGATGATGGCCAGGATTCCCTTCGGCGTACCGGGCACAGTACCCTGGTGGCAGCTTATTCTTTCCATGAGTGTGCTGATCCTGAGTTTTACATTCACGGTGTGGTTTGCCGGAAAAATTTACCGTACCGGTATCCTCATGTATGGTAAAAAGCCAACGTGGAAAGAATTGATGAAGTGGGCGTTCAGGAAGAACTAAGGGGGTGAGTAGTGAGTGGTGAGTAGTGAGTAATCCTAAAAACGGAAAGTCATTACAAGTTTGATAGTGTTTCAAATTTGTAATGACTTTTCATTTGTTACGCCCTACTCACCACTCACCACTCACCACTCACCATTTTGTTAATTTTTCCCAAATTCCCACCGGACTGTAACTTAATACGAAATCAATCGTATATTTGATACGAAGTATTTCGTGGAAAATAAATTCATCATTAAAAATGTATGCGCATGAAACCAACAACCCTTCTGACCGGCAGGTACCTGCTGCCGCTCCTGATCCTGCTGTTCAGTATTGGTCTGATCTCCTGGGATTACCAGCAAAAAACCGGCAATACCCCACAGAACCAACAGGACACCCTTCCGAAAAAAGTGAAAGAGAAGAAAGTGAAAGACCTGGACGAAGTATTGGCCGAACTGGAACGTACTGACCTGCAGGTGGACCTGGAAAAGATACAGGCTGAAATCGCCAAAGCCCTAAAGGAATTTGACGGGGACAAGATCCGTATGGAAATAGACAAGGCCATGAAAGAAGTGGATATGAAAGCTATTCAGACCGAAATCGCTAAAGCCATGAAAGATTTTGATGGAGAAAAAATCCAGCTGGAAATAGAGAAGGCGATGAAAGAAGTGGATATGAAAGCAATTCAGTCCGAAATTGCCAAAGCCATGAAGGAAGCAGACCTGGCTAAAATCCAGCAGGAAGTACAGGCGGAACTGGCGAAAGTGGATTGGGACAAGGTGAAAAAGGAAATGGACAACGTGAAAGAAATTGATATGAAGAAACTGGAAGTGGAGATGAAAAAACTCAGTGAGGAAATGAAGGAACTCGGTCCGAAATTAGAAGTGGAAATGAAAAAGGCGAAAGCAGAAATAGAGAAAGCCAAAGCAGAAATAAAAGAATATAAAACACTGGTGGATGGACTTGACAGCGATGGGCTGATCAATAAAAAAGAAGGATACTCATTAAAACATAAAGACGGGGTGCTGCTGATCAATGATAAAAAAGCCAGTGAAGGTGTCTATAATAAATACCGGGCGTTTCTGGAAAAACACCCGAAATTCAACATCAATCTGAAAGCGGACAGCGAAGAAGTGATTGAGCTCTGAGACTAAAATGACCTTGTATGGCTGATCATGTTCACCGATAACGGAGTCCACTGATCAGCCATCATTTTTTACAGCCTTAATTATTCTCCCCTGGCTTGATTTTTTTATGACCAGAAATAGTAAATAAACAAGGCTCAGTAACCAGGCAATCAGAAAAGCCTGTCTGAAGTAGAAACCTGTATTAGCGGATCGGTCCTTTGCCAGTATACTGTACCAGGACTCTGGCAATATATAGCGTCTGACTTTTTCAGTGTTACTGTAAACCACATCCGGATTGACTGTTTTATAATAATGAGCCGGAAAATCCGGTTGGTAGTAATTCAGGATATACCCTGTGTCCATCATCAATAAGCGGTTACTGTCACCCGCGGTCTGTACCTGTACCAAATCCTGTTGTCCGTGCAGCCGTCTGAATTCCGCCAGTCCGAAAAGTTTCCCCTGCACCGTTGAGACCAGTAATTGGTTATACGTGATATCCACCAATACCCATTGACGGGAATCAGGCAGGTAACATTCATTGACCACATGATGATCCCCCGGCTTCATTATTTCGATCATCCGGGTTTCAATACCCCTTGCCAGGCAGAAATAATTAAATAAAATCGCCAGGTGGCCACACCATAGTTTACGGGAACTGTCCGCTGAATAATAACGGTACATTTCCCAGGGATCACGATAGGCATTTACAGCAGCAGGTTTACCCAGCTGCGAATAAAACTGAACATACAAAAAAGAAGCAATTTCTTTTATTTCAGATACCCGGGCGGTATCGCTTATTGGTAAAACTGAATCCAGGAAACGGATTGCCTGTTCCCTGCCTTCACTGGGAAAATCAGTAAAGAAACGAAACGATTCCGCAGCTGCCGGTGCATATAAGCTGGATTCCGTTGAGTAAGGTTTATAATTAAACGGTTCCTTGTTCAGGTAAAGAGCGGCATTTATTACCGTTAGTATTCCAACCAATAAGAGGGAGCGTTTCCAGATGCCGGACATTAACATGGACTAAAGATAACCCGGTATAGCAGAAGATTCATAACTGTATTAACTGCAGCATGACTTACTAAAAACCGCTGATATTAAAGGGCGATGGCATTATTTCATAATCACCCATTTCGATCATTTCAATCTGCAACTGAAAGGTCTCATCAGTTTTGATTACTATTTTTTCCCTGGTCACTTTCCTGAACCCCGTTTTCTCAAAAACAAATTTGTAAACACCGGGTTTCAGTTCGTCAAACGAAAAGCCCCCTTCCTGGTTACTGAGTACAATCTTTTCTTTTTTTGAATTGCCTACATAAGCCGTTATGCTCACATCTTTCAGTGGCTTTTTAGTTTCCGCATGAACCACCACCCCATTCATTTCGTCTTTTGAACCGTTTCCTGGTCCGTTATTGGCACGGGCTATAAACGCACCCAATAAAAAAAGTACAACGAGGAGTGTTTTTTGTTTCATTGCTTCCGGTTTTATGGTTATGGATAACCCTTCAGCTTCGGACCTGTTTGATTATTGTCAACTAAATTTAGTTTATTTTGAGTGGATTCTTCAAACCGTTCATAAATTCTTCCCAGACTTGTTCCACTATTTTTCCGGCCGGGAGGATATCATGCAGTAAAGCACTTACCTGCCCTATTTCCAGTTCACCCTCAACCAGTTCGCCCTCAAACATTCCTTTTTTTGCACGGGCCCTGCCCAATAACTGGCGGAGTTCTTCCGGTCCCGCTCCTTTCAATTCGGCTTCCTTCACTTGTTTTGAAAATTCATTCCGCAATAAACGAACCGGGGTTAATTGCTTCATCATCAATTCCGTATCCCCTTCCTGGGCGGCTATTACCTGCTGTTTAAACTGAATATGTGACGAAGCCTCCTCACTGGCCACAAACCGACTGCCCATCTGCACTCCTTCGGCTCCCAGTACCATGCAGGCCAGCATCTGGCTACCGGTTGCAATGCCCCCTGCCGCGATCACGGGAATCTTAACCGCATCCACTACGGCCGGTATCAGCACCAGGGTGGTCGTTTCCTCCCGCCCGTTATGGCCGCCCGCTTCAAAACCTTCCGCCACTACTGCATCACAGCCTGCCTCTTCTGCCTTACGGGCAAACCGGGAAGAACTGACCACATGTACTACGGTGATGCCTTTTTCTTTTAGTAAAGACGTCCATGTTTTCGGATTTCCTGCGGAGGTGAACACAATTTTCACCCCTTCTTCCATGATTACTTGAATATGCTTGTCAATATCAGGGTATAATAGCGGGAGATTCACGCCAAAAGGTGCTGAGGTTGCTGCTTTGCATTTGAGGATATGTTCGCGTAATACATCCGGGTACATGGAGCCCGCCCCGATTATACCCAGACCGCCTGCATTGCTTACCGCACTTGCCAGCCGCCAGCCACTCGCCCAGATCATACCAGCCTGTAGTATAGGAAACCTGATGCCGAAGAGGTTTGTTATACGATTGGAAAATTGGTTCATTTAGTAAAGTTAATAAGTTAACAGGTTGAAAAGTTAACAAGGCCCTCCTAAGGAAACCACCTTGTCAACCTTTCAACCTGTTAACTTGTCAACTTATTGTTGTCACCCCAGATCAATACTCGTATTATCCCCGATATTCAACGATCTCGATTCACCACGGAGATTGGTATCACTGCCGATTACGGAGTCCGCCAGCACAATATCAAAAAGATTGGAAAAGGAACCAATAATGGAATCTTTAACAATCGAATAATCAACTGTGGTATTTTCACCAATGGCTACATTGGGACCTATGATGGAATTCTTAATGATACAGCCGGCACCGATACTGACCGGGGGAACGATCACGGTATTCTCATATTGACCTGCATCTGTGGGTGTAGCAAACTTTTTTAATAACAAGGCATTGGATTCAAGCAGGGTCTCCTTACGTCCGCAATCGAACCAGTTCTCCACTCTGAACGGGCGGAACTGAACACCGGCCCGGATCATACAATCCAATGCATCGGTAAGGTTATACTCGCCATAGCTGCGCAACCCTTTGCTGATATTACTTTCGAGACAATCAAACAACTGATTACTTTCCCGGATTTTATAGATACCAACCATGGCCATATTGGACTTGGGTATCTGAGGCTTCTCCACCACATGTTCAATTAATCCTTCCTCATTTATTTCCGCCACACCAAAATCGCGCGGGTCATCCACTTTACGTAGGCCGATCATAGATTCCGGACTGCTGATCACTTCTTTTACATCATATTCACAGATGGTGTCTCCCAATACCACAAATACTTCATCTCCACCAACGATATCCTTGGTCAGTTCCACGGCATGTCCTACCCCTTGCCTGTCAGTCTGGTGTACATAATGCGCTTTGATATCCGGGTAACGGGCCTCAACATAATCTTCAATTTTCTCCCCCAGATAGCCGACAATAAAAATAAATTCATTTATTCCTGCCTCTTTGAGCTGGTCCACAATAATGCTCAGCACCGTTTTCCCGGCAAGCGGTATGAGCGCTTTAGGTTGTGTATAACTATGAGGCCGCAGCTTTGTGCCTGCGCCGGCTACTGGTATAATAGCTTTCATTATAAGCCTGAGGTTTTTTAAAGGGCTATGCCCGGGTTACTAATCAAAAGCCAACGAAAGTACCATTTTTAGGCAAAAAACCGAGTATTAGTTTGGGGATCCCCCTGACGGGGGATTAAGCCACGGAGGCCACGGACCTGCCTTTGCCGGCAGGCAGGTCACACAGATTTACACGGATTTTGGCCACAAAAGGACACAAAAAGGCACGAAAAAAACCGCCCCTTATTATTAACAACTAAACTATCACAGTAAGGGCTGTTGACTCATGACTCCCGACTCCCGACTTCCGACTCCCGTCTCCCGTCTGCCCCTCTCCCCACAATTTATCAACGCCTTTCTGTTTAAGTCTTTTGAATCCCCGGGAATCTTAATTTTGCGGCATGCAAAAAGACACCCTTGTATTTGACCTGATCCGTAAAGAACTGGACCGCCAGCGACATGGTATTGAACTGATTGCTTCTGAAAATTTCACTTCCCTTGAAGTGATGCAGGCTATGGGAACAGTGCCGACCAATAAATATGCCGAAGGATACCCCGGCAAACGTTATTACGGGGGCTGTGAAGTGGTGGATGAAATTGAAACACTTGCGATTGAGCGCCTGAAAAAAGTATTTAATGCTTCCTGGGCCAATGTACAGCCCCATAGCGGGGCTTCTGCCAATGCCGCTGTTTTCCTGGCTGTCATGAAGCCTGGTGAGAAATTTCTTGGACTCGATCTGAGCATGGGCGGTCACCTGACCCATGGCAGTCCGGCCAATTTCAGCGGTAAAAATTATACGGCCCTGCATTATGGGGTAACGAAAGACGGAATCGTAGACTATGATCAGCTCGAGGCCAAAGCCCGTACGGAGAAACCCAAAATGATTATTTGCGGGGCTTCTGCTTATAGCCGTGACTGGGATTACCAGCGGATTCGTGCTGTAGCAGATGAAATTGGTGCTGTGGTCTTCGCAGATATAGCCCACCCGGCCGGGCTTATCGCTACCGGCTTACTGAATGACCCATTTGAGCATTGTCATATTGTGTCGTCCACCACCCATAAAACATTACGTGGTCCCCGTGGTGGAATAATCCTGCTCCGTCATGATTTTGAAAATCCCTGGGGCATCAAAGATCCGAAGGGTAATTTACGGACGATGAGTCAACTGCTGGATCTCGCAGTTTTCCCTGGTTCACAAGGCGGACCACTGGAACATGTAATTGCAGCCAAAGCGGTGGCGTTCGGAGAAATTCTTTCTGAAGATTTCAAGGCATACGGGAAGCAGATCATTGCTAATGCACAGGCGATGGCAAAATCCTTTATGAACCGGGGATACCAGCTGATCAGTAACGGTACCGACAATCACCTGATGCTGATCGATCTCCGCAATAAAAACCTGACCGGCAAGAAAGCCCAGGAAACCCTGGACAAAGCTCATATCACATTGAATAAAAATGCTGTTCCCTTTGATGACAAATCCCCCTTCGTGACTTCCGGTATCCGTGTGGGAGTACCCGCCATCACCACCCGTGGTATGAAGGAAGGGCATATGGAAACGGTCGTGAACTTTATTGACCAGGTGCTGATGAATGCAGATGACGAAAATGTGATTGCTGCTGTGAAGAATGAAGTAAGGCACTTTATGCATCAGTTCCCTCTGTATCCGGAGTTAGGTTGATCAGGTTGACAAGTTAACAAGTTGACAAGTTAACAGGTTGACAAGTTAACAGGTTGACAAGTTAACAGGTTGACAAGTTAACAGGTTGACA
>DAORKK010000111.1:0-10609 GCA_035439525.1 Chitinophagaceae bacterium
CGGTTATGCCGGCTCCAGCTGGTACTTCCTCCGCTATATGGATCCGAAAAATGAATCCAGCTTCTGCGACCGGAAAGTATCCGATTACTGGAACCAGGTGGATCTGTATATCGGCGGTACCGAACATGCCGTAGGGCATTTGTTGTATAGCCGCATGTGGACCAAGGCCCTTTATGACCTCGGACATATCGGTTACGATGAGCCGTATAAGAAACTGGTGAACCAGGGAATGATTCAGGGAGTAAGTGCATTTGCAAATTTCATAGGGTTTAACTTTGGGACAAATTTGATTGGGGAGATTTCAGATGAACAAAAGCAACTTATAAAGAGTCTAAAAGATAAATATGTTGCTTTAAAGAATGTCTACTTATCCGAAGATATTATGGATATAGTAAGGAGATCTATTTCAGCTCCAGAAACTGAAGAAGAAAAGGAGCATATGGATCTTCAAAATAAGTTATACTCAATATTACTAAAGCCAGTTTATGATGATATAGAAGCATGGGGGCTAAAAAATCTTGTAAAAGTAGCTCCATTGAATAATTATTACAAAGTTCATATCCCTGTTGAATATGTGAACCATAAGGACGAATTAGATGAAGAAAAGCTGAAATCTGAGGTTTCACGATTTGAGAATGCGCTTTTTATCACCAAGAACGAAAAATTTATTTGTTCAAGGGAAGTAGAGAAAATGTCTAAGTCAAAGTATAATGTTGAGAATCCTGATATTATTATAGAAAAATACGGCGCCGACACCTTCCGCATGTACGAAATGTTCCTCGGTCCGGTGGAACTCAGTAAACCCTGGGATACCAAGGGTATTGAAGGGGTACACCGTTTCCTGAAAAAATTCTGGCGCTTATTTGCGGATGAATTGAAGGGATTAATTGTAACCAATGAGGCGGCCACTCCTGAAGAACTGAAAGTGTTGCATCGTACAATTAAAAAAATTGAAGACGATACAGAGCGTTTCAGTTTCAATACCGCGGTGAGCGGTTTTATGATCGCCACCAATGAACTTACAGACCTGAAATGCCATAAGCGTTCCATCCTCGAACCCCTGCTGGTGCTGATTACCCCGTATGCCCCGCATATCGCGGCCGAACTCTGGAGTTTACTGGGACATACCAGCCAGGTACTCGATGCCGCATACCCGGTCTTCGACCCGAAGCAGGTGGTGGAAAGCAGCAAGGAATACCCAATCTCCATCAATGGTAAACTGCGGACCACCCTTGACATTTCACTCGCTGCCGCCCAGTCCGATGTGGAAGCCCTGGTACTGGCCAACGAAGTCGTACAAAAATGGCTGGAAGGAAAAGCACCGAAGAAGATCATTTTTGTGAAAGGGAAGATGGTCAACATCGTGATATAATAAGTTGTCGGATGTCAGGTGTCGGGTGTCAGGAAACAGCCCCTTCTTAGGAGGTGTCGGGTGTCAGGTGTCGGGTGTCAGGAAACAGCCCCTTCTTAGGAGGTGTCGGTTATCAGGTGTCGGGTGTCAGGAAACAGCCCTCTCTTTGAACAGGTATTATAATGCATAAGTGGAAAGGGATGATCTTGTCATCCTGAGTAGACGCCTAAGAACATGTTCAGGGCTATTGATAAATGCACTGCGTCGTATCGAAGGGTCGTACTTAGTTAAGGCTCCAGATCGTGATCGCAATCACCATCTTCTTGAGTACCCCGAATATCAGGAAGAAGAAGATCTTACTGCAGAAGTAGGAGGCCAGTATGTTTTTCCACCAGAGTGTTTCGAATAAACGACGGAATGCGATAAAGAGCCAGGGGATCCAGAACAGCAGGTGCATGAATTCAAATTCACTCCCGAAAATAAATCCGGATACCGGGGCGGTATAATCATTGTAAAAAATCAAGTCAAAGGGCTTCATCATCCAGCCCCCGAGGTTTTCATTGATATAGCGCGGACTCACATTGATCAATGCATGCAAGGAATAAAAACAGAGGTTATAGACTATAAAATGGGTAGCCAGGGTAAGGGCTGCCCCATAGTACTTCAGTTTCCGGCGAAAGAACAGGTAAAATACCAGGGCGATCAGCGGCAGTAAGAGGAAGATCAGGGTCTTGCCAAAGGTTTTTACATTGGCGGTGAAGGAAGCCCGGGTCAGCTTACGGGCCTCTTCAAGAGCAATCATGCTTATTTGATTGGCAGGCAGGAGTATACTGTCTTTTCGCCAGGGGCCATAAACGGCTACATTGCCATTGCTGTCTTTCCGTTGGTTGTAGTTTTCCATAAGCGCTGCATAAGCGTCCCGTTGCTTATGGGTATAAGCGCTGTCAATGCCGCTGACCAATTTTGTATCCGCCTTCTCTGTCCAGCGGAACGCCGGGTAATCAGACAGATAATAATAATGATGATCGCCCGGATTCGGGATATAATCAGTCACGCCGACCTTACTGACCACCAGGTAAAAAATCAGGTTGACCACCAGGTAGAGTTGTACCGCATTGGCATAGGGAATGCGTACGCCCCGTAGGTTTTCTTTGGTAACAAACCCGGGCTTTATAAAATTGAGCCAGATTGTTTTCAGGACTTTGTTTTCGAAATGATAGAAGAAGTCGATCACTTCATGGAAAAAGTGCCCGGCACTGAGATGGTGTTCATGAAAAACTTTTTCGCCGCATTGGTTGCAGACTTTTCCTTCAAATTGATGTCCGCAGTTTTTACAGGTATGCGAACCTTTCGTGGTCTTCGTACTCATAGATCCGGGCCGAGGTTGGTTATTTGTCCGCGGTGAAAATATCAAATTGTACAATGGGAATATGGCTTTTGCCTTATTTTATTAATACAAAGACTAAGTTCAGCTTGCAGGAATTTTTTACCAGCGGCAACAGTCAGATTGCTTTTCGTTGTAATTTGATCATCCAAAACCAGTCATCATGAAAAAAGCAATAGCTCTTGCGTTCCTGTTCATTGGCGTGCAGCTCCTGGCGCAAACAGAAACGTATTTTCTTTCCAGTCCCACACTTACCCCCGACGGACAAACCGTGATCTTTGCTTTTGAAGGGGATTTATGGAAAGCCGCAGTGGCAGATGGTAAAGCCACCCGTCTTACGGCTATGCAGGGCTACGAGACCTCACCGAGGGTGTCCCCTGATGGTAAATGGGTGGCTTTTACCGGAAGACAATTTGGCAATGCAGATATTTATATTATGCCGATCGGGGGTGGAGAGATCCGCCAGCTGACCTGGCATAGCGGAAATGATGAGTTGTCCAGCTGGAGCTGGGATTCAAAAACAGTCTATTTCAACAGTAACCGGATGGGACAAATAGCCGGCTTTACGGTGAGTACAGCCGGTGGTACACCTAAACGGGTCTTCGGGGATTATTTTTTCCAGTATGATCATAACCTGGTGGAACATCCGCAAACCGGCGAAATATTCTTTAATGATACCTGGGAAAGTAATAACCAGGTACAGCGGAAGAGATACCAGGGGCCGTTTAATCCCGATATTCAGTCTTATCATTTTAATACAAAGCAACATAAAAAGTATACCGACTGGGTGGGGAAGGACTTTGGGGCCACGATTGACCGATCCGGTAAGCTCTATTTTATATCCGATGAAAACAACGGGGAATACAACCTTTATACACTGGATAATGGGAAGAAAAAGGCCCTGACCCGGTATTCGTCCTCGATCCGGCATCCACAGGTAAATGCCGACGGGGGAAAACTGGTTTTTGAGAAAGATTATCAGTTATGGATCTATGATGTAAAATCAGGAAAGGACAGCCGCCTCAGCATTTCCCTGCTACGCAATCCGGTGCTACCCAAGGAAAAGGACTTTGAAGTGCGTGGAAACATAGAAGAGTATGATGTTTCCCCGGATGGGAAAAAGCTGGCTTTTGTATCAAGGGGTGAACTCTTTGTTTGTGATGTGGAGGGGAAATTCATTCAACAACTAAACCGGGGATCTGCAGAACGGGTAGGTGAAGTAAAATGGATGGCCGATAACCGTACATTGTTGTTTAACCAGACGGCTGCCGGTTATTATAACTGGTATAGTCAGCGGGCAGACAGTCAGTCCGTGCCGAGGCAAATTACCCGGGATACGCGGAATAACCGTTCATTGGTCATGAATAAGAAAAGAACCCTCGCCGTTTATCTGAGTGGCCGGGATGAGTTGCGGATGATGGACCTGAAAAACCTGCAAAGCAGCCTGGTGGTAAAAGATGAATTCTGGGCATTTCAGATCAGCAAACCCTCCTTTTCACCCAATGAGGAATATATCCTGTATACCGCCAAACGGAATTTTGAAGAAGATATATTCATATATAATATAAAGCAGAAAAAAAGCACGAATCTCACCAGGTCAGGTATTAATGAAACAGGCCCGGTATGGTCTCCAGATGGGAAATACATCTACTTTACCTCCCAGCTCCTGAAACCTTCTTATCCATTCGGAATGCCCAATGCGAAAGTATACCGTATGGCATTGGATAAAGAGGAAGAACCATACCGGCTGGATAAATACAGGGAGCTATTCCGGGAAGAGAAAAAAGATACGTCAAAAAAGAAAGACAACGGGGATTCACTGAAGTCCATTGCCATCGAACCCCTCCGGTTAATGGAAAGACTGGAATTGATGAGTCCGTCCCTGGGAGCCCAGTTCCTCCAGAAAGTTTATCAGAAAGGGGAGAAGACCACCGCGATGTATGCCAGTAATCATGGTGAAGGGAAACCCGCTTTATGGAAAACGGTGACGGAACCATTTGAACAGACGAAAACAGAGAAAATTGCCGGAACAGATAATACATTCAGTTTTGATATTGTGGAAGAGAATGATAAACTCTTTGTGTTATCCAACGGTAATATCAGTAAACTGAACCTGGAGGCGAATAAACTGGATCCGGTTTCAATTAGTTATACGTTTCGCCGTAACCTGGCTGCCGAGTTCAGTCAGTTGTTTGAAGAAGCCTGGGCACAGATGGAGGAAGGGTATTATGATGAACATTTTCATGGATTGGACTGGAAGAAAACAAAAGCCTACTATAAACGGTTTGTGCCGTATCTGAATAACCGGGCCGATTTACGGCTATTGCTTAACGATATGCTGGGTGAACTCAATTCTTCCCATCAGGGGTTTAATTCTTTTGGGGCGGATGAGACTATCCCGCTGCAGAATCAGACCATGGAGACCGGGATACTCTTTGACAATGACATGCCTTTCCTGGTTAAGGGAGTGTTGCCACGTTCTGCTGCCGACCGGAAAAACGTGGACATCCGGCCAGGTGATGCACTGGTTAAGGTCAATGATATTCCGGTATCGGCAGACCAGGACCGGAATTTTTATTTTACCCGGCCTTCACGCGATGGGGAAATGCAGCTCACATTCAGACGGAATGGACAGGAACTGCTGACCCGGATACACCCGCAAAGCAGCCTCTTTACGAACCTGTATGATCAGTGGATTGATGCCAATCAGAAACGGGTGGATGAAAAAGGGAACGGCCGGATTGCCTATGGATACATGAAGAATATGGGGCAGGGAGAACTGGAACAATTTATTATCGATATGACCCGTGAATTGTCCGGAAAGGATGCCCTGATTTTTGATTTACGCTATAATACCGGTGGGAATGTACATGATGAAGTGCTGCGGTTCCTTTCGCAGAAAACCTATCTGCAATGGAAATACCGCGAAGGGGCACTGACTCCGCAATCCAATTTTGCACCCGCAGATAAGCCGGTCATATTATTGATTAATGAACAATCTTTGAGTGATGCGGAAATGACAGCCCAGGGCTTCAAAGCGCTTAAACTGGGTAAAATTGCCGGTAATGAAACCTATCGCTGGATCATTTTCACCAGTGGTATCAGCCTGGTGGACGGATCCTCCGTTCGGATGCCGGCATGGGGTTGTTATTCGCTGGAAGGAAAAGATCTTGAAAAAACCGGGGTACAACCGGATATCCTGGTGATCAATAGTTTTACGGATAAACTGAATGGTCTTGATCCTCAGCTTGACCGGGCCATTGAGGAAATATTGAAACTGTTGAAAGGTTGATAAGTTGATAGGTTGATAGGTTGATAGGGAGGTATTCTAAGAACACTTCCTTATCAACCTATCAACTTGTTAACTTTTAGTAAAAGCATGAGTAGGCCTTAAGCAATGGCCTCAAAAACTGTCTTTTTTCTTAACCAGTCTGATCATAGCACTGCTGCCTTCGGTACTGGCCAGGTAGGCATCCTGTTTAACACCGTTTACAATGGCCACCATATATGAAGTATTCGGTGGAATAGATCCCATGTTTTCTGCTACCATTACCAGCTCATTATCTTGCGCTAAGTCACTGACTGCCAGTTTTATAGTCCAAGCACCAGCCGCCAGCCTGATATGCTGATACAGGAGTTTATTATTCAGGAAAAGGGAAATGGAGTCGCCGTCTATTTCCGCGTTATCATAAAAACGGAGTTCGACAGAGTCACCGGCTACCGGTATTTCTTTAATAAATACTTTTTGGCGGCTGCTGAATTTTTCTTCAATAGTGGGTAATACAACAGGTATGGGTTCAGGTTTGGACTGAACAATAACCGGCTTTGGATCTGGTTTGGGCCCGGGCACCGATGAAGTTTTCCGGACCGGATCTTCGTTGATCACAACAGGAGCAGATACAAGCGGAGGTGCATGTCTGACAGGAGCCGTAACCACCGGCGGTGGTGAAACAACGGGCTGTGAAGCAAGGGCGGCAATACTATCAATCAGGTACGGATCATTTCCCCCTACCATATAATTATCGATGATATAATCCCACTCATCGGCAAAATCAGTGTTTCCGGCTTTATCAAGATCTACCTGCCCTTTCGGATCATTTTCATCATCCCTGCGGGTGGCTTTCCCATCCAGCATCATTTTACTTCCTCCCGGACAATTAAAATCAGCCCGCGTCAGGAGGGGCATTTTACCCGGACTGCTTACCGAAAACCGACCCGCTTTTTCTTCCAGCAATTGATCATCCCACCAAATGGCCTCGTTGGTTCCCGGATCGAAATAACCTTTAATGCTATAACGACGGTAATGACTGGAGGATTCGTAGTAATACGAAGTGCCCGTCAGGCTATCGCCCTTCTGAATGATTTTCACTTCGACTTTCTGGCGGTTGATCCGGCCCTTCCAGACACCCGTGATCATCTGGCTGTGGCCAACTAGTGAAATACTGAGTAAAAGGAAGCTGAGGAGGGGTCGTATGATTATTTTTTTCAATTTGGAAGTTTAATGCTGTTTTTCCGGGCATCACTCAAACGACTGACTGATAACAAATATTTTGCCTGAAATTCAATGGGATTAGTTTTGGCTGGAATTTGGTTTATTTACTATATTAGTCCCGTATTTTGTGCCAAAACCAGCTTATAAAGGAAGTACTTACGCTCCTTTCACAAAGTTATTCTACGCTTTGTGCGTATTGGTCAAAATGCCGGATAGCCTATCAAAACCACCAGTTCTACAGAACACACTTTAAACCAAACTTCTGCAAGTATGAAAAAAATTGTACCTCAGTGTCAATTGAAGGGCCGCCCGTTTTCCATTGGCTGGTCCATCAACGAGGGCGTGAAAAGGGTTTTCCTTTTGGCTGTTCTCTTCAGTCTTTTTCAGATTTCTTATGGACAATCAGGCTATGAAAAGCCAAAGGTTGTGGTAGGTGAGTTAATCAAGGTGATTCCTTCTCTGAGGAATTTCTCCGCTGATGCCGATACCTCCATGATTACCCGGACCACTGAGGGTATGGTTGCCAAAAAAACCTGGACCAATCCGGCTTTTGACTTTGGCACCAATGCCAAAGGAGATCCCGTAGTCCAGCTTAATACAAAGAAACTGGGTAGTACCGCCACTACCAGTCCAAACGCCGGTACTGAGATCACTCAGAACTTTGACGGAATGGGCTATACCAGTGTGGCTCCCGCTGACCCCACCATGTGTGCAGGTCCCAACCATGTTATTCAAATGATTAACGGAGGTTCCGGTGCTTACTTTAAAGTCTGGGACCGCAGTGGTGTTCAGGTGGTAGGACAAACCTATATGGACCTGTTAACCGGCGCAGCTTATAGCGGTGCCGGCGACCCCGTAGCTTTATATGATCAGTTCAGCGGCCGGTATATGCTGACTGAATTTGGTTTCACCGGCGGTGTAACCAGCTATATCAATACTCTGATTGTTGCTGTATCGCAAACCAGTGATCCGGCGGGTGGCTGGTATATTTATCGTTTCCAGGACAACAGCTTCTTTGTGGATTATCCACACTGGGGTGTTTGGCCGGATGCGATCTATGCCACATCCAACGACTTTAATACTACCGGTACTGCCTATCTCGGTTCCTCTATTTATGCATTAAATAAGGCCAAGATGCTGACCGGTGATGTAACAGCAGAACTGGTACGTGTACGCCTGACCAGTACGGATAATAAATTTATTTCCACCGCACCTGTTAGTATCAGCGGACCCACGCCTCCCACGGCTGGTTCACCGGGTATGTTTGTGTATTATAATGATGACAACTACACGGCCTCTGGTACAGATGTGGATAGTCTGGGTATCATTACCATGCAACCCAACTTCACAACACCATCCAGTACGGTTATCACTTTTTCACAGCAAATGACAACCGCCCCTTTTAAATCCAGGGTCTGCGCCAGCAGAAACTGTATCGCTTCAGGGGGGTCCGGCTATGACGCCTTAAGTGACCGGATCATGAACCGGGTACAGTACCGGAATTTCGGCACACATGAAGCATTGGTATTAAATCATACGGTAGATGCAAACTTCCCTGGCACCGCTAAAGCCGGCTTACGCTGGTATGAACTCAGAAGAAGCGGCGGAGCCTGGAGCATTTTCCAGCAGTCTACTTACGCACCGGATGCTGATCACCGCTGGATGGGTTCTGTAAATATTAACAGTAAAGGACAAATTGCCCTTGCCTATAATCATAGTGGTACCGGTAAGTATGCCTCAATTTATTTCTCCGGAAGAAATGAAGCCGATCCCCCCGGCACACTGGCTGTCAATGATGTTTTATTACATCAGGGAACAGCTTATGGTACATTTGGTAACCGCTGGGGTGACTATAATGATCTGGCGAATGATGTGGTGAATGACTCCCTGTTCTGGTTTACCGCCATGTACGGAAGTGGCGCCAGCAGTTGGTCCACCAGGGTATCTTCCTTCAAAATCGGTCTCTGTACCCCAAGTGTTAGTTTAGCACTGACTCAGGCAGGTACGGTATCAGTGCCTGAAGGAACTGATATTGTTTATACAAATACGGTTAGTGCCGTTTGTGATCCGATCAACGGTTATACTTTAACTGATACGCTGCCCACTTCAGTAACCTGGGTGAGTGGAGGTTCCTATAACCCGGCCAACCGGGTAGTTACTTTTAATCCGGTGAATGTGGCAGCTGATGCAAGTGCTACCTATACCTATACGGTTAATGTGAATACAGGTTCTTACTTCGCACCTGTTCAACATATCAACGATGCAGGCACTGCACTGGCTCCTAACTGGACAGCCGCGTCCACTACTGCAAATGTATGGTCTGTATCCACGGCCTCTTTCCGTAGTGCTCCATCTTCCTTCTTCTCACCGAATGCAGCTGTAACGTCTGATCAGACTTTAGTCTCAACCGGAAGTTTTGCACTTACCAATAACCCGTCAGCCACACATTCTATGAGTTTCTGGCACCGGTTTGATGCGGAGTCAGGATGGGATGGAGGTGTGGTCGAAATCAGCACCAATGGTGGTACCACCTGGACTGATCTCGGACCGTTTATGAGCGGATTAACTTATACCGGTGTGCTTGGAACTGGTAATCCGATTGCTGGTCGTTCTGCTTTCACCGGTAACTCCGGTGGCAGTTTTGCCCAGACCAGAATTAACCTGAACAGCTTTGCCGGTCAGACTATAAAAGTCAGGTTCCGCTTTGCATCCGACAACTCATTGTCCAACGTTGGATGGTATGTGGACGATATCCTGCTGGAAAGCGGTCCTGTTGTAAACATGCGTACCAGCCTGTTCAACGGGTCAAACGTCCGCGTGGCTATATCAGATACAGTAACCCGTATTACACAGGCTCCTTGCCTGGAAGTACCTGTTGTTGCGGCGCCGACTGTAACCCAGGCCACCTGTGCCGGACAGCTGACCGGTACCATCGTAGTGAATGCTACTGGCTCCACCACCATGGAGTACAGCATTGATAACGGGGCTACCTGGCAGACTTCCAATACATTTAACGGACTTGCTGCCGGTAACTATAATGTTATCGTTCGTTTTCAGGCAGCTACTCATTGCCTGACCCCATACGCTTCTAACCCGATCGTGATAAATGCACTGAGCGGAACACCTGTTGTAACCGCACCAACGGTTACTCAACCGCTTTGTCCGATCCTCACCGGTACCATTGTGGTGAATGCCACCGGTACAGGTACGCTTGAATACAGTGTGGACGGTGGTGCCAACTGGCAGTTATCCAATACGTTCAATACACTGCCTTCTGGGTCATATAATATTGTTGTAAGAGAACAGAGCACCCCTGGCTGTCTGACCGTTTATAGCGGCAACCCGGTTGTGATCAATACGGTAATTCCTCCGCAAGTAGTTA
>DAORKK010000112.1:0-10535 GCA_035439525.1 Chitinophagaceae bacterium
CAGGGCCAGTTCCAGGAAACCCAGCACCACTTTTACATCCGTCATCCAGCCGCCTGATTTGGGCAGGGATTGCAGCCAGTTGGGGAACATAGCAAACAGCGCGAAAGGTAATCCAAGTGCAATACCAAAGCCCGCAGCGCCTACTGTGAGTGGCCAGGCACCCTGATCGGCCACGCCCACCAGCAACGTACCGAGCAAAGGACCAGTACAGGAGAACGAAACGATGGCCAGGGTGGAGGCCATAAAAAATATACCCCCGATATTGCCGAGGCCTGATTTCGAATCGGCCTTATTGGCCAGACCAGCAGGCAGCCCGATTTCATATAAGCCAAAGAAGGAAAGGGCAAAAGCCACAAAAATGCCGAAGAAGAGGAGGTTCAGCCAGACATTGGTGGAAATATTATTAAAGATCTCCGGACTGATGGCATTCCCCGCGATATGAAACGGCAGGGTGATCAGGATATAGATCAGAAAGATGAAAAAACCATAGAGTAAGGCATTGGTCACCCCTTTCTTCCGGTCCGTTGATTTCTTCGTAAAGAATGTGACAGTTACCGGAATCATCGGGAATACGCATGGAGTCAGCAGGGCAATCAATCCCCCTGCCAGCCCTAATAAAAAAATCGTGATTAAACTCTTGTTCTCTGTGCCCTCATCCCCACAAGGGACCACCGGATTATTGATATCGATAGAAGCAACTTTGAGCGGATCCGTTTTCATGCCTCCTTCGAGCGGCACATTAAAGAGCAGGGCCGGATCGGGACTGAATTCATCGGCCTGGATTTTGCTGCCATAGAAATAAGTCAGGCTGCCCTGTAAGGTACCAGGTACCGTATCACGGAAACGGATTGAGGTCTTCCATTCCACCGGGCCTTCAAAAACGGTGACTTCTTTATTTTCAAAAAGGGTGCTGGCAAATGAAGTAGCTCCACCCGAAACGGATTTAACAGGTTGCGTGATGCTGATATTGGAATCTGGAAAAGCAAGTGCTACGGATGCCACCCCTCCGAGATCCTGACCCGGTGCATATAATTGTCCGCCCGCCTTACCTGTTGTACTGAAACTGATCTCATATTCCCGTTCGGCTATTTTCTTACTCGTCACTTTCCAGGTATAGGCAGCGGGATCCTGTGCCAGCAGAGCCGTACCCATACATATAAATAAAACGGAAAAAAGCAGGTGTGAAAATCGGGCCTTGAACATGGTTGCTGTTTTATAGAACAGGGCTGTATGTACAAACAAACAGCCCTGCCGGAAATAATATTAAGTACCTGGTTTGTTAACCCAGGGCTACTTTAAAACTGACTTTTTTAGGGGGCAGACATTTTTTATCATCACAGGTCTGATATTCCACAGTACCGGTGATACTCGTCTTGGCATTGCCTTTCAGTTTCACCACCTGGGTGAAGGTAACCGTATTGGAATACTGGTTGGCAGACACTTTTAATACTTTGTCGGTGTATTTTTCGAGCTTACCGATTTCTTTGATCTTCCCATCCAGCGTGAAAAGCGGATTCGGGTTTAATTCAAACGTGGTAGGCATCGCCACCGCATCCTCCGGCTGTACCTGGGAATACAGATGCCAGTTGGTCTGGATCGTTGCAGTCATTTGCAATTCATATGTCTTATCTGCAATTTTTTTAGCGCTGAATGACCAGGTGATCGGGTTGAGCTGAGCCTGGGCCAGTGAGGCAAAACCGGTAAGCACCAATGCGAGTAACCATTTTTTCATATAATTCGTTTATATCTTATATACGTACAAAAATCCTGCTTTAAATGATAGCAGATTGTTAAAATCAGGACAAAGCTAATTTTATAAATTCCAGCTGTTTGTGACAAATGTAACAGTAGTCAATCTTCAGATGTAAAAAGCGTTAAACCAGTTGCTCCGCCATCAGCAGGGTCCGGATTATTTCCTGGCCATCTGTATTTCCAAGGGCGCTGCTGCAGGCCCTTTCCGGGTGGGGCATCATGCCGAAAACATTACGGTTTGCATTACAAATACCTGCAATATGACGGGTGGACCCGTTTGGATTAGCGGCTCCGCCAATTTTCCCGTTTTCATCGCAGTAATAGAAAATAACCTGGCCATTGGCCTCCAGTGCATCGAGTGTCTGATCATCCGCATAATAGCGGCCCTCGCCATGGGCTACGGGAATCATAAAAGGTTTACCGGTTTCGTTGGTTATATAGACATTTTTGCAAACAAACTGCTGGTTGGCATTGCGGAGTAATCCTCCTGGCAGCAGGTGTGATTCGCAAAGAATCTGAAACCCGTTACAAACCCCGAAAACCTTGCCTCCTGCATTGGCAAATTCAATCACGGACTGCATCATTGGACTAAAGCGGGCGATTGCCCCGCAACGGAGATAATCCCCGTATGAAAACCCACCGGGAAGGATAATACAGTCGTCGGTTGTAAAGCTGCTCAGGTCGCGGTCTTTGTGCCAGAGCATGGTCACATCCTGCCCCAGGTCGTAACGTAATGCATCATACATATCCCTGTCGCAATTAGAGCCAGGAAAAACAACAACGCCAAATTTCATATCGGTGGTGATTTATGAAGGGCAAAGATAAGTAAAGTGAGGGTCCGCCAGAAACGGGAAAAGCGGGTGTGAACAACTGTCTGCCATCGAAACGCCCGGGATTATTGATTATTAATAATTGATTATTGCTTCAGGCTGAAAAGTCAAGCCTGACCGGCAACACTACTATTGGAGGAAAATGGCTGCCTTATCCCTCGCTACGCTTCGCTTCTAGCATATAGCTAAAGGTGATATTGCCCCTCGCCCCAAACAAAAACTTCACACTTATAACTTATAACTTAAAACTTACCACTTCCCCTCACCAGCCCGGTCCCCAATACTGAAACCCAATAATAAAAGCCACCGTGGCCCAGAAAAAGAGGATGGGTACGATCCGGAAACCGGAATAGAGGTAAGTACAGCCATGAAAAGCGGCAAAGGGGACAGCGGCCATGACCCAGTTGGCAAAACTGTCGCTGTTATTGACAAAAGGTACCAGGATGGCTACCAGCAGATAGAGTAACACGAGGCTCCATCCTTTCCGGACCTGGATCAGCATTTTGCGGAGGTTATCCTGTACATAGTAGCTTCCGATCAGGAAGGGTACGGTTAGCAGGAAAACGCTGCCGGCCATCCAGGCGGATTGTTTTAGTGAAGGCAGGTGTACAGTCAGCGGGGGGAGCAGGTTATCCCAGTTCAGTCCCCCGACAATAAACAGGTAAACCGCATAAAAGTAAAAAGGGGCGGTAACACCCAAGAGGCAGAGTACCCATTCATTCAGGCGGAAAGGCCGCATCACCATCAGGGCGAGCAGGATCCAGCCGATAAACGTGATGGCCGGGAAATAGAAAAAAGAGGCAAGCCCGAGGGCGAGTCCGATATTGAAAATAGTACCCCTGGCTTCCGGTTGGTTATAAATGCGGAAAAGGGCAGATAAAACAAACAAAAGAAACGTATTGACCAGCAATGGGGCCGTGAAATAATTCCACTCCTGGAAAAGAGAAGTAATCAGCAGGTAGGCCATTCCCGGGAGGTAGGTTGGCCGGTTCATCATCCGGTGCTGGGCGATAAAACGACTGAGAATGATGGCCTGAATATAAAGCAGTGTAAAGGCGAGGATCGGGTAAATGACCGGACCCATTGATTTATGCTGATGGAGGTAATCCAGTAAAGCCCGGAAAAGAATGCCATCCCCGGTACCCCGTTCGGTGATATGGGGCTGGGAGAACATGGGGAGTTTAATGAGTACCCCGAAAACCAGGAGCAAAAAGATATTTGCCGGGTTTTTCTGTTTAAATAGGCCGACCAAGGTTGCTGGGCTGAATTAAGGATTAGTTGTAATCGATTTTTGCAAAACAAATATAGTTACGATACAAACAAGGTATGATCATTTGTTTTGCACTGACCTGTTTCCCGAATTTGGGCAAAAATTCATAGCCCTTATCCAGGTTTTTCAGCGTAGGATTCCGGGTCATTTCGCCGGAAGGTTTCACCCCGTAATCATTCAGCAGGTTATTCCTTCTTTCCATCTGGTTAAAAAGGAAATGGATCTGATCGCCGGTATTCATGAGCTGATAAGAGATCATATCCCCGTTCTCATCATCAAACTGACTTTTTCCCATCACATTGCTCCATTCCAGTTGCCCCTGGTTATTAAAGGACAAAACGGTGATATTATCCGCATGATGCCTGACGGCCTGATTACTATTCCCCCTGCCCCACCTGTAACGGTCATAAAACGGGGAATAATAATAGTTGCTGGCTCCCGGAAAATAATAAGGTGTTCCGCCATAAAGATAGTCCCAGCGGTTCCAGTTACTAAAGCGGGACGTCGTGTAATAGGCTTCACTGCCGATCAGGAATCCTCCGTCTCGGCGGGTGATGATCTGCCGGATGAAATAATCATTGAACGCGGTCCGGGCACTTGCATCCCCCCTGGCCTCATTCCGCAGTTCATCAGAAAAAATATTGATTGTCTCCACCAGTGGCAGACCATTTACTTTATCCCAGATATAAAAATAGTAGCCATCTATATTCCCCCTTCTTTCCTTGTAATAATAAGAAGTCAGAAAATAACGCTTATTGTAATTATCCACCTTAATATGAATCTCGTCAAGCCAGGTTTTTTCAATATTCAGGTGCTTTTCAATCAGGGTGTCTTCCTGGGCTTTTTTTATTATAAAGGAAGCCGTACTGATATTATCATTTCCCTGGCGCAGGAATTTGGAAAAGACAATATCGCCTTCATTGTCCAGGCAAAAATCGCTCAGGTTCTCATTACGCTCCTCCATAGGAATCTGGAGTCTGCTTTTCTTGAGTAGTTCCAGTTTATCATTGAAGAGCAGGGTCGTCATCAGGTAAAGTTGCCGGTTCCGGCTGTTGATTTTAAAAACGCCGATCTTCTTCTTATCCTCACTGCTGATTACGGAATAAACCTTGTTGTCTGCAGCAAAACCAAGATGGGTGGTATCCAGTTCGATCAGTTCACCGTTTTTCTTACCCATTCCATCAATACGGGCAGCCATGCAATAAACCACGCTCCGGCGCTGGTATTGGTAGATCATCCAGGCATGATCAGCATAGGGGAAGAAATCGACATTGATCATCCGGTCATCATTGGGCAGAAAATCCAGTTTACTTTCCCCGGCGGGCTGCATATCATTATCCAGCAAACTGATCCAGCTGCGGGCCCTGGTGTTTTTGTAAATGAGGAAATTACCGTTGATTTTTCCGATAATCTCGAAATTCAGGTTGCGGGTATCGTCATTATCCTTTTCAGAATAAACAATTTTCTGGGCGGCAACCGGCTGTACGGCCATTCCAGCAAGGATGGACATCAGCAATATGGGCAGAATGGGGAATTTCATATTCATAAATTCATATTAAAGGTAAGGGTTGGACCGAAACTGTCCCGCCCTTTCCATGATGCAATCTGGTACAAAATTACATTCCGGGTATCCGGCAACGGTAAATCCCGCCCAAACCCCCGTTTGTATTTCAAACAAAAGACGCGCATGAAAGTTCTTCAGGTTGTTCGTTGTATATAATTTTTGCCTATACCTTTGCCTTTCTGCCGTACAGAAGCAAAATCTGTACCCGCCTTTCCGGTAAAAGGGAATCCACGGGTCGCCAGAAAACAATTAACAAATACCAAAAAGTGAAACAACCTGCTAACAAGGTCACCGCAGCCGGCTTATTGATTGCCCTTGGCATTATTTACGGCGACATCGGTACATCCCCCTTGTATGTTTTTAACGCGATCATCGGCGACCGGCTGGTCAATGAAGAACTGATCCTCGGTACCCTTTCCTGTATTATCTGGACCCTGACACTTCAAACGACTATTAAATATGTAGTACTGGTACTCCGGGCCGACAACCGGGGAGAAGGAGGGACTTTTGCCCTGTACGCATTGGTTCGCCGGCGTAAAAAATGGCTGGTCATTCCTGCCATGATCGGGGGAGCCTCTTTGCTGGCAGATGGAATTATCACCCCTCCGATTTCGATTACTTCTGCAGTCGAAGGCTTGAAACAATTACCTCAACTGGGTATTGAGGATGGCAGTAATACAGTAGTCATCATTGTACTCTCGATCCTGACCCTTTTCTTTTTTATGCAGCAATTTGGTACTGCTTCGATCGGTAAATTGTTCGGGCCGATCATGATGATCTGGTTTACCATGTTGCTGGTATTGGGCGTGGTGCATGTATTTGATGATTTAGCCATATTTAAGGCCCTGAGTCCCTATTACGCGATACATTTCCTGCAAACATATAAAGAAGGCTTCTGGTTACTGGGTGCTGTATTTCTTTGTACCACCGGAGCTGAAGCACTCTACAGTGACCTGGGGCATTGCGGGCGGAGCAATATCCGGATGTCCTGGATTTATGTAAAAGCCTGTCTGCTGATCCATTATTTCGGACAGGGGGCCTACCTGCTTTCTCACAGGGCCGGACTGACCATTACACCGGAGGTGAAAAGCGCGCTTAGCATTAATGCATTTTATAATCTGATGCCCCAATGGTTTATCATTCCCGGGGTTATAATTGCCACGGCCGCAGCAATTATTGCCAGCCAGGCCATGATATCGGGGGCCTTTACCCTGATCAGTGAAGCCATGCGCCTCAACTTATGGCCAAAACTCAGGATCCGCTACCCATCAGAAGCCAAAGGACAGCTTTTTATTCCGACGATCAATTTCCTCATGTTCCTTGGTTGCGCTGGTGTGGTGCTCTTTTTCCGCAAGTCCTCCAATATGGAAGCAGCATATGGGCTGGCCATCATTGTGACCATGCTGGCCACCACTATGCTGTATGCCAACTACCTGGTGCTACAAAGGGCCAAACCAATCTGGATTTATATCTTCCTTGGATTTTACCTCGTGGTTGAAATCGGTTATCTCGTGGCTCTCATGGTGAAATTCACCCATGGTGGTTATATCACCCTGATCATCGGTTTGGTGATGTTCCTCGTAATGTATGTCTGGTACCGCGCCCGCAAGATCAAAAACCGCTATGTGGAATTTGTACGGCTGGAGCATTATATCCCCAAGATCCAGGAGCTCAGCAACGATAAATCGGTGCCTAAATATGCCACACACCTGGTGTATATGACCAGTGCCAACAATCCGAAAGAGATTGAGCACAAGATCATCTATTCGATCCTGAACCGTAAACCGAAACGGGCCGACATTTACTGGTTTGTGCATATTGATACCGTAGATGATCCCTATACCTGCGAATACAAAGTGGAACATATCATTCCCAACGATATCATCCGGGTGGACTTCCGTCTCGGATTCCGCATGGAACCCCGGATTAACCTGATGTTCCGTAAAGTGGTGGAAGACCTGGTGGCCAATAAAGAAGTAAATATCATCAGCCGCTATGAAAGTCTCGCCAACAGCGGCACGGTGGGCGACTTCCAGTTCATGGTGATGGAAAAATACCTGAGCCAGGACAACGAACTGCCTTTCTTCGAACGGGTAGTCATGAAATTCCATTTCTGGCTGAAGGATCATAGTCTTTCTGAAGAAAAAGGATTCGGGCTTGACCTTGCCAATGTAACGGTGGAAAAATTCCCGCTGATCGTGGCACCGGTGACGAATCTGAAGCTGAAGAGGGTCGAAGAATAAGTACGTAGGAAAGTTGTGAGTGGCGAGTTACGAGTTGCGAGTAAACAGCCCGTTCTTAGTATCGTGTTTCTAAATTGACAGATGACACTCGTTTTACGAAATTAAACTCGTAACTCAAATCTCGAAACTCGTAACTTTCTCCAATTATTCAATAAAGCACATCATCACTTGCCATCCCTCATCTGGTACATACTCTGCGGCATCGCCTTTCTCTCGGTGATTGCTTACTTTTTCCAGGAGAAATTCATTTTCAAACCGGAGAAGTTAAAACAGGATTTCGAATTTAAATACGATGCCCCCTTCCGGGAATATTTTTTTGATGTGGAGCCGGGGGTGCGGATCAATGGATTGCATTTCTTCCGGGAAAATGCCAAAGGGCTCATTCTCTATTTTCATGGCAATACCCGCAGTATAAAAGGATGGGCCCGCTATGCCAAAGATTTTTACCGGTTCAACTATGATGTATTGCTGGTGGACTACCGGGGCTTTGGCAAGAGCACCGGCAAACGGAGTGAAAAAGAAATGTTGTCGGATATGCAATTCGTATACGACAAACTGAAAGAAACGTATGCGGAAGACCACCTGATCATGTATGGCCGCAGCATGGGGAGCGGCTTTGCCACCAAACTGGCTTCGGATAATCAGCCCCGTTACCTGATCCTGGATGCGCCTTACTTCAGTTTTATCCGGGTGATCGAACGCTTTCTCCCTATGCTGCCCCTGCGGCTCGTATTACGTTTTAAATTGCGGACTGACTTATGGCTGCCCAAGGTAAAATGCCATACTTATATTCTTCATGGTACCCGTGACTGGCTGATTCCGATCCGGCACAGCGAGTCCTTGCAAAAGCTAAACCCGCAAAAAGTGACATTAATCCGCATAATCGGGGGCGGCCACAACAATCTCCCCAGCTTTGATGAGTATCATAATTTCATCCGGGACATCCTGAAGTACTGATTTTCTGTTTCAATTGTTAATGATTGGCTAATTGCGGTAACCCTGTGTTAACCGGCCTCCTGTTTGCACGTCCTATTAAAAAAGGAGGTGTTTATGAAACTAAAACTCTACACTGTATTATTTTCCGGAATCGCATTGCTGATGGTATCCTGTAAATCTGCCAGCAAACTGTATGAAAAAGGCCGTTATGACGAAGCCGTTGAACTGGCCGCTAAAAAACTGCAGAAGGATCCGGATGATGCCAAACTCCTCTCCACCCTCCGTAATGCTTATCAATACGCCGTGGAGGATCACCAGTCCCGTATCCGTTCTTACCACGAAAGTTCCAATGAATTGAAATGGGAATGGATTTATTTCGAGTATGTCTCCCTGCAACGTTTATATGATGCCATTCACCGGGTGCCTGATGTATTCAGTATTGTATTACCTGAAGATCATTCATCCGACCTGGTCACTTACCGGGAGAAAGCCGGGGATGTGCGGTATGAACGTGGAATTGCATTTATGCAACACTCCGATAAACAGAGCTACCGGAACGCCTATCGTGAATTCCAGGCGGTACTGAACTTTAAAGCCGGCGACCGTGAAGCGATCCTGAAAATGAATGAAGTATTTGAATATGCCGTAACTAATGTGGTGGTTATACCTATGCAGCGTGATGGAGGATTTGTATATAGTTCTTACGGTATTGGTCAGCCCAACCTGGATGACGAGCTGATCAGTTCCCTGCAAAACAACAGTGGCAGTGAGTTTGTGCGGTTCTATTCCGCCTGGGATGCCCGCAGCCGCCGGATCCGGGTGGACCAGGAACTGAGTATGCGGTTTGTGAGCATGGACCTCGGGCGCGTATTTGAAGACCGCAATAGCCGTAAAGTAACAAAAGAGGTGGTGGTGAAAGAAACCGTTTACCGTCCGGACAGCGTGGTACGTGAGTATGCTAAAGTACAGGCCAATATCATTACCACCACCCGCACCCTTCGCAGCAATGCGGTACTGCAAGTAACCGTAAGAGATGAGCATGGCCGCCGGATATGGAACGATTCTTACTCATCATCTCATAGCTGGAGCACACAGTTCAGTCATTTTACCGGTGACGAACGGGCGCTGAGCCAGGAAGACAAAAACCAGATCAACCGCAGAAAGGACTTCCCTCCTTCTGAGAATGATATGATCAAATGTATGGTCGACGAAATCAGTAATAATGCGGTGTATGGATTACGGAGTTACTTCCGGAGAAACAGTTAATCCCAAACCTCGAAATATGAGCAGGCACTCCTTTACCCGGAGTGCCTGCTTTTTTTCACCTCTTCACAACTTAGATTCCTCCTTCGTCGGAATTAGAGCCACTTGTACTGACCTTTATCCCTCCTTCGTCGGGATGACAATGCCTCTTAGAACCCCTACTCACTACTCACTACTCACTACTCACCACTCACTACTCACTACTCACCACTCACTACTCACCATTTTCCCCGACCTTTGCCCCAGATGAAAAAACTCAACTGGAAGCGCATTTTCTGGACCACCCTGGTCATTTACCTCATCGGCGGGATGGCTTTGTATTTTTTGCAGGATGCCGTACTCTTTCACCCGGTAACACTGAACCGGCAATATTCTTATAATTTCCCGCAGCCACATAAGGATATCAGCATCCCGCTGACAAATGAAGATACACTCAGCCTGGTGGATTTCTCCAGTACCGATACAGTGACCCGCGGAGTGGTTTTATATTTTCATGGCAACAAGCGCAATATTTCCTGGTACGCGAAGTATATTCCTTATTTCACCCGGCATGGCTACCAGGTGCTGATGATTGATTATCCCGGATTTGGCAAAAGCACCGGGAAACTCACCGAAAAAAAACTTTATGAATGGTCCTTGCTGGTTTACAAACTGGCGATCAAACGTTTTGCAGCCGA
>DAORKK010000113.1:0-10352 GCA_035439525.1 Chitinophagaceae bacterium
GATTTTCCACATGGAGGCCAGTTCACTGTTTGTCTTCGGATAACATTACTAAATGGCTGTGAGGTTAAATATTGTGCCCGTATTGGAGTGGCGGACCTATAAACTATATTATTTTCATTGGTATAGAAGCGCATTCCCCTTCCGGCTTGAAACTGTAAGGATTGCCGGCTGTTGTCCGAGGCCTTGGACTCCCAACTATTAACTCCCGACTCCCGACTTTAACTATTCTGCACAGTAATAATACCTGACTAAATCCTTTAAATCAACTAACTTTACTCTCCCGAACAGGGGGCGCTTGGTATTGACAGCGTAGCTCTTTGGAAGTGTAAGCATGTACTGCGTTGCGTAATTAGCAGTTTAATCTGAATACGAAAAACTCAAATGGCAATACACAGTATGCCATGGCTGCCTAATCAGTGATTAAGTAGTCATTAGGGCCGCCGGGCCGGTTGATCTGTTACCATGCCCCGCCGCCGACTCAAAAACAAAACAGGTTGCTGCAACCTCAGGCTGTGCCGGTTGCTTAAGACTATCCAGCTACGGTATAAATCGGTTGTTCATTTTATCCTCCGAAGCCTCGGCGAAGGAGGGTTTCCAGTTTATACCCGACAATTCAAAATGAAATAAACATGTAGAAAGCTTTTGGAGAATATGTTTGGACACCGGTTCGAGTCCGGTCGCCTCCACCAAAGCCATCAGCCAAAACTGATGGCTTTTTAATTTATATCCTTCTGTAATGTGTAGCCCTTTTTTAAGTGTTTCCCCTGATTGTTGTTTAACTCTGTTTCGACATGCCTAAACAAAACAAGGTTATTTTTTAAGACTTTGTTTAATTAGCAGCAGAATAATAATCAACGCTTCCACAATTCAATAGCCGCTAAAGACCGATAAGTAGCTGATAAGTAGCTCAGGCTGATCAGTACTTTTTTAACCAAAAACCAACGAAATGAAACGGCTATTTTCCGACTCTTCCCGTATTGTCTTAATCCTCGTGGTATTGTTTATCATCGAATTGGTGGTCTTATTTTTCCAGTTCAGGGACGCCAGCACCGTCAACCTTCAGTTTATGATGGGTATAACCGGTTTAACACTGATACTGATCGGGTATTTTGTTTCCAGGTTCAGGGGGCGTGACTGGAAAGGCAACCGGGATTATCAATGATGCTTTTTTCCAGCAAGTTTTGTATTTTCACCCGACAGGATGGGTTTTTTCAGGCAACTCTTTATTGGTTTATTTTTTTTGTACGCAACTGCCAGTTACGGACAACAGTTCCGTACACAGGGTACTGCTGTACAAACAGGTCCGGGTTTATACCAGATTACTGCGGATGCCATCAGTCAGGTGGGTATGGTCACCAATTATTATAGTGTGGACCTTACTACTAATTTTACCCTCAATTTTCAACTCAACTTTGGAACCAAGGATGATACCGGCGCCGATGGAATGGCTTTTATGTTTTCCCGTTCCTGCAACCCGACATTGACCCAGGGTGGGGGACTCGGGGTACAGGGACTTCCCAATTCACTGATTATCGATTTTGATACCTATGCCAACGGACTCCCGGATGACCTGGCCGCGGATCATACCGGCATCTATGCCAATGGGAATTTGACCAATACGGGACTGATCATGGATGCGCAGACTTCACCGGTTTGTCTCACCGATCTGTGTGCAAATGTGGAAGACGGGCAATGGCATACCGTACAAGTGCAATGGGAATACCTGACGGCAAGCAGTCAGCGTATCTCCTTATTTTTTGATGGACAGTTGCGGGGCAGTTCCACCCGAAATCATATTGCCGATGAATTTGCAAATGCCACTTCCGTATATTGGTCCGTGGCCGGAAGCACCGGGGCGTTGTCTAACCTGCAACAGATGCGGGTGACGGATTATACCAATATTTTCACCTATTGTGAGGGTACGGTATACACACTTACGGCTCCGCCCAACGGATCGAATTATAGCTGGACAGGAAACAGTTCTGTTACTAATGTCGCGAGTTATACCGCCATTGCCAGCGGAACCATTACCTGTACGTATACCAACAACTGCGGTCAGCCGGAATCCGTAAGTTTTGGGATCAATGTGCCGTTTCTCGTTACACCGGTACTCACATCAACTATGAATGCCTGTGCAGGTACAGATGCCGTGTTCACGATAGCTTCAACCCCGGGTTATCGGATACGATACTCATTAAACAGTGGTCCTGTTCTGGAACTGATTATTGATGCATCCGGAGTCGCGACCATTACTATTCCCGCTATCAATACAGATCAGACCCTTCAACTGACGCAGGTATATGATGGCACATGTGGCAAGGATATCAACCTGCTTGAAACGGTACTGGTCAGACCCAACCCAATAGTGTCAGCCAGTGGCGGTGCCTTATGTTCCGGTACCACGATTCAGCTTTCAGGCACACCATCGGGAGGAACCTGGAGCGGCGCTCATATTTCAACAGCAGGCGTCTTTGATGCGGCAACGGCAACACCTGGCTTCCATAATGTAACTTACCAGTACACGAACCAATGGAGTTGCAGCAACAGCATTATAACGCAGGTAGAAGTATATGCACGACCGGTGGTGCAGGCGCAGAACGGGAGTGTTTGTGCCGGCCGGGCGGTTCAGTTACAGGCCACACCGGCAGGTGGCAACTGGTCGGGGAATCATATTTCAGCATCCGGGATATTTGATGCAACAGGCGTATTGGCGGGTTTGTATCCGGTAACCTATTCATATACCGACGGGAATAATTGCAGTAATCAGTCATTGGCTAATGTTGTCGTCAACCCGCTTCCGGTTTTAACCCTCACCGATGCGGAGGTTTGCAGCGGGTCGGGTATACATCTGATTGCTTTACCTGCAGGCGGTATATGGACCGGTGCTCATATTTCTTCAAATGGCAGTTTTGATGCCACGGGTCTTGCAGCCGGCATCTATCCGGTTCAATATACATATAGCGACCCGAATGGTTGCGTAGCGAATGGAAACAGCAATGTCCGGGTCTTTTCTGACCAGGTCATCCCTGTACTGACGCCATCCTCCGCTGTTTGTGAAGGGGGGGTGGCGAGATTCCTGCTAAGTGGTGTGCCGGGATCGGTTATTACCTATTCAATGAACGGGGGACAACCGGCATTGGTTATACTCGATGCAACTGGAGGCGCAGAAGTGGTAGTAAACGGAATCACCAGTGACCAGCATTTCATCATCAGCCAGGTGGAATCGGGGCCTTGTATTAAAGCGACCTTTGTGGAAGCCACCATTCCTGTCAAACGAAAGCAACTGGTAAGAATCAGTCGTGAAATCTGCGAAGGTGATTTATTTGAAGGTTATGGAACCGCAGGAACATATACCGATATCTTCACCGGCATTAATGGGTGCGACAGTACCCGTATCCTGGATTTGTCAATACGAATTTATACAAGGCCAGACCTTGGTCCGGACCAGGTATTTTGTGAAGGTGACACGCTTCGTCTTACCCCGGGCAATTTCAGCAGTTATTTGTGGAGTACCGGTGAAACCACGGCTTCCATTCTTGTAACAAGACTGGGTCAGTTTTCCGTTACAACAGGAACGGTGTGCGGTTTAAATGCTGACCAGGTGAACATCCGCCCCGGTCTTTGTGATATTTATTTTCCTTCCGGTTTCACTCCGAACGGTGATGGGAAAAATGATCAGTTTAAACCGGAAACCAATCTTCGCCCGACTCACTTTACGATGCGGGTCTATAACCGTTGGGGCCAGTTGGTTTACTCCGGTTCGGATATCCGGAATGGATGGGATGGAACATTTGGTGGAAAACGGGTCGATAGCGGAGTCTTTGTTTATTATGCTTCCTATACAATCAGGGGAATAAACAATACTATGCGAGGGTTGATTACATTAATTCGTTAAGTGTATATTCAGAATTATCAGGTGGTTTTATGATGGAGGTTCAATGTTGATAAACAGGTAATGCTATTAATTAAATTTTTACATAAATTCATTAAGAAAAGCTGATGTATGGTTTTTTTTGCTTTTCTTTTTATTACAACTACATCTTTGTCTTCTGGTAGATACATGGCTTTCGTATAAATTCTTACCCAGTAACGGAATAGGGTTTACTGTTATTCCAATCATTTGTTAAGGCAGATTTTCATTTATTCATCTTTAAAAGATTTATTATGAAAAGAACAACCCTGCATCATGTCTGCTTCTGCCATTTAGTAAGTGCTTTGCTGATCTTGCAATTACTGGTGCTGCTTTTAAGTATTGCAGGAGAAGTACTGGAAAATGCACAGTTTTTATTGGGCACAATTTCACTTACCCTGGTCATTTTCTTTTACCGCCTTTCCAGGTTAGTTCAAAAACGCCGGTTTGCAAGAGGCTTTCATCTGGAGTAAGCCTTTATTGAAAGCCAATGTTGGCTCAAGTGGGGGTAAACATTTTTAAGTATTCAAATTGTCGGCCGGGTGTTTTCTCTATAAGTTAATATTTTTAAATATAACATGTTGGAATATCAGGTGCCTGCTTTTTAATTATATGATTTGCAATCACCTGTTTATTCCTGGTATACTATAGTAATTACACTAAGGTTAAATACTTATGTAGTAATAGGGGATATTCATTGATAATTCTAAACTTTCTGCTTTTCTTTGTAGCTATCCTGGTTTATGCAATCGGTTACAATTTTGTAGATCAGGAATGTTATCAGATATCCATTTAAAACCACACAACCCGAACCTTCATGAAGTGCTATCTCCTCGTTCTTTCTTTTTTGTGTACGATTATGGTAAAAAGTCAGACAGTCAATGATACCTGGTCTGTCCGGTTTTCAAACGCCATGATCCACCGTTACTCTCCCACTATTAATGCGTTGACCTCAAAGGGCTGGGAATATTCCAATACCATTATCACCCATGGGATGGAGAAAGTGTATAACAATGTTACTGATTCTGTAAAATACCTGAATTATATTAAGTCGTATGTAGATGCATATGTAAATGCTTCCGGCGTTATCTCTGCAACAGTTAACAGTCTTGATCGTACGCATCCAGGGATTTCCTGTCTTTTTTTATATGAGAAAACCGGATTAGCAAAATATCAGACAGCCGCCACTACTTTACGGAATATATATGTCGGGGCATCTGCCACTTACCCTAAAACAGCAACTGGTAATATTTTCTGGCACAAGAATAATGGATCTTATAATGATATAATCCTGATTGACGGAATTTATATGCTCCACCCTTTTCTTGCTAAATATGGTAAGATGTTCAGTGATAACGCCGCCATTGATACAGCGGTGAATCAGACGCTGTTTATTTACAATCAATTATACGATAACACCAAAAAGCTGATTAAGCACGCCTGGAACCCCACTAAAACTCAGGCATGGGCAAATGCAACAACCGGAAACTCATCTGAAGTATGGTCCCGGGGGATGGGCTGGTATTGTATGGCGCTGGTGGATATTCTGAAATCTGTTCCTGCATCTCATCCCAAACGTGGCCAGTTATTGACAGCACTCACCAATCTGGCAACAGGTATTCAGAATTATCAGGATCCGGCGACAGGTTTATGGTATCAGGTAGTGGACAGAGGCACAGGACTTGCAGGAAATTACCTGGAAACTTCAGGCAGTGCCATGTTTGTATATACCATTAAAACGGCTGTAGATAGTGGGTGGATCAGTAACAGCTTTCTGCCAGTAGCACAAAATGGCTGGAACTATCTCAAGAATACGGCTAACCTTAAAATTGACGTGTATTCAGACGGATATCCCCGGATCAATGATTTCGCACCAGCTATGAGTGTACAGACGTCGGCGGCCAATTATGTTCAGGTGAGTCTGCAACCGGTTGATTGTCCGGGTACCGCCCATCCTCATGGCTATGGAGCTATATTGATGGCAGCTTCCGTAATGGAGTTCCCGTTTTCACTGGTTACATTACCGGTACGGTTTGCCAGTTTTTCTGCCAGAAAATCCGGTACTGATGTGTTCCTGAGCTGGGAGAATAATGATGATACTGAAGTGCGCACGTATGAAGTTCAACGATCGCTGAATGGAACTGATTTTACTGATATTGCTGCAATTGCTTCTGATCGGTCTGGAAAATACAATGTTACTGATTATACAGCATCCGGCAACAAATTGTATTACAGAATCAAAGCTGTCAGTTTAAATGAAAGAACGACGCTAAGTCCTGTTGTCTTTATCAGTACCAGCCAAATGTCTTCTTTTCAGGCACTTCCCAACCCTGTATTAAATCAGCAGTTAAGCATATCCGCGACAGGCCTGCCCAAAGGCGAGTATGTTGTTAAGATGTTTAATCCTGCAGGTATAATACAGGTGAGCAAAAAAATTGTTGTAGGGAATGAAAATCAGTTTGCCGGTACAATGGAATTGCCTGATTTGCCTAAGGGAGTTTATATCCTGATGATGGAATCTCCCGGTATAAGAAAATCACAGACTGTGCTGGTGCAATAATGGGTAGTAAATAACTTTTTAAAGCAAAAGCGTTGAATAGATCAGTGAATAATATCCTCCTATGAAATCAATTTATATCCGCATTGTGTTTGTTTGTGCCCTGCAGCTTAGCGGGGTTTACATAAATGCACAAATTTGCCTGAATAATACAGACTCCCTGTATGGGCTTAATTCAATCACTGGCAGTGGATCAGGACAGATTGTAAGTATAAATGTTCATAATGCCGGGGCTGTAACAATCGGAAGCCCTGCATCGGGATCTGCAAATGCAAATGGCCTGGCTTTTTGTTCAGTTTCCAATAAGTTCTATTTTTTTAATCAATGCGGTTCAGGGACAACGGAGTTTGTTTCCTATGATCCACTGACGGGTTCAAAAGTACCCCTTGCCATACCCGTACCTGCAATTCCAATCGCACAAAAAATCAGGTCAGGTGCTATGACCGCTGATGGGTTTGCTTATTATACTATTTATCCGGGAGCTACTACTGCTCAGGGCTTTCCAAGCACCAATCCGGCTTTTTTCTATTATAATGTTGGAACAAACAGCTGGACACTGATTACACAGAAATTCAAAGATGTCACGAATCACATTGTAACTGAATTCAAGTCGGTCAATTCCGGCGATATGGCTTTTGATGGAAGTGGCAATCTGTGGGTGGTGACTTCCAATGCGGTCAATTATGCATTGTACAGGATCAGGGGGCCATTGCCGGTAATACCTGTTGACAGCTTAGTCGTGGATACGATTTTGTCTTTGCGGCCGACTCCGGCAGGGGTAAGTATTACCGGAATCGCTTTTAATTCGGAGGGAAAACTGTTTCTGTCAACAGGTTCTTATACTACGCCTCCCGGAGTGGCCGGTAATAACCAGTTGTATGAAATGATTGAGCCGTCTCTGCCGCTTACCAATATCGGCACATTGCCGAACGGTTACGGGGATGATCTGACTTCCTGTGCCATTCCTTATTATGTACTTTCAGAGAATGATGTTTCGTTGGAGGCTTTGTTTAAAAACACAGAAATCAATATTAAATGGCAAAACAAGGAAGAGGGGGGCGTGAAAAGCTATGAACTGGAATACAGTAAGGATGGCTCTTCCTGGGCGATACTGAAATCCGTAACAGAGCTGACGAAAGCTTACTCTTTCAATCATACTGACTATACTGGCGGATATAATTTTTACCGGGTGGCCATGATTTTACATTCAGGGCAGCGGAAATACTCGAATATGGATAAAGTGTTTGTGGATGAAAAAAGCAGCATTCAGCTGGGACCAAATCCGGCGGGTAATTCCATTCGGTTATATTCCAGTAAGAGTAACGAAGCATATACCATTGACTTATTTGATAATACTGGCCGGCTGCTCCGGACCTGGGAACAGGTTATGCCAGGTGAATTACTGGATCTTGCGTGGCTGAAACCTGGAATGTATATTGCTCGGGTTATAGACCGGAGGAACAAAACGACAAACAAAAACCTGCGTATTGTAAAGGAGTAGAATGATTTATTGATGAAAAAAAATAGAAATGCCCGGAATAACTATCCGGGCATTACTTTTCAATCTGTAGATTAATCAAAATTAAATAAGGTAATTTTCATTTCACAGTGTTTTCATATCCAGTACAAAGCGATACCGTACGTCATTTTTCAACATCCGTTCATACGCATCGTTCACTTTTTGTACCGGAATTACTTCCACATCGGAAACTATATTATGCGCGGCGCAGTAATCCAGCATTTCCTGTGTCTCCGCGGTACCGCCGATCATGGAGCCGGTGATGCTGCGACGGTTGGTGATCAGGGCAAAAGGACTGACTTCTGGATTTTCAGATGGGAGGCCTACTGAAAGCAGTTTGCCCTCAAGATCCAGCAGGTTTAAATACATGGCATAATCATGATTGGCAGAAACGCAATCCAGTAATACATCAAAATAGCCCTGAAATTTCTTCATGGCTTCTTGATCCGTACTTAAAAGGAAATGATGAGCACCCAAACGCTCCGCATCCTTTTGTTTGGATGGAGAAGTACTGATGAGGGTCACTTCTGCTCCAAATGAAACCGCGAATTTCACGCCCATATGACCTAAACCGCCCAGACCGATAATACCCACTTTCATTCCTTTGGTAACGCCGGCAAACCGAAGTGGAGAATAGGTGGTGATACCTGCACAAAGCAAAGGCGCCGTGGCTGCCATATCGAGTTTGTCGGATACATGATATACCCAACGTTCATCTGTTACTATGGCCGAGGAATATCCACCCTGGGTCATTGTTTTTTTATCCCGTTCGTAACCATTGTAAGTACCGGTCATGCCTTCCACACAGTATTGCTCCATTTGTTTCTCACAGTTCTTACAGGTACGGCAGCTATCTACCATTACCCCGACCGCTGCAATGTCTCCCACTTTGAACTTAGTGACTGCTGTTCCAACGGCAGCTACTTTTCCGACGATTTCATGTCCGGGTACCATTGGATAAATAGAACCACCCCATTCATCTCTCACCTGGTGCAGGTCACTGTGACAAACTCCGCAAAAATGAATATCGATTTCTACATCATGCGGACCGGGATTTCTTCTTTCAAACTGCCAGGGAGCTAACGGACTGGTTTTATCCTGTGCAGCGTATGCTTTTGCAATCGACATAAAACTTTGTTATTTCGTTATAAAAATTGATTGATGATCAGTACTCCGGCCAAACCGGCAAGCGAAATTATCGTTTCCATCAGTGTCCAGGATAAAAATGTTTGTTTTAAGGTCAGGCCAAAAAATTCCTTAAACATCCAGAAGCCGGAATCATTGATATGTGAACCAAATACACTGCCGCTGCCAACTGCCAGCACCATCAGTTCCGGTGACACCGATCCGGTAGCCAGCAGGGGCGATACTATACCAGCTGCGGTAATGCCGGCTACGGTGGCTGAACCGATGGTCACCCGTAACAAGGCCGTTATCACCCATGCAAACAGGAGTGGTGGCATATTCCAGCGGCTGCTGAATGAAGCGATATAATCACCCGTGCCACTGTCCTGCAATACCTGTTTAAACACCCCACCTGCTGTGATGATCAGCAAGATCATGGCAATGCCGGATATTCCATCACTGACCCATTTCATCTGGGTGACCATACTGATTTTCTGATGGAACCCAAACACAAACAGGGCCGATAAAACAGCCAGCAGCAATGCAATAGTTGAATCACCTAAAAAAACTAAGGTTGTTTTCAATACCCCCTCTTGCAAAAAATGCTGCCCGGTTACCGAAAGTGTAATTAAAAATACCGGTAAAAGCGCTATAGAAAAGGAGGGAAGAGCGGCTGGAAGCTCCACCTTGTTGATAGCGTCCATTTCATTTTTTTCGGCCACCATCGTTTTTCCCTGCTTAAACCATTTACCCAGGAAGGGACCGGCCAGTATGACCGCCGGAATAGCGATCATGATTCCGTATAACAAGACAACTCCGGTATTGGCTTTAAAGGCATTGACGAGTACGACCGGTCCGGGATGAGGTGGCAGGAAACAATGGGTGGTACTTAAGGAAGCTGCCATGGGTATAGCGATGTATAAAAGGGGAAGACCTGTTTTTCTTGCCAGCATAAATACCAGTGGTACCAGAATGACAAAGCCGGCATTATAGTAGAGCGGAATGCCGATCAGGAAACCCGTGAGCAGGATGGCCCATTGGATATATTTTTCACCAAATAGTTGTATCAGGGTCAATGCGATTTTTTCAGCGGCCCCGCTGGCTTCCAGAATTTTCCCCAGTACCGCGCCAAGGCAAAGGATCAGTGCCAGACCACCTAAGGTGCTGCCTGCTCCTTTTTCAATCGATTTAACCAGGTCAGCAGGAGACATGCCTAACAGTAGTCCCGCTACAATGGCTAC
>DAORKK010000114.1:0-10339 GCA_035439525.1 Chitinophagaceae bacterium
AATCATCCGAACGGAAAAACGATCGGGGCTTCGCATGCACTGATCGACGCGTTTATTGCCGATTATGCCGGGCAAGACCTGCTCCTTGATTTTGAAGGATCGGATATCCGCAACCTGGCCTTCTTCTACAGCAGCTTCGGCGCCATACAGGAAATCTACCCGGCGTTGAAGATCAACCGGCTTCCCTTTTACCTTAAATGGTTGAAAAAATAGATCAGGCTTCCCGTTCTGCCAGTATCTGTTCGGCCAGCAACAGGTCTACCGGGCGGGTGATCTTGATATTTGTTTCCTCTCCTTCCACCAATGACACTTTCATACCATAGGCTTCTGCCACGGTAGCTTCATCGGTGAATTTATCCTTGTAATCGATCTGGAAGGCCGGCACGATGATCTTACTGTGAAAAGTCTGGGGTGTCTGGATCAGCATCACCCGGTTGCGGTCAAACGCGGCATTCCCCTCATCAGTGATCAGGCGGATACTGTCTTTGGATGGGATTGCCGGGATCGCCGTACCGGTCTCTACCGCCATTGCGTAACAACGATGAATAAGTTCTGATGTCAGCAGACAACGGACTCCGTCATGTACAAATACTACGGACTCTTCTTCCACCAGGGCCAGTCCGTTCTTCACAGACTGAAAACGGGTATCACCTCCCGCGGTGATGCGGATACGGTCTTTATCAAAAAAAGCGTCAATGATCTCCTGTCCCATATCCGTATAATCCATGGGCAGTACCAGGATTACCTGCAGATCTTCGTAGGATTCAATAAATGTTTTCAGTGTATAATAAAGCACCGGCTTGTCCCGGAGCAGCATAAACTGCTTGGGAAGATACCCTCCCATCCGTGTACCCGAACCGCCGGCAACAATGATTGCATATTTTTTCATGGGCGCAAATGTAGGGAAACCGGTGAATTATAATTTATAGATTAATGTTTCATTCAACCCCTCACTATTTCTACGTCCACGGTACATGCCTTCACTGTTAAATACCATGGCCGTGTTACCAGACGCATCCACCCCGATCATCCCGCCTTCGCCATCAATCTTCAGTAATTTATCATGTACCACGATATGCATGGCTTCCTGTAACGAAAGGCCTTTGTACTCCATCAGGCAACTCACATCATAGGCGGTGACGGCCCGGATAAAGGGTTCTCCGTGTCCGGTGCAACTAATGGCACAGGTTGTATTATTGGCATACGTTCCTGCACCGATGATCGGACTATCGCCCACCCGTCCCCATTGTTTATTAGTCATACCGCCTGTACTGGTAGCAGCCGCAATATTTCCATATTGATCCACCGCAACCGCCCCCACCGTACCGAATTTTTTCCCTTCCGAAACACCTGAACTGTCCGCAACAGATACAGAATGATCCAGTGCAGTGGCATCGGTATCCTGCATTTGTTGCCATTGTTTATACCTGAAGTCAGAATAAAAATAGTCATCTGGCTCTGTTTTCAATCCATGCACCCTGGCAAACTCCTGTGCTCCTTTTCCATTGAGCATCACGTGCTGACTTTGAGTCATCACTGTATAAGCCAGCTCCACCGGGTTCCGGATATTCCGTACAGCCGCTACTGCACCGGCCATCCGGTTTGATCCATCCATAATGGACGCATCCATTTCCTGGCTGCCGTCTTTAGCAAAAACCGCTCCCCGGCCTGCATTGAATAAAATACAATCCTCCAGAGACATCACCGCCGCTTTTACGGCTTCAACGGAAGTTCCCCCTGCAGACAGGCAGCTGAATCCGGCATCCATAGCTTCCTGCAGGGCTGTTTTATAAGACCGCTCCAGTTCATTGGTCATGGCAGCGGGAAGGATGGTTCCGGCTCCTCCATGGATAACAATAGCATACGTAGACATACGTGGTATTGGGTATTTTAATTACTGACGAAATTAGGTATTTTGTATCCGAAACACCTGACAACATGTTCACGAGAAAACTGACTCAATCGGATATTTTTATCATTGCCGCCAACTTACTGCCGGTATATGGGGTATGGTTCCTGGGCTGGCCGCCGGTAGAAGCCTTTACGGTTTATGCCATGGAAACCATGATCGTGGGCATCATGACGGTGTTAAAACTCCTGGTTTGCACGATCGCCAAAGGAAAGGATGACTGGAGTAATAACGGAACCGTCACAAAAATGAGTGGCTTCTTTTTCATCTTTTTCTTTATCGTGCATTTTGGGCTTTTTGCCCTGGTGCAGACTTCCATTTTCGCCGAGACCGCCAAAATAGGTCCACCCGGAAGTGGTATGTTTCATTTCTTCTTTAACTGGTATAAATATATTACTACAGAGATCGGCTATATGTTGCTGGCTTTTATCATCGGCTATTTAGCAAAGAGCTTTATCCCCTTTCTGCTTAACGGGGACTATAAGAGACAACCGATGATGCTGATCATGTTTATGCCTTATGGAAGAATCTTCGTGCAGCAGTTTACCGTGATACTTGGAAGTATGTTTCTCAGTCTGGGGGCAGGCAAAGTGTTTATCCTGATTTTTGTTCTTGCCAAACTTGCCTTTGAATTGCTGATGAACTTTGAGGCTTTACTGAAAAAGACAACTGAAGAAATGAATAAACAGAAAAACTAATTCAGCAGCAGTTCACACTCCTGTAACAGCTTTTCCCGGTTGATCGCTGCAGTGCCCACTTCTTCACAGACCAATCCGCCGGCAATATTGGCGGTTTCTGCCATCAGATTTACATCTTTCGTGGCCGCATAGACCAATGAAGCCACAGCGATGACGGTATCCCCGGCACCGGATACATCGGCGATGTTACGGATATGGGATGGTATGATACAACTGTTATTTCCTTGCTGGTAAAACACGCCTTTTTCAGAGAGCGTAATGAAAGAAATAGCATGTTTCAATTGCTGACTGAGTTCCTGGTGGATGGACTGCATCACTTTTTCACCAGCGCCTTCTGTTGTAATATTCAGGGCTTCCTTGACCTCTTTCAGGTTTGGCTTAAAAATATCGACCCCGGAATAAGCAAAGAAATTACGGCGTTTGGGATCCACGGTAACAATGATATTTTTTTCCTTACACCAGTCAATGACCTGCCTGATCACCCTGGCCGTAAGCACCCCTTTGTTATAGTCTTCCAGTATAATTACCTGTGGCTGCTGCTTGTCAATGTACCGGGCAACCTGTTCCAGAAATTGAGCTTCCTCTGCTGCATCCAGGTCCCGGGTCACTTCCGCATCAAGGCGCATCATCTGCTGACTGCGGCTGATGATCCTCATCTTATTGGTGGTAATTCGCCCGGCACTGGACAACATATAAGAGGTATCAATTCCTTGTTGCTCAAATAAGCCCCGCAGCACCTGTGCATCCGTATCATCACCGGTAACGGTCAGCAACGTGGCCTGCGCATCAAGGGAACGGCAGTTTAGTGCCACATTGCCGGCGCCACCGATCCGGTATTCCTTGTTTTGTAAGGTAACAACCGGAACCGGTGCTTCAGGAGATATCCGGTCCACCTTACCCCACATATAGGTATCGAGCATCACATCGCCAATAATACCCACCCGCAGGGAAGAAAAGCCCGTAAAGAGTTTTTTGAAATCTACCATGCCCCAAAATAACGCAATATTTCTGTTGAAAAAAAGGATACAAAAAAGCCCCTGACGGGGCTTCCTGTTTTAATTCTTTTTGGTCTTGTAACTGGCATTCAGCCCTTTTATCACATCAGCCGTAATGTTATACGCCGTATCCCGGTAATAGAAGAGCCCCTGTTCGTAAGAAACAATATAAGAGTAGTCCTTTTCTTTATTGTACTCCTTCAGGAAGGATTCAATTTTTGTTTTGATCTCATTCTGCCGACGCATTACAAAATCGCTGTACTCTGAATCAAGCGTCTGTTTCCTGTTCTTAATCTCATTGTCCAGGTTCTTCATTTCCTGGCTGGCAGCTTCGGATTGCGCCTCGTCGAGTGCACCTGATGTAGCCTGTTGCTGATAATAATTGAATTTCTGCTGAAGACTTTTTGACATCCGTTCAATCTCCCCGTTTATGGATTCCTCCCGCTTCAGCATTTCTGACTTCAGTTCCCTGACCATATCGAAATTGGCAGCCAGTGAGTCCATCTCAAAATAAGCGATTTTAAACGCCCCTTTTTCTGCCGTGCCGGACTGTCCGTCACGGCTGGCACCTTTGCTTGAAGCACCCGGTTTTTTGCCCGTGAAATGTGCAAAAAACAAATAGCCACAACCCAGTGTCAGGGCCAGATTCCATATCAGCAAACCATTTTTCATCCAGTTCATTTTACAAAATAACTACGAATAAGCGGGCAAATATAAGGAATCAGCTACTTTATGAAAGCCTTAACAGGACCCGGTTTTAGAAAAAAAGGAGTAAGATAACTTACTCCTTAATATGAATCAATTATACGAACAGTCTTACTCTTCCTCGTCGAAAGACATGGCTTCGCGGGTGGTCTGGAGCAGTTCATACTCCTCTTTGCTGCCCACAATCATGTTTTCAAACTCGCGGAGTCCGGTACCGGCAGGGATCGGATGACCCGTGATGACATTCTCTTTCAGACCCAGCATGGAATCGGTTTTACCGTTGATAGCGGCTGAAGAAAGAACCTTGGTCGTTTCCTGGAAGGAGGCGGCAGAAATCCAGCTCGGTACACCCAGTGAAGCCTTGGTAATACCCAGCAAGGTCGGCGAAGACGTTGCTGGTTTGGCATCCCGGTATTCCACCAGTTTCTTATCACTCCGGCGAAGGATGGAATTTTCTTCCCTCACTTCACGCAGACTAACAATCTGTCCGGCACGCAGGTGAGCACTGTCTCCGATCTCCGTAACCACTTTTTTATCAAAGATGTAATCATTCTCTTCCACGAAGTCAAACTTATCGGTCAGGTCATCTTCCAGGAAGCGGGTATCTCCCGGATCCACGATGTTCACCTTACGCATCATCTGGCGAACGATTACTTCAATGTGTTTGTCATTGATCCGCACACCCTGTAAACGATATACTTCCTGGATCTCGTTCACGACGTATTCCTGTACAGCGAACGGACCTTTAATAGAAAGAATATCGAATGGTGCAGTTTGTCCGTCACTCAATGAGGCACCGGCTTTTACAAAGTCACCGTCCTGCGCCAGGATCTGGCGGGTCAGCGGAACCAGGTACTTTTTCTGTACACCATCTTTGGCTTCAATGATGATCTCACGGTTACCACGTTTGATCGCACCCATAACCACCACACCGTCAATCTCCGATACCACGGCAGGATTGCTCGGGTTACGGGCCTCAAACAGTTCAGTTACACGGGGCAGACCTCCGGTGATATCCCTCAGCTTACCGAGGATACGCGGGATCTTCACAATTACCTGTCCGGCTTTCACCTCCTCGGCCTCATCGATGATGATATGGCTTCCGGTGGGCAGGTTATACGATTTCTTATCTTTTCCTTCAACTACGATTGAAGGGATCTTTGTTTTATCACGTGTTTCAATAACCACTTTCTCACGGTGTCCGGTTTGTTCGTCTGACTCTTCACGGTATGTGATACCATCCAGTACATTTTCAAATTTCACCGTACCATTGATCTCGGCCATGATAACGTTGTTGAACGGATCCCATGTGCAGAGAATATCACCTTTGCTGACATGCTGGCCATCCTTTACATTCAGGGTGGCACCGTAAGGGATATTGTTGGTGATCAGCAGACGGTCATTCTTTGTATCAATGATACGCACCTCACCGGTACGACCGATTACCACCTGATTTTTGGCACCTTCATTATTCTCCACAATTACAGTACGCAGCCCATCAAACTGGATCGTACCATCGAATTTAGCGAGTAAGGTAGACTCTACTGAAGCAGATCCTGCCACACCACCCACGTGGAAGGTACGCAGGGTCAGCTGGGTACCTGGTTCACCGATGGACTGGGCCGCGATGATTCCGACTGCATCACCCTTCTGGGCAATATTTCCGGAAGCCAGGTTCTTACCATAACATTTCACGCACACGCCACGCTTGCTCTCACAGGTCAGTACAGAACGGATCTCTACCGTTTCAATACCGGCATCTTCGATTTTGCGGGCAATATCAATGGTGATCTCATCTCCGCCAGATACAATCAGGTTATCATTCACTGGATCGTACACATCATGCAATGAGGTACGTCCGGCTAACCTGTCACTCAACGGTTCGATCACATCTTCATTATCTTTCAAAGCTGAAGTGGCAATACCGCGCAGGGTACCACAATCTTCTTCCGTAATCACCACATCCTGGGCTACGTCCACGAGACGACGGGTCAGGTAACCGGCATCGGCTGTTTTAAGGGCCGTATCCGCCAGACCCTTACGGGCACCGTGGGTGGAGATAAAGTAATCCAATACGTTCAAACCGCCTTTAAAGTTGGAAAGGATCGGGTTCTCGATGATCTCGGAACCGGTAGAGCCAGACTTCCTTGGTTTGGCCATCAGACCCCGGATACCAGCCAGCTGTTTGATCTGCTGCTTGGAACCACGGGCTCCGGAATCCAGCATCATGTATACAGAGTTGAATCCCTGTTTGTCATTCGCCAGTTCACGGATCAGTGTTTCTGTGATACGTGTATCCACACGGCTCCAGATATCCACGATCTGGTTGTATCGTTCGTTGTTCGTGATCAGACCCATGTTGTAGCTGTCCCATACTTCATCCACTTCCCCTTTCGCGTTATCCAGCATTTCTTCTTTCTCATCCGGAATGATCAGGTCGTTGATGTTGAAGGAAAGTCCACCCTGGAAGGCGGTACGGAATCCAAGCTGCTTGATATCATCGAGGAACTTGGCCGTTTTCGGAACGTTGGTGATCTTGATGATATCACCAATGATCTCACGCAGGTTCTTCTTTGTCAGCAGGGCATTTACAAACCCAACTTCGGCAGGTACGTGCTGGTTAAACAGTACACGGCCTACCGTGGTTTCGATCAGCTTATGTTCGAGCAGACCATCTGAATTCCGGATATTGGCTTTCACCTTGATCCAGGCATGCAGGTCCACTACTTTTTCGTTGTGTGCAATGATCACTTCTTCCGCAGAGTAGAAAATCTTACCCTGACCGCGAACGGTTTCAGTATCGGTGGTTTTCTTTCCTTTAGTGATGTAATACAGACCGAGTACCATGTCCTGTGAAGGCAGGGTGATCGGTGTACCATTCTGCGGGTTGAGGATGTTATGAGAAGCCAGCATCAGCAGTTGGGCTTCCAGGATCGCGGCATGGCTCAGGGGCACGTGTACCGCCATCTGGTCACCATCGAAGTCGGCGTTGAACGCGGACGTTACGAGCGGGTGCAGCTGGATCGCTTTACCTTCAATCAGTTTGGGCTGGAAGGCCTGGATTGACAACCGGTGCAGCGTCGGGGCACGGTTCAGCATAACCGGGTGACCTTTCAGAATATTTTCAAGGATATCCCATACCACCGCTTCCTTCTTATCCACCAGTTTACGGGCAGACTTCACGGTTTTAACGATACCTCTTTCAATTAATTTGCGGATGATAAACGGTTTGAACAATTCAGCCGCCATATCTTTCGGAAGACCGCACTCATGTAATTTCAGTTCAGGGCCTACCACGATAACAGAACGACCGGAATAGTCTACCCGTTTACCGAGCAGGTTCTGACGGAAACGTCCTTGTTTACCCTTCAGCACGTCACTCAGTGATTTCAGTGCACGTCCGCCTTCTGCTTTAACGGCATTAGACTTACGGCTGTTGTCAAACAGTGAATCCACCGCTTCCTGCAGCATACGTTTTTCGTTACGCAGGATCACTTCAGGGGCTTTGATCTCCAATAACCTTTTCAGACGGTTATTCCGGATGATTACCCGGCGATACAGGTCATTCAGGTCAGAAGAAGCAAAACGGCCACCATCCAGGGGAACGAGGGGACGCAGTTCCGGAGGAATCACCGGGATGTATTGCATCACCATCCACTCCGGACGGTTATTAATTCTTGTATTGGCATCACGGAAAGCTTCCACCACACTCAGCCGTTTCAGCGCATCGGCCTTACGTTGCTGGGATGTTTCAGTGGCAGCGGCATTCCGCAGGTCAAATGATAACTGATCGAGATCGATACGGGCCAGCATATCATGCACGGCTTCCGCACCCATCTTGGCGATGAACTTATTGGGATCATCATCCGGGAGGTATTGGTTATCCTTCGGTAATGTGTCCAGGATATCCAGGTATTCCTCTTCAGTCAGCAGGTCACCCATATTCTGGCCCTTATCCGTACGGATACCCGGCTGAATTACCACAAAACGCTCGTAATAAACGATCGTCTCGAGTTTCTTGGAACTTACACCCAGCAGGTAACCGATCTTATTCGGGAGTGATTTGAAATACCAGATATGCACTACAGGTACTACCAGTTTGATATGTCCCATTCTTTCGCGACGTACTTTCTTCTCAGTTACTTCCACACCGCAACGGTCGCAGACAATGCCTTTATAACGGATACGTTTGTACTTACCGCAGGCACATTCATAATCCTTTACGGGACCGAAGATTCTTTCGCAGAACAAACCATCTCTTTCCGGTTTGTAAGTACGGTAGTTGATCGTTTCGGGCTTTAAGATTTCACCATAGCTTCTTTCGAGGATGGTATCCGGAGATGCCAGGCCGATGGTGATTTTTGAAAAAGCCGCTTTGGGACGATTTTCTTTTCTGATAGCCATAATTTATTTAGCTTTTAGCTGTTAGCGGCGAGCAGCGAGCCCGCCTCTAATTATTTAATGTCATTTCCAATAAGGAGCTCGCAGCTCATCGCTCGAAACTCATAGCTTGCTCTAAGCTTATTCAAATTTGAGATCCAGCCCCAGTCCTCTCAATTCATGTACCAATACATTGAAAGATTCAGGTACTCCGGCTCTCGGAACGTTCTCTCCTTTTACGATCGACTCATACGTCTTCGCACGTCCGATGATATCATCCGATTTGATCGTAAGCAGTTCCTGCAGGATGTTGGACGCACCGTAGGCTTCGAGGGCCCACACCTCCATTTCCCCGAAACGCTGACCACCAAACTGGGCTTTACCACCGAGCGGCTGCTGGGTAATAAGACTGTATGGTCCGATTGAACGGGCGTGCATCTTATCATCCACCATGTGGTGAAGTTTGATCACATAGATGATACCCACGGTTGCTTTCTGGTGGAAACGCTCCCCGGTCTCTCCATCATACAGATAGGTGTGACCATACATCGGGATATTGGCATCCTTACAGTATGAAGCGATCTCATCCACGGAAGCACCATCAAAGATCGGTGTGGCGAATTTCAGTCCCAGTTTCTCACCGGTCCAGCCAAGGATCGTTTCATAGATCTGTCCGAGGTTCATACGGCTTGGTACCCCCAGCGGGTTCAGTACCACATCCACCGGTGTTCCGTCTTCCAGGAACGGCATGTCTTCGTGACGAACAATCTTGGCCACGATCCCTTTGTTACCGTGACGTCCCGCCATCTTATCACCCACTTTCAGTTTACGTTTCACCGCGAGGTATACTTTCGCGAGTTTCAGTACACCGGCTGGTAATTCGTCACCAATGCTGATGTTGAACTTCTCACGTTTGTAACGTCCCAGTTCTTCGTTAAACTTGATATTGTAGTTGTGAAGCAGAATATTGATCTGATCATCCACTTTCTTATCACCGGTCCAGCCCAGCGGATTGATATTTGCATAATCCAGTCCGCGCAGGTTTTTCTCCGTGAACTTGGCGCCCTTACCGATCTGTACTTCGCCGAAGTTATTGCTCACACTGGCCGATACATGATCTTTCAGCAGGGTGGACAGTTTTTCCAGCAGGACCTCCATCAGGTCTGTCTCATTCTTCTCGTGGATCTTTTCCAGTTTCTCAATAGCCGCTTTCTCCCTTACTTTGGCATTCTTATCTTTCTTGGCGCGCTGGAATAATTTCTTACCGATCACCACCCCTTCCACACCATTCGGTGCTTTCAGGGAAGCATCCTTCGCATCACCGGCTTTATCACCGAAGATGGCACGAAGCAACTTCTCTTCCGGAGTCGGATCACTTTCACCTTTAGGTGTGATCTTTCCGATCAGGATATCTCCTTCTTTTACCTGGGCACCAATACGGATAATACCATTTTCATCAAGATCCTTGGTGGCTTCTTCTGAAACGTTGGGAATATCCGGAGTCAGTTCTTCCTCTCCGAGTTTGGTATCACGCACTTCCAGTTCATATTCGGAAATGTGAACGGAAGTAAACATATCTTCTTTCACCACTCTTTCGCTGATCACGATCGCATCCTCGAAGTTGTAACCTTTCCAGGGCATGAAGGCCACTT
>DAORKK010000115.1:0-10304 GCA_035439525.1 Chitinophagaceae bacterium
CGGAACTGCCTTCCCGGTTTACCTGCCGGGTGAGATCATGCTGATCAAAGCGGAGTGTTTTGCGCGGGCCACATCGCCTGATCTGACGAATTCACTCGTAGAACTGAATAAAGTGGTGACCAAGTTACCCGCTGCCGATCCGTTTGCCGTAGGTGCAGGTCTGTCCACTATTACCGGTTCATTTACCCAGGCGCAATTGCTGGATTCCATTTATAAGCACCGCAGCATCGAATTGTATATGTCCGGTCACAAACTGGAAGATATGCGTCGCTTCGGCCGCCCGAATGCAGAACGGAGAAGAAACCTGATGCCTTATCCGCTAAGGGAAAGGGATAATAACCCGAATACCCCGACGGATCCCGCATTTTAAGCGTATTAAAGACAGCAGACGAGTCATACAGCAGACACGTTTAAAGGTTGCCATTCATTTGGCAGCCTTTTTTTTATCTTTATACAAACAGCACGTATGCGCATCCCGTTTCTTTCAATATGTTTTTCGCTCTTTTTCCTGTTCGGCCACGGTCAGCTGGCTGCACAGGTGGAAACGGATTCGGTAATGTATGCCCGCGACAGTGCACTGGATGTGCCGACCGATCCCACGATCCTGTTTTTCCAGGAAGGGGAGAAGACCAGGACGCCGGGTAAACTGATGTTGCTGCTGATGGATAAAAAAACAAAGTCCCTCGCCGCATTTCTGAAAAGCCTGGGAAACGCGGAACTGGGCGAAACGGAATACGCAGACTATGCATTGTCCGATCTGGATATGGATGGCCGGAAGGAACTACTGGTATATAATTATACCGGCGGGGCCCATTGCTGTGATGAACTGTATCTATTTAAAAATACAGGGGTGAATAAATACCAGCAGGTCGCGAAATTATTTGCCGGCAATACCATTATCAACAAAGAAAGGGCGTTTATTTATGATTTCCATGAGCAATACGGATACTTTTTCACCTGTTTCGCCTGCGGTTATGAGGATCCCTCAGATGAAGGTCCATTGAATAACAGCAGTATTACCCTGCGGTACAGGAAAGGAAAATTACAGGTAGTGCCCGGTGATCCTGAACTTAAAGCAATGATCCGGGATAACCTGGAAAAACTGGGGGAAAAACCCTACCAGCCACTGGAGGATGATATTGCACAAGATGATGGACTTCGTAAGGAAATGGCCTTCAACCTGGTGGTTAACTACTTTTCTTTTGGCCGGAATCTTCCCGAAACCCGTCAATTATTTTTCCGGTATTACAAACACCCCGATGCGGCAAAAGTCTGGACCGGGTTTACCCGCCAGCTCCGCTTCATCCTGGCACAAAACAATTTTTAAAATCGGGGGTTCTTGTGCAACGACCGGACATTTCCCGGTGTCAGTCATACTGTATACACAAACATGGATGAACGCCAATTGGTAAAAAGCTGCCTTAAAGGCAAACCAGCTGCCCAGAAAGAACTGTATGACCGCTTTGCGGAGCAGATGCTGGGGGTCTGTTATCGCTATACCAAATCGCTGGCCGATGCGGAAGATGTGTTACAGGATGGCTTTGTGAAAGTATACCGGTTCCTGCATACCTATCAGTTTGAAGGGCCGCTCGGGGCCTGGATCCGGCGGATCATGGTCACTACCGCCCTGAATTTTCTGAAAAAACACAGCCGCTATCGTACGGATCTTTCATTTGACAACAATGACGCGCTTCATCCGGTGGTGGAAAATGATGCAGAAGTCAAAATGACGGCCCGGGAACTGGCGGAGCTGATCCGGCAACTCCCAACGGGTTACCAGACCATTTTCAACCTGCATGCCGTGGAAGGATTTACCCATGTGGAAATAGGCTCCATGCTGGGCATCTCGGATGGTACTTCCCGGTCGCAATATGCCAGGGCCCGGAGCCTGTTGATCAGTTGGGTTGAAAAAAAATCACAGATTAAAAATGACCACTATGCGGGATAATGAATTTGAAAAAGGGGTACAGGAAAAGATGGAGGAGTTCCGCCTTCCGCCTTCCGCACCGGTATGGGTGGAAGTGGAGCGCAGCATCCGTGAACGCAAAAGAAGAAGAATCCTGATCTTCTGGTTTTGCCTGGCCGGATTGCTGATGGCAGGACTCGGTGGTTGGTGGTTTTGGGAAAGCAATGAACGGCCTGCACTCAGCTTAACAAAGGAAGGGAATAACTCATCCGTTAACAGTTCAACAGAAAATAATACTAAAGGAACCAGGGAAGAAATAGCATTACCTGCAAAGGGTGACAAGGAACAAAAGATCAATGCAGCTGACCCAACAAGCAGTCCCTCCGTTGGAAAAGATTTGTCAAAAAACAATCGCGGAGAAACAACTACCGGAAGAAACGCTCCGTTGCCGGTTAAGATCAGTTCCCTTAAACAGGCGGATAAAAAAACGGTTGATAGAGACCGTACTTCCAAAGAACAAATCACTGCTGGTTCAGGAAAGAAAACAAGGAAGCAGACCTTACCAAAAAATAAGGTTACTACATTATTGCCGGATAATGATAGCCAGGTTGCGACTCAAAAGAGTACAACCGATTTTCCTGTTGCTTCCACATCGGAGACCTTAAATAATACAGAACCCCCTGTTCCAGTCACAGCAAAGCTGGACGTTGCATTGCCTGCAGCTATTAATACGGCTAAACATGCAGATACCGTTCAGGCGGTCGGGAATGAAAAGCAGCAAACCAAGCCATCATTGCGGAAATCCAGAAAAAGTAAATGGCAGACCGGAATCGTATTCGCTTTTGGAGAGTCCAGGCTGACCCAGGGAGGCTTGACTTTATTCAGCGAAAAAAGTTTTGACGCCTTGCAATCAGGTGTGTCAAACGGAAGTGGGAATTTCTATAACCAGAGTTTTGCCGACTCCGTGCCGCTCAGGGGCCCGGGCATTCATGCCGGTCTTTTTGTAAAACGCAAGGTTGGTAAAAAGACATCTTTTTCAACCGGTATCAATCTTGCCTTTTATTCAGGCAAACAACGGGTAGGGGAGAAAGTGGATAGCGTGCGCCGGATCAGTACACCCTTTAATAACGATACAAGAGAGGGCTTTTATCGTTCCGGAAGCAGCGCAAACTATGTAAACCGCTATTATTACCTGCAGGTGCCCTTGTTGTTGCACTGGCAACTGAATAAAGGATCGAAGTGGCCCGCCATTGAATGGGAAAACGGGTTTGTACCCTCCTTCCTGTTTGGCAGCCGGGCATTGGTCTATGATCCGGCAGGGCGTATTTTCTTCCGGGATAATAAAGTGTATAATTCATTCAGCCTGGTGTACCAGACAGGGTTTACCGCCACACTGGCTTCCCGGACAAAGCATCCGTTGACCGCCGGGGTTTACTATAACTATCATTTAAGTCGGTTACAAAAAGTGAATCCCCCGGATTTCAATCATCAGAGCAGCTACGGAATACAGTTCCGCTGGCTGCTGAAAAAATAACCATGCAACGGTCCTTCAACTTGTATTGTCAAATTTCCAAACTGCCTTATATGCGAATCAGATTTTTCCTCCTTACTGTATTTTCCGCATTTATTTTTCAGTCCTGTCTGAAAGATAAAATGCTGTATACCTACACCATTGCCCGCCCTGTCTATGAACAGAAGTCGGTCGTATATGCCAATATCCGGTCCAATGCCCCGCAACAGGTGGAGCATCCCGGCAAAATCTATCTCTATGGCAATTATATTTTCCTGAGTGAAGTGGATAAAGGGGTGCATATTATTGACAACAGCAATCCGGCCAGTCCGGTACGTAAGGCCTTTATCAATATCCCCGGTAACCTGGATATTGCGGTGAAAGGGAACACGCTTTACGCGGATCTGTATTCCGATATGGTGGTGGTGGATATCACCGATCCGCTGGCTGCCCGTTTTGTACGATATATTCCCAATGTGTTTCCTTACCGGTATACGGAGTACGGTTTTACCAGCGACAGCAGCCGGGTGATCGTGGACTGGATACGGAAAGACACGACGGTGAATCATAGCGATTTTCTCACGTATTATAAAGCTGATATGATGGTATTTGCCAGCTCATCAAGCGGAGCCAGCACACAGAACGGGGGCGTCCGTAGCCCGATGGGTGTGGCCGGTTCAATGGCCAGGATGTCCATCGTCGGCGATTTTATGTATTGTGTGAACACTTATAATTTACTGAGTTATCAGCTTGATCAGCCCACCGATCCGCAAAAAACGGCCACGAATAATGTCGGATGGAATATTGAGACTATTTATCCTTTCCGGAATAAACTCTTTATTGGTTCTTCCAATGGCATGTTTATCTATGATATCACCAACCCCGCTGTACCGGTCAGGGAAAGTCAGTTTTCGCATGCACGTGCCTGTGATCCCGTTATAACAGACGGCGCATATGCTTATGTTACACTGCGCGATGGCACCAGCTGTACCGGCACCGCCAACCAGCTGGATGTGGTGGATGTAAGTAATATGAGCACGCCCTTCCTGCTGAAAACCTATGCCATGACCAATCCGCACGGGCTGACGAAATCAGGTAATTATCTTTTTATTTGTGATGGAAGAGACGGTATTAAAATATACGATGCAACCTTACCGGGTAATCTGTCACTTAAAAAGCATATTACCGGGATTAATACCTATGATGCTATCGCCTGGAATGATAACCTGCTGGTGGTAGCCGATGAAGGTCTTTACCAGTATAATATCAGTAACCCGGTAAGTCCTGTATTGCGGAGTAAAATCACTGTTAAAAAATAATTTTATGCGTTATTATTTCCCGGTACTTTTTTGTATGATGATTTTCTCTGCCGGACTGCACGCTCAAAATAAACCCCGGTTTTCCACGCAGAATACCGTTGGCCTGCTGATCGGGGGCTCCGATAATGCCCCGCAATTGCAAACGGTCAACGGGGTGGCTTTTAATAACTGGTTTACCGGTATTGGCGCCGGGATTGACTGGTACTATCAGCGCAGTATCCCGGTTTTCGTTTCTGCCAATCGCTATTTTACCACCAGTCCGCGTCGCCAGGTATTTCTGACTACAGGAGCAGGTATAAATTATCCCTGGGGGAAACCGGATTATTTCACTAATGGGTGGGGGTATGAATTACAAATGAGTCCCGGATTGTTCTGGACGGCGGGATTGGGATATAAGATCAATATCGGAAAGCAGAATGATAACCTGCTGATCCAGCTGGGTTATAACAATAAAGCACATAGCCAGGAAACTACTTATGCAATGCCCTGCCTCATTGCCCCCTGCCCGGTGTCAAAAGAGAAATACAGCTATAGTTTCAATGCTTTGTCACTAAAACTTGGCTGGGGATTCTAATCCGTTTGTAAAAATTTCAGGTTGCGCTGAATGCCGGTCCATTTGGATCGTTTCAACGGGGAGTCGCGAAACCATTTTTTAAATTGCGCTTCGCTCATGTCCCGCCATTCTTTGGTGGACAGTTCCAGGATTTGCGGCAATGCTGTAAATCCCGGTTCTTGTGTGGGCGTGGAGAAGCGGTTCCAGGGACATACATCCTGGCAGGTATCACAACCAAAAGCCCAGTTGTCGAATTTTCCTTTCACTTCCTCAGGAATCAGGGCTTCTTTGAGTTCAATCGTAAAGTAAGAAATGCACTTACTGCCGTCCACTACTTTATCAGGCAGGATGGCTTCTGTGGGGCAGGCATCGATACATCGGGTGCAGCTGCCGCAATAATCTTTGGTCAATGGGTCGTTATATTCCAGTTCCAGGTCACAGATCAGGGTGGCAATAAAGAAAAAAGAACCACTTTGTTTATGGATCAGATTACCATTTTTCCCAATCCATCCTAACCCGCTGCGCCGGGCCCAGGTTCTTTCCAGCACCGGGGCGGAATCTACAAAACCCCTTCCCTGAATAGCACCGGCCGTCTGTTGGATGGTATCCAGTAGTTCATGCAATTTCCCGCGTATCACCGTGTGGTAATCGGTTCCCCAGGCATATTTTGAAATACGGGGCGCTTCAGGTGCGGGCTTTGCAGCAGGGAAGTAATTCATCAGTAAGGTGATCACAGACCGGGCGCCGGGTACCAGTTTGGCCGGATCCACCCGAAGGTCAAAGTGATTTTCCATATACTGCATGGATCCATGCCGTCCCTGGCTGAGCCATTTCTCCAGCCGGCGGGCATCTTCATCCAGTTTTACAGCTTTGGCTATGCCACAATAGGAAAAACCCAGCCGGCGGGCTGTTTCTTTGACCATTTTCGTATGAGAACCGGGAGTATTCAGGTGATTTAACAGGCTGTTTTAAATTAGTTGGCGACCTGATTTTTGTTTAGCCTCTTTTTTTATATTTTTCTGTAAAATTGGCCTTTATTCGGCTAATTTAACCACAAAACCATCACTATGAGTTCAAAAGCGTTCTTTCTATGCCTGATCGCCTGGTCAGCCGCTCTTCTTGTTTCCGCTCAGGACAAGCCACCCGTCAAATTCGGGAATGTTTCAGCAAAAGATTTCGCCACCACTATTTATCCGATAGACAGCAATGCCCATGCCGTTGTAATAGCGGATATTGGCTATAGTACCGTAGAAGGGAATAATAAAAACAGTGTGTCCGTTTTTTTCAAACGATACCGGAGGGTACATATCCTGAATAAAAATGGATTTGATGTGGCAAGTCAGTCCATTTACCTGGGGAAAAGCGGGGAAGATGAGGAAGAAATTGAGAAAATTAAAGCCGTAACCTATAACCTGGAAAACGGGAAGGTAGTAGAAACCAAACTGGATACTAAAAACGGGGTGTTCAAGGAAAACCTGAACCGCCAGACGGTGGTGAAAAAATTTACGTTGCCCAATATTAAAGAAGGCTCCATTATCGAGTATGAGTATACTGTAAAATCAGATTTTTTCTGGCACCTGGACCCCTGGGCTTTTCAGGGACCCTATCCTGTTTTATGGAGTGAATATAACCTGGAACTTCCCGAGTTCCTGGGATATACCTTTCTCAGCAGGGGATATAAGAAATACGATATAGCCGACAAAAAAACCAGGTCCACCTTTTTTGTGATTACAGATACCCGGGGGACCGGCGCCTCAGAAAGGAGCCAGTTTAATGCCAATGTAACGGATCACCGGTGGGTGATTAAAAATGTACCCGCCCTCAAGGAAGAGAACTTTACCTCCACACTTAAAAATCATATTACCCGGATTGAATTCCAGCTCGCTGAATTACGTCCGCCATATGCGTATAAGAATTTCGTACAATCCTGGTCCAAAGTCACCACCGATTTGTTGCGCTCAGAGTCCTTTGGTGAGAAAATTGCCCGCGACAACGGGTGGCTGGATGAATACACAGAGCCCCTGGTGGCTGATGCAAAATCTGACCTGGAGAAAGCCCGCCGCATTTATTATTATGTCAGGAATAATTTCACCTGTACTGACTATAGTGATTTCTATGCAGACCAGACCTTGCGCAATGTGGTCAAAACAAAGAAAGGAACGGTATCAGAGATCAATCTGCTGCTGACCGCCATGCTGAAACATGAAAAGATCAATGCAGATCCTGTGATGCTGAGTACCCGGTCAAATGGCAGTACTTATGAACTCTACCCCCTGATGAGCCAGTATAATTATGTGGTAGTGAAAGCGGATATAGGAGCTGCTTCCTATTTTATGGATGCAACAGAGCCCCGGCTGGGATTCGGCCATTTGCCGGTACGCTGCTATAACGGGCACGCCAGGGTAGTAAATCAACTCGCACAGCCCGTCTATTTAACCACGGATACGTTGCTGGAAAGAAGCAGTACCAGTGTATTCATGATCAATGATGACAAAGGGAATATGGTCGGAAGTCTTAATAAAGTGCCGGGCTACTACGAATCGTTCAGCCTGCGGGAAAAGATCAATGAAAAAGGGAAGGCTGCTTATGAGACTGAAGTGAAAAAATCATTTGTACAGGATGTTTCACTTGCAAAGTTCAAACTGGACTCATTGGACAAACCCGAGGAATTTGTATGGGTAAACTACGACTTCGACATACTCGACGAAAAACAGGATATTATCTATTTTAACCCCTTACTGGCCGGAGAAGGATATAAAGAAAATCCGTTCAAGTCAGCTCAGCGGCTTTACCCGGTAGAAATGCCTTATGGGTTTGACCAGTCCTACACGCTGCAAATGGAAGTGCCAACCGGGTATGAGGTGGACGAATTACCCAAGTCCATGGTGGTGAAAATGAATGAATCAGGGGAAGGAATGTTTGAATACCGGATATCGCAATCAGGAACCAGTATTTCCTTTCGTTGCCGGGTGCAGCTGAAGCGGGCCAATTTTGATCCGGAAGAATATGAAATGCTTCGGGAATTCTTCAATATGATTGTGACTAAGGAGTCGGAACAAATTGTGTTTAAAAAGAAAAAGTAAGGAATGAGAAATAAGCTGAGTCTGATTATTTTAAGCTGTCTTTTCAGCAGTGCTGTATTGGCCGGAGACGGGGAATATGCAGTTTTCAGAATCCCTAAGGAATTACTGAAAAATGCCAATGCCGTAATCCGGTTGCAGGAACAGTATACCGAACTGCTCAAAGAGGATAAGCTGTTTACCCGCGAGCATTATGTGATTACCATTCTCAATGAAGAAGGTGACCGGTTTTCCGGTATGTTTGAATACTATGATAAGTTCAGGGATATTAAATCGGTGGATGGAACATTGTATGATGCGATGGGCATGAAGATCAAAAGCCTGAAAAATAAGGATATTGAAGATGGCAGTGGTTCATCAGGCAATAACCTGGCCGATGACAGCCGGTATAAAAAGCATAATTTCTACCACCGTGTTTATCCCTACACCATTGAATATACCATTGAGTCGGTGAAAAAAGAGACCATGTTCTTCAGTTCATGGGTACCTGTCTGGTCAGAGCTGATCGCTGTACAGAAAAGTAATTTTGTCGTTGATGTGCCAGTTGGGTACCTGCTGCGCTATAAACCGTTTAATTATACCCGGGAGCCGGTGATAAAAGAAGCCGGCGGGAGAAAAGTATACAATTGGAGCCTGGAGAATTATGAAGCCGTAAAACGCGAATTTGCCGCCCCTTCCTGGAAACAAATCACCCCGGCCGTGCTGTTTGCTCCTTCAGATTTTGTGATTGAGGATTTCAAAGGCACCATGACAGACTGGAAAGAACTGGGAAAATTTCAGTTATCCCTTAATAAGGGCAGAGATCAGTTACCGGCAGAAATGAAGGCAAAGGTGGCCGAACTTACAAGAGGGGTGGCAAGTAATGAAGAGAAGGTTGTCAGGCTATACCAGTTTCTGCAATCGAATACAAGATATATCAGTATCCAGTTAGGGATTGGCGGATGGCGGCCCCTGGAGGCGTCATTCGTGGCCGGCAAACTATACGGGGACTGTAAAGCGCTTTCCAATTATATGTATGCCCTGTTGAAAGAGGCCGGTATTAAATCCCATTATACATTAATTAAAGCCGGTCAGGGTGAGGATGACCTGGAACTGGACTTCCCCTCCAGGCAGTTCAATCACGCCATCATTTGTGTTCCGATGGAAAAGGATTCGTTGTGGCTCGAATGTACCAGCCAGACCCAGTCACCCGGGTACATGGGTGGTTTCACCGGAAACCGCCATGCGTTGCTGATCACAGAAGAAGGCGGAAAGGTAACCGCTACCCCCCGTTACGGAATCAATGATAATACACAGGTGCGTCAGATAAAGGCACAGCTTACTGAAGACGGACGGCTGCAGGTCAGGGCGCATACCATTTACGGTTGCATGCAACAGGACGACCTGCAGATGCTGATCAATTCATTGTCTAAGGACAAGGTAAAGGAAGTGTTACAGGAGAAACTGGATTTTGCAACCTATGAAGTGGACCGGTTTAATTACAAGGAGCATAAATCAAAGCGGCCTTCTGTGGAAGAGGAGCTGGATATTTCAGTCAGCAATTATGCCACGATCACCGGGAAACGTTTATTCATTGTGCCGAATATCATGACCCGCCATGGCCGCCGGCTGACACAGCAAGAAGAACGGAAGTATCCTTTAGAACTTGATGTGGAATACAGGGATACAGACAGTGTTGAAATTGTTATACCAGCCGGTTATACGGCAGAGTCTGTTCCAACAGATGTGGTGCTGGAAACCAGGTTTGGCAAATACCGTAGTACGGTAAAGATTGATGGAAACAGGATCTTGTATTCCCGTACGATGGAACATTTTGCCGGAAATTTTGCCGCAAAGGAATATGCGGACCTGGTGAAATTTTATGATGCAATGTATAAAGCGGACCGCGCCAGGCTGGTTTTGGTGAAAAGCGAGTCAACGCCGAAAAGTTTTTGAA
>DAORKK010000116.1:0-10233 GCA_035439525.1 Chitinophagaceae bacterium
CTGATGGCACCCGTACCGATGGTACGTTCCATAAAGATGCGGTTACGCTGGAAGAGGTTTTCAAATTCTTTCAGGACGGCGGGATATTCGCGGAGAAATTTCTCGAGTTTCTGAAATGCAATATCATTGAAGTTGCGTTCAAAGCCGCCGATACGACCGATATTGGTTGTGAGACGGGCACCACACACTTCTTCATATATTTCATAAATCAGTTCGCGGTACTGCATTACGTACAGGAATCCGGTATATGCCCCGGCATCCACACCCACAATCGAGTTACAGATCAGGTGATCGGAGATACGGGCCAGTTCCATGATGATCACGCGGAGATAGTCCACGCGTTTTGGCGTTTTCACCCCGAGCAGTTTCTCGCAGGTGAGGTGCCAGCCCATATTATTCAGGGGAGATGAGCAATAGTTTAAGCGGTCGGTGAGTGTGGTGATCTGGGCCAGCGGACGACGTTCGGCGAGCTTTTCAAAAGCCCGGTGAATGTAGCCGATAGTTTGTTCGGTGGAAACGATCCTTTCGCCATCGAGCTCAAGGATATTCTGCATCACCCCGTGTGTGGCCGGGTGGGTAGGACCCAGGTTCAGCGTGGTGGTGGTTTTCTCGATCGACCCTTCCGGTAATTTGATATGATGTTCTGACATTTTTTAAATGTGTCTGTTATTCAATCTTACGATCAGCTATCTTATTTATTCCTCCAATTTCAAACGACTTCTTATCATTCAGTCTCTCCCCAATTGGCACATTGGCCTATTGGCTAATTGAAAATTATCCTCTTCCAAACATTTCATCATCCTTATCAATCCTTGTCTGGTCTTCCAGCGGGAATTCTTTCCGCAAGGGGAAATAATCCATTTCGTCCACATTCAGTATTCGTTTCAGATTCGGATGGCCCACAAAATTCACCCCGAAGAAATCATAGGTTTCTCTTTCCATCCAGTTAGCGGCTGAAAACAACCCGGTGGCCGTGTAAATATCCGGCTGACTGATATCGGTAAACACTTTGAACCGGAGCCGGATATTATCCACCAGGTTATGCAGGTGATAAACGACAACCAGCTCACGCCCGGGCTGATCCGGGTAATGCACGGCAGTCAGGTCCGTCATGAACCGGAACTTCAGTTGTTCATCATCGTAAAGAAAATTCAGCACTTTCAGGTTTAGCTCTTTGGGAGCCTCAAAACACAGCATTCCGTAAGATTCTTCGAAGGCAGCAACCTGCTCCCCGAATTTCTCTGTCAGCCGTTGTTTGATTATTTCATTAGTCATTGCCAATTGATGCTTATTTGGATCTTGGTTCTTTGGATCTTTTGTTCCTGGTTCTTTTTTTACTGTATGCCGTAGCCTTCCAGCAAGGCCTTATATTGGTCCCCGTTTCTTCTCCGCAGGCTTTCTTTGCCAATCAGGTCCTGGATCCTTAAAACACCATCTATGATTGCTTCCGGGCGGGGCGGGCAACCGGGTACATAAACATCTACCGGTACTACCTGGTCGATTCCCTGCAATACGCTATAGGTGTCAAATATTCCTCCACTGCTGGCACAGGCCCCTACGGCAATCACCCAACGGGGTTCCGCCATCTGGAGGTACACCTGTTTTACGACGGGGCCCATTTTTTTGGCAATAGTACCCATCACCATCAGCAAATCACACTGGCGGGGGGAGAATCCCACCCTTTCGGCACCAAAACGACCCAAGTCGTAATGGGAGCCCATGGTGGCCATAAATTCGATTCCGCAGCAGGAGGTAGCAAATGGAAGAGGCCAGATCGAGTTTTTCCGGGCCAGGCCAATGACATCATTCAGCTTGGTCGCAAAAAAACCTTCGCCCTGGTGCCCATCGGGCAGGTTGGCAATACTGATATCCGCTTCAAGCGGCTTATGAATGAGGTTGTATGATACAGGACGAGCCATAATTTCTTATTTGACTATTCAAAAATTTGATCAACCAATTATTACCCGATTAACAACAACGATTCGTAGATTAGGTTTCATTGGCATATTGGCACATTTTCGAATTAATCCTCCCATTTCAGGGCACCTTTCTTAATAATATATATAAATCCGCACAGGAAGAATCCGACAAACATGGTCACAGCCCAGAAACCGGCCCATCCCAGTTCTTTGAAATTGACGGCATAGGGATAGAAAAAGATCACTTCCACGTCGAATAACACAAACAGAATAGCGGTCAGGAAATACTTGATTGCCATGGGCTGGCGGGCATCTCCGTGGGACTCAATACCACTGGTGAAATTCTGTAATTTATCGGAAGTGACACGTTTGGGACCCAGCCAGTGGGTCACGGCCATAAGAAAGGCAACTAATCCTACGGCAAATGCAATCTGTAGGGCTACCGGCAGATAACTCGCTGCATTTGCATTAGTTGAACCGGTTTGAAGCAGGTAAATCATAAACTTTTTTACTCCGCCGCAAAAATAAGGCGGCTGTCTGAATTTACCTGAATTAAAAATCAGGCAGGCCCCTGATACAAAAGAAAAGCCCCCGCAAATGCGGGGGACTTTTGTAAAAGAAGAAAAACCGAGTTTATTTCTTAACGATCGTGGTTGTAGCTGTTTTCCCTGCAGGTGGCGTTTTAGCAGTTGCCTTTGGCGCAGGAGTGCCTCTTGCAGGCTGATTACCGGCTGGGCGGGTACCCGGAGCCTGGGATTTTCTCATAATCTCCAGGTTTTTCTGGATGGCTTCATTGGTCGGATCCAGATTCAGCATCCGTTGCAGGTATTCAATGGCTTTTTCCTTATTCTTGGCAATATTGGCGTGGTACTGAGCCAGATAACCGGCCACTCCCAGGATGGTGTTTTTGTTCTTCACCGTATCCTTTTCCAGGATTTGCAGGTATTTCTCTGCCCAGGGAACAGCCGCTCCGAATTCCATCGTACTGTCAATAGCCCGGTGGATATTATATTCCATCATATAACCATATGACTCATCCGGGAATTTCACCACATATATGTCGAATATACTATCCGCACGGTTATAATTTTTAGCTTGGTAATAGGCAAATCCGGCATCAAAATAATCCCGCTGACTGGGATTATCCTTAATCCGGATCAGCTGCAGGCGGAGATCACCTTCCCGCTCCCGGTTGATACTATCCCCTTTTGCTTTGAATTTATCAGCTCCCTTTTTCAGGAAATCCACTTTCAGAGAAAGGGTGGTATCCAGCTGAGCTCCCTGGATATACGTGTTGAACACTTCATCCACCGTACCTCCTGTTTTATCGAGGATATCCGCTCTCAGCTGATAGTCATAAAGAAGCAGGTCATCGGGGTTCTTTTTACTAAAAAAGTTGTCGCTGTACATTTTAGCATCGGCAAACTCATTATTGGTGAAATGAGCATCCGCCAGCAGCCGGTATACCTTGGGCTTGGTGTTTTCTCCCAGGGCCTTTACCACGGCTTCCGCCCGGGAGGTGGCACAATTATAATCCTTATTCGCCCAGCATAACATAGCATACAGGTATTCATCCTGAATATCCGATTCGGGTAATTTTGAATCTATATATTTTTTTAACTGGGCTTCCGCTGTGGCATAATCCAGGCGGACAAAGTAATAATAGAAAAGTTCGTAATACGCGGCTGTGAATTTGTCGTCATTTTTTGTAGCGGCTGTCAGGTATTGAAACACCAGTTCCCAGTTTTTCTGAGACTCGAACAGTTTAGCCAGCCGCAGGTTTGCCAGTGGGAAATTCGGATTGAATTCAAGGGCTTTTGTATAGTAACGGAAGGCTTCTCCTCCACCTTCACCGGGACGGGCTTTACGAAGGGCATTACCCAGCCATACAGCGGTCTCCGGATTTTTTGCATTCTTGTTATCAATCGCATCTTTAAGTTTAGCGATCACGTACTCATAATCCCCCGCCTTTGCATCTGCATTGGCCAGTCCCACTGCATTGAGAATATCGATATTCTCCCCTTTCTTGGTCCTGGTCATTGTAAGTGCGGTTTCAAATTTCTGCCGGGCATCATTGGTCTTATTTTCCAATAAATCCACATGACCCAATCCAACGGTAATCAGGGGTGCCCCGTTACTGGTCTGCAAGGCTTTCTCATACAGCTGACGGGTTTTAGCAATCCGGGAAGACATGATCTCCTCACTTTGCAGAATGGACTGCCCCAGCCAGTAGATGGCTTCAATATTGTTCGGATTTGAAGCAATCAGCTGATTAAAGCTGTTAATCGCACTATTGTACCGTTCTGCAAAAAGATGATTTTTACCATCCTGCAGCGTCTGGGCGCTGAGACCTGCCGTAAATAATAAAGCAAGTGTCAGAATTGAGATTGTGGTTTTCTTCATTTTACTGTTCCCTTTTAAAAGTTGTAAATATAAATCATTTGTCACTCATTTAACTTTACCGGTCTTATCGAGAGAAATTTAAAGCTGGGTGCCAGGTAGGCTCTTTTAAAAATAAGCTGACCAATCTCCCCGCTCATAAAATTCGCAAAGCCTGTTCCCAATCCCCGGTGGTTCTCCTTCAGGATATAAACCAAATCCCGTACCATCGGATACCTTTTCAGGTAAATATTTGCCTGATAAGCCTTCACATACGAATCAGGGATATCAGTGGCCTGCAGGTAAGCGACGCTGACTTTCTTCGAAAAACTCAAATAACTGCTGTCTTCTCTGTTTCCGATCCAACTCACCCCTATAAAACCCACCACTCCGGAATTCTTCGATACATAGTCAATTACTTCCTCACTGCTTCTGGCTGCCATAGCCGCCGGGGTCAGTGAATCCCCTTTCAATATAGAATCGATGATAAAACGTACCGTACTGGTTGCTTTTACCCCGTCAAATACCGGAATTAAATTTTTCTTAAATTTTCCGGTCAGTATGGCGCGGATGTCATTCATAGTCAAAAGTGTATCCGGTGAGCCCGGGGGCAGGACGACAGCTACTCCGTCACGGGCCACCACCATACTCCTGGCTTGTACTTTCAACGAATCTGCCACCACTTCTTTTTCATCCACCGAAGCTCTCCTGGTCACGATCACCATGCGAACACTATCTGTCAGCAGATCCTTCAGGCAATCTGCTTCCGGTTTATATTCCACATTGATCTTTGTTCCCGGATGATTGGATTCATATACCTGTACCTGCTCATCGATCACCGGTTTGAAACTTTCATCCGCACTCACATAAATAGTTCCCCGGTCACTGGTGTCCGGCAAAGCTCTTTCCTGCTCCTCAAAAGATTTACAGGAAAACAAACCCATGACAATAAAAAGTAAAAAAAGGGCTGCCTTATTCGAAATACACCGCATACCAGTACCATTCATCTGAAATAATTTTTCTTGTATCCCCTGTAAATCCGCCATAACCCATAGACTATAGAAAGGCCTCCGAATATTTTTTCAAGTGTATCCGGTTTTCCCATTTTAATATTAACCGGATGATTGACACCTAAGTACATCCTGAAAATAAACACCAGGCCCATCAGCAGGATCAGTCCTCCCATTCCATAGTCCATCAGGGACTTCATTCCGGCTACCTGTTTTCTTTTACGTCTTTCGTATTCTTCCAACATGGAATCACATTTATTAATCCCTGCCTTAACCATTTTTGCCATTTGAAAACCAGGCAACTCCAGGGTGGAGCAAATTAGATAAATTTTGTTACTCTGAACCCATAAAAGTTACGGGCAATATATAGCTTACCGGCACATTTGTTCCGTTTTGCAGGGCCGGAATCCATTTGGGCATCCTGCGGCATACCCTAACTACTTCATCATCAAAATCATCACCCGCAGTGGACAGTATTTCGAGGCTGCTGACAGATCCGTCCTTTTCCACCCTGAACCGTACCCGAACGGTTTTCATCTCACCTTCTTCCAGGTTGCCCGGTGATACCAGGTTACGGGCCAGAAACTTCCGGAGTGCGGCTGCTCCACCTGGAAATTCAGGTGCTTTTTCGATAGCAGAGAAGTCCGTAGCGGCGGGTTCTGACAATCCTGTCCCATTACCATCTGCTACAGGTTCCGGTTCAGGTCCGACAGTTCCATCTGCCTTTTCCCCTTCCTGATCTTTGTTCCCTATGTTTTTCCCGGCTATATCTTCCACCGCTACCATTTCTTCCTTCACTTCCTTTTCAATTTTTATATTGCTGATAAATTTTACGGTTGCGGTATGCTGCACCTGTTTTTGAGGACGGGCTTCTTTTGGTTTAACCGTTTCCACCGGTTTTTCAAGCGGTATTTCTATCGTGCGGACAAGCAGTCCCTCTCCCCGAACAACCACCGGCATCTCCTCAGACGTATTATCCCTGTTTATAAAAAAAAGAGTACCCAACAGCAGTACGGACATCCCGGCTCCCAATGCGGCCAGCATCCGGTTGGCATACCCGTTCCGTAAATCATAGGCTCCATAACTCTTGTTACGGTTTTCAAAGACGATATCGTCAAAGCTCAGTGATGGGGTGTTGTTCTCTTTCATAATTGCTGCTTTGACAGTAAGATGCAGCAATTACATAAATCCACAAGGATTACCGGCCTAAGCAAAAACCTTAACAATCCATTCAATGTGTATTATTCGGATGCAAATCATGTATAGCTCCCGCCGGCTGTTTATATTTGCAGCATGAAGATTCTGATGGTCTGCCTGGGGAATATCTGCCGCAGTCCGCTGGCAGAAGGAATTCTGCAGGACAAGGCATTTAAAGCAGGCTTAAACTGGAGTGTGGAAAGTGCCGGCACCAATGGCTATCATACCGGCGAAGCCCCGCATCCGTTGTCGCAGAAAGTAGCCCGGATCAATGGGATTGATATCAGCCAGCAGCGGTCGCGTCGGTTCAGGGCGGAGGACTTCCAGGTTTATGACAAAATCTATGCGCTTGCCGGAGATGTGATGGAAGAAATCAAATTCATCGCCCGTAAATCGTTCGATCCGTTAAAGGCAGACCTGCTGATGAATGAACTGCATCCGGGAAAAAACAAAGAGGTGCCGGATCCCTGGTATGGACCCGAACCGGGCTATCATGAAGTATACCGGATGATTGAGGAAGTATGTGAGGAGATTGTACGGAAATACGGAACAAAAATATAACACAGCATTTTCCCTTGAACGCAATATTCAATAATCAATATTCAATTTTCATTACGCAATAAAATGGCGAAAGCAAGCATACCCCAGGGAACACGTGATTTCGGACCGGATGTGGTGCGAAAGCGGATGTACATTCTGAACACGATCCGATCGGTTTTCGAATTATACGGTTTTCAGCCGCTTGAAACACCGGCCATGGAAAACCTGGATACCCTGATGGGGAAATACGGGGAAGAAGGTGATAAACTGATTTTTAAAATCCTTAATAACGGTCTCGATAATCCGGAAAAGGAAACCCAGGTCAGGGAGGATTTTGAAAAAGTATTACAGGGAAAAAACAATAAAGGCATTACCGAGCGGGCGTTGAAATATGACCTGACGATTCCATTTGCCCGGTATGTGGCCATGAATCATCCGCAACTGGTATTTCCTTTTAAACGTTACCAGGTACAGCCGGTATGGCGGGCCGATCGTCCGCAAAAAGGCCGCTACCGCGAATTTTACCAATGTGATGCCGATGTGGTGGGCAGTCAGTCCCTGCTGAACGAAGTGGAGCTGGCTTCTATTTACCATGAAGTGTTTACCAAACTTGGATTAACCGGTTACGAGCTCCGGATCAACAGCCGTAAAGTACTGGCGGCCCTGGCTGAAATCTGTGGCGGCATGGATAAAATGACCGATATCACGGTAGCCATTGACAAGCTCGACAAGATCGGCCTGGACAAGGTAAAAGAAGAACTGACTTCCCGCGGTTTATCCGATGACCAGGTCAGTATCATTGAAAAATATTTAAATATTACCGGAACAAATAGTGAAATAATTACCGGCCTCACACAGCTTATCGGAGAAAGTCCAACTGGTAAAAAAGGGATCGAGGAACTTCAGTTGCTGACAAGTGCTTTTAATAGTCCTGACTCCCGACTACCGACTTCTGACTACCGACTGGTACTTGATCCAACACTTGCCCGCGGCCTCAACTACTATACCGGCATCATTTTCGAAGCCAAGGCCCCGGCCACTGTAAAAATGGGCAGTATAGGCGGCGGCGGACGTTATGATGACCTGACGGGATTATTCGGGGTTCCCAATATACCGGGAGTCGGCATTTCCTTTGGTGTGGATCGCATATACGATGTGCTAGAAGAGTTACAGCTTTTCCCGTCGGATGTACATGTGGGTACCCAGGTATTATTTTTTAACCTCGGTGAAGCCGAGAGTAAAAAAGCCTTTGAGCTGCTGCAGCAACTCAGGCAAAAAGGAATACGCGGTGAGCTTTTCCATGAACAAGCCAAATTCGACAAACAATTTAAATACGCCGAGAAAAAAAATATCCCCTATATCGTGGTGCTCGGTGAAAAAGAACTGGCCTCGGCCGCCTGTAACCTGAAAGAGCTGGCTACCGGCAAGCAACAAACGATTTCATTTACTGATTTACTTACTTACAAATTCTGATCATGCGATTCAAAACCCTTATCCCTGTATTGCTGGTTATTATAACCGGCACAACCAGTATTGCTCAAACCAATCCCCTGTACAAGTACATCCAGCCCGGCAGCCGGATGCTGATGAGCTTTAACCTGCTCAGGATTGCCGCGAAAGTACCGGGCGAAACATTCCGTTCAAGCGGCATCTACCAGGATATGTTGAAAAACGACAAAGGAACCCTGCGTGCCTTACTGGCAGATCCCACCAGTTCAGGCATTGATTTTTCCACTGATTTTATTTTAAGCACCGGACCAGCGGAAGATGAAAACAGTGCCACTGTTTTAATCGGACACCTGGCCGACCAACGCAAGTTTGCCGCCCTGATGGAAAAGATGAATGAATCTTCCGACAGCAAGGTCGAGGTATTTGGTACAAACCGGCTGATCCTCCCCAAAAGAACGGAACCGGCTATTGCCTGGAATGATGAAGTATTTGTCATCACCGGAATTGGCGGAGGGAGAAAAGAATTAAGTGCCCTGTTTGCCGACACCACGGATACCCGTGATATGGAAGTCCGGATGAATGAAGTCATTGAACGTATCCACCAGCAAACAAAAGAATTATGTTTTGCGGCCCTCACGCCAAAAAACAATGCAACGTTTTTCAACAGCACGGTCTTAACCGCCCTGATGAATGAAACCGGGGATATTAAAATCTGGAATAACGGTGAGACACAAACAAATACTGACGCACTCAAAAAACTGCCCCCGTTTGTGACCCGGTTTTTAACTAACCTGCAAACGGCCAGTGGAAGTGAAAAAACCAGTGTGATCAATTTTGAAAAAGGAATGATAGCCGGTACAACACACACCTATCTCAGTCCTGAAATGGGTGCCATTTATCAGAAATACCCCCAGGAAATACTTCCAACCGGGCTGGTACGCCGGTTACCTGAAGGAAAAATCCTGATGCTGATGATGACTGCTGTAAACAAAGAAATGGCCAGGGAACTCAGCCTGAAAAACGGGATGACGGAAATGCTTGACAGCCTGAAACAATACCTGAAAGTGGATCTTAGCCTTATTCAAAAGGGGTTCAGGAATAATGGCCTGTTTGCCGTAATGGAATTTCCATCCAAAGAAGAAACCACAGAGGGACGGAAAAACATTCTGGAAAACTTAGGAATCTTTATCGTATTACCAGTCGCCGATAAAGCAGCGGTTGCTCAACTGAAAGAGCTCGCCGACCGCAAACTGGACTCCCTGGCTGGTACGGAGAAAGGAGAAAAAGTCATGAGTATGTTCCGGCCGGTCATTCACTACAATGACAGCCTCTGTGTGATCACACTTTCCCAGGCACAGGCGGACGCCTACCTCAACAATCCCGGAACAGCTGCACTGCCTGCCTGGCTTCCTGCAGACCAGAAAGGTTCTATGTGGATGAACCTGAATTTCCGGGAAATCATGATGATGATCATTAATATGGCCGGCAATCCCGGTAAAGGCAATAGCAAGCAAGCTATGGATATGTTTTCCGTTTTTGACCAGATGATTGTAAATGGCAGTGACTACGCGAATGGCCGCCTTAGCAGCCGGATGGAATTCCGTTTCAGTAATCCGGATAAAAATGTGATGGAACAACTGTTTAATATGATCAACCAGCTTTATAACGAAAAAGCGCAGGCAAAGAAAGAGGCGGGTATGCCACCAGCAATTATACATGAAGAAGGAGAAAGCGATGCG
>DAORKK010000117.1:0-10209 GCA_035439525.1 Chitinophagaceae bacterium
CAGATTTCAATGCAGCGGTGGGAAGGTTTACACTGCATGCCCGGTTGGAACAGTCAACGCTGGCCAGAAATGAGGAAGGGTTCCTGGTTGTAAGTATTGAAGGAGAAGGGAATTTTGTACAACTCTCTGCTCCCGTTATCGAATGGCCGGCCGGTATCGAAGGATTTGAGGCTGTGGTTTCTGATTCGCTTGATAATTTAAAAATGCCCCTGGCAGGTAAGCGGCAGTTTCGCTATGGATTTGTAAGTACTGAGGCCGGTGTTTTTTCGTTGCCGGTTGTCCGTTTTTCTTATTTTGACACAGACAGTAACCGATACCGCACAATGGAGAGTAAGGCATTGAAGATAAATGTCAGCCAGCAGGAGAAACAGCGCAGTACGATGGATACACCTAAAACATCCATTGATGAACTGAGTCAGGAAAAAAGCAGGATCGCCATAATCGTGGTCGTCCTTCTGGTCTCAGCCGTACTGGCCTACTGGGCATTAAAGAAAAAGCCGGTAGCAACAGTTCCGTTACAGGCAAAAAAAGCAAAACCGGATATCGGAGACTTACTGGCTGTGTCTGCCGGAATGCTGTCCGGAACAGACCCCGCTTTTTACGCAACACTCCACCGCACAATCTGGGATTATTTCAATGAATGCTTTGATATAACCGGCAGTGCACGGAGTAAAGAAAACCTGGTTGAGCTGTTGAGGGATAGAGGAGCAGATGATGAAACAATTCATTCACTAAAGTCCATCCTGTCTGATTGTGAAACGGGCATTTATACCAGTGCTGTCCCTGGCAAGTCCAATGAAAGATTGATGGAAGAAACCCGGCTGTTGCTTGAAAAAATAAACGGGGTCTTATTCTGAGTATTTATAACCCACGCCACGTACCGAATGGAAGTACCGGGGATTGCGGCTGTCTTCCTCGAAGTATTTCCGGAAGTTCAGGATGAAATTATCGATCGTACGGGTGGTGGGATAAACATTGTAGCCCCATACGGATTGAAGAATTTTCTCCCGTGGTACCACTTCGTTTTTGTTTTCGATGAGCAGTTTCAGGAGCATCGTTTCCTTTTTGCTCAGCTGTATTTTCTCCCCGTTAAAACTGGTGGCTTCCTGCGCTTTAAAATCAACCTGGTTATTACCGAATTCATAATGGTCGCCCAGGCTGGATTTATCCTGCAGTTTCTTGTTCTTATTGATCAGTTTGTATACCCGGAGCAGGAGTTCTTCCAGGTTGAAGGGTTTGGTAAGGTAATCATCCGCCCCTTTTTTCAAACCCAGTACACGGTCCGCACTGCTGTTTTTAGCACTTAGAATCAATACGGGTACATCGTTGTTGCTGAGACGGATCGTTTCGGTAACGGCGATGCCATCCATTTCGGGCAGCATGACATCCATGATGATCAGGTCAAAGTATTCATTGCTGACCGCTTTTAATGCGGCCGCGCCATCGAATGCAGAGGTTACTTCATAGCCTTCCAGTTCCAGATTCAGCTTTAACGCTTCATGAAGGTTCTCTTCATCTTCCACCAGCAGGATGGATGTTTTTTTATCTCCGCTCATGTCTTAAAAATAACTGCAAAATTACTGCCTGTGGGCAGATTATTTGTCACCGCAATGTCGCCATTATGGTCGCGGGCAATCTTACGGCAAAGGTACAATCCCAGTCCGGTTCCCTGCGCTTTCCGGGTAGATTCATTGCCGATCCGGTAAAACTTGGAGAAAACCCTGGTCTTTTCCTCCTCCGGGATACCCGGGCCTTCATCAATGATCTGCAGCCGGATCGATCCGGATGCTTTGGCCAGCACGGCTTTGATCTTTCCTTCTTTGGGGGAATATTTGATGGCGTTTTCAACCAGGTTGTTGATCAGCATTTGTAGTAACAGGGAATCGCCCCGGAGATCGGCCTCTTCTTCAATCGCTTCCTCAAATACGCGGTCCGGGAAACGTTTCCTGAAATCACGCATGCAGTCTTTCAGCAGTGTAGACAGGTCCAGTTCTTCCATGGCGGAGTGATACCGGTCGGATTCCAGCTGCGAAGAGACCAGGATATTATTAGTCAGTAAATGCAGGCGGGTGGTTTCGTCCAGGGTGTTCCGGATCAGTTTTTTCTGCTTTTCCGGATCCAATGTGTATTTCTGCAGGGTTTCCAGGTTGAGCCGCGCTACGGCAATGGGCGTTTTGAGTTCATGGGTGACGGCCATCATAAAATTCTGCTGCTGTTGCTGCAGGTTGAATTGTTTACGGATGGAGCGGTATACCATCAGGGCGCCAATCACTATCAGGATCAGGAAAGTGATGCCTTCTGCGATATATTTCCGGGTATTTCGTTTTTCCTCACGGGCAATGGATTGCATTTCTTCTGCCAGTTTCAGGGTACTGATGGTCTCAGAGCGGGCCGACAGGTTCTCATATTGCTGCCGGGCAATTTCCTTGCTTTGTTTTTCGAGGGAGATAAACCACCAGATCAGTGCGGCCAGTACATAGAAAAGCAGGGTGCAGTAAATGACCGTGGTGCGTCTCAGTCTTTTTCGTGTCTCATCCGGCATGGGAAGCTGTTATTTCTTTTCGATCCGTATTCCGGCATTCAGGACATTTTCCAGCGGGTCCTGGCGCATGAGTTGTTCAATCGTGAACGTATAGTCTCCGGGTTTACGGAAATAAAACGCTTTTTCTGACGATAGGGGTGTGATTGGTTCCCGGTGTTCATAAATATCATCCATGCCACTGCCGAGCCAGCCCGTTTCGTCGGTTCCCAAACGCATATCATAAGGAACCACCTGTGTGGTATCCTGTCCGGGTCCTTTGGCATGCAGGTTCACATAGATATTATTGAAACTATAGCGGTCATTGTGCCGGATGATCAGGTATATCCTATAGGGTGAACTGGTGTCCTTGATGGTAAAACTGAATGAAGGTTTAAACGTGCTCTTCCAGCTATGTCCCGGGATCACAGCCGTTTTTTCATACAGATCGGTATGGGTGCAGGAAAAGGTTCCGAGCACGAGGATAACAAAGGCAAGGGGCTGAAGGAGTTTCAAGTAAACGGTTTTTACAAAAATAAACAGAACGCAACTCTCAGAGTACATTCAATACCTGTTCTTTTGCTTTTTCCAGTTCGTCTTTCATCTGTACCACGCATTTCTGGATGGTGGAGTCATAGGCTTTGGAACCGGTGGTATTGATTTCCCGGCCGATTTCCTGGAGGATAAAGGAGAGTTTCTTCCCTTTCGAATCATCCGGGTCAGCCAGCAGGTCTTTGAAATAGTCCAGGTGATTTTTCAACCGGACCTGTTCTTCGCTGATATCGATCTTTTCAATATAGTAAATGAGTTCCTGCTCCAGGCGGTTGCCATCATAGTTTTCCTTGCCCACATTTTCTTCCAGCAGGCGGGTAATACCTTCCCGGATCTTTTGTTTGCGGAGGGGTTCCAGTTTGATCACTTCTTCCTGTAGCTGGCCGATATTATTAATCCGGGCGGTCAGGTCATCTTCAAGGGATTTGCCTTCATCCAGGCGATGCGTGTTCAGGTTGCCGATGGCGGTTTCCAGTACGGACTGAAACTGATTCCATTCGGCATCGGTGAGGGTATCGCTGCTGGGCGTGATCACTTCCGGTAATTTAACCAGAGTGCTCAGGATATTCGAAGCATCCAGGTTCAGGGCTTTCGATAATTCGGCCAGGGGCTGGTAATAAGCTTTGGCCAGGTCGGTATTGATGGTAACGGGTTTGGCGGTGCCGGTATCTTTCAGACTGATGATACAATCCACACTGCCCCTGCCGAGTTTTTCCGATAGCAGGCGACGGATGTCAAATTCAAAGGGCTTCAGGAAAGCGGGGATTTTCAACTGGAGTTCAAATTGTTTGCCATTGAGCGATTTGATATCCACCAGGAAGGTCTTGTCAGCTACATTCTTTTCTGCTCTTCCAAAACCGGTCATTGATTTAAGCATGGAACGGGATTTATGATTCCTGTAAAGGTATTTTTTATTATTGATTAATCAGCCGGGTAAAAAACGGTGAGCAGCGATAATGATTGAACCGGAAAAGTATAAGAAGGCTGGTTTTTATTGATACAATGCTAAAAAAAATCCCTCCGTAGTAAGCGGAGGGATAATATATGGATGGGTTAGTAAGTACAGGGAACTTTCATTCCCTATGCAATATTAAAAATAATTTTATGTAACAAAAAAATATTTCCAAACTATTTTATTAACATTTTAAAATCAGCTGTGGATAAACCGAATGATTTTTCATCAATAACTGATCTGTTTGTTTGCTGCATTTCAATAGTACCTATAAATTTTTTATCAGCGAGTAAAAAACCGGATCGCCTGAAACATGCATGAACAGCGGGTTTCAGGCGTATTGCTTTTTTTATGCAACAACAACGGATCATAAATGCAACAACAATGATTGAATAAATGCAACTGAATAATGCGGCGAAAACAGTAGCGTAAAGACACGTGAATACGGAAACCGGCATCCGTTGCCCCCGGTTGCAAAAAGGGTCATTTCGCCAATGATTCCCTTATTACCTTTGGCAAAACGAATGATATGCGATTTGAACAACCGGTTCCTCTTACTACAATTGCCACGATGATTGGTGCCACCCTCATTGGCAATAAAGAGGGAATGGCCACCGGGATTAATGAGATACACAAAGTCGAAACAGGTGACCTGGTCTTTGTCGATCACCCCAAGTATTATGCCACCTGTATAAACTCTGCCGCCAGTTTTATTATTATCAATACTGAAACGGATATACCGGAAGGGAAGGCCTTGCTGGTAGTTAGTGATCCGTTTGAAGCGTACCTGAAGATCGTACAGTTCTACCGGCCCTTCACGCCCTCCGGGAAGGCCATCAGTGATTCAGCCACTATCGGCGAAGGAAGCGTGGTGATGCCCGGGGCGTTTATTGGTAATCACGTGCAAATCGGCAGGAACTGCATTATTCATCCCAATGTAAGTATCCTCGATCACTGCATCCTCGGTGATGAGGTGATCATACAGGCTGGTACCGTGATTGGCAGCGACGCCTTTTATTACAATAAAAAAACCAACCGGGATATCCATTATAAACGGATGGCCAGTTGCGGCAGGGTGATCCTGGAAAATGCCGTGGAGATTGGTGCCAATTGTACGATAGACCGTGGAGTAACACATGATACCATTCTTGGTGCAGGTACCAAACTGGATAACCTGGTCCATGTAGGACATGATACCACGGTGGGTAAGAATTGCCTGATTGCTGCCGGGGTGGGTATTGCCGGTGCGGTTATTATTGAAGACAATGTCATTCTTTGGGGACAGGTGGGCGTCAATAAAACACTGACGATCGGACAAGGGGCCATTGTGTTGGGACAGACAGGTGTGACCAACAGCATCGAAGGTGGCAAGACTTATTTCGGCACTCCGATGGAGGATGCCCGTATTAAACGCAGGGAACTGGTATGGGTGAAACGGATTCCCGAGCTCTGGGAAAAAGTGATGGGCCAGAAAGACAAAGACTGATCTTAAGATTAATTAATCAGGCATATAATCATAGGGCAACAGGTCGGCCAGGTTCTTCCAGCTCCAGTAGCCCTGGTTGATCCAGTCCTTCTGGTCATAGTAATACCCGTTTTCCGTAATCACGATAGCGTCCTTAATATCAATATAAGAAGTAGCATAGGCCACACTCTTCGGCAGGTTCATTTTCTTCAGGTACTCCGGCTCCGTTTTTTTCTTCGTATACATCACACTGATCTTGCGCGGGTACCAGATCTCAATCTGGTTGGTGCTGTCGAGCCCGCCATAATACAATGTGTCATAAGGGTCGCTGATCTTATTGAACTTCTTGTTATTGGTGGAATCCAGTAAGGATAGCACAAAACCATCTTCCAGCAGGGTGCTGTCATAATAACTGTGCATGAAGTGAAGTTTAGAGCCATAATAGGCATTCTCCCTTGCTTTCGACCACTGCTGCTTCAGGCTGTCACTGCCCTCCATCTCCATAAACAGGCAATACCCCCGGTAAGAATTGATACTGTTATTGTAGTAATAAACAAATGAATCCAGCTGGTAGCGCAGCTCATACCCCAGTGCCTGGTTACTGATCTGCAGGGCATCGGTGGACATCACTTTCAGCCGGTTGGTTTTTTTATAAAAGAAAAACTTAAGCACTTCGGGGTTGTTGAGTACACATTGTTCCGCATTGGGCGTGCTGCCAATGAAATGTTCCATAAAGAAGTCGCCGTATTTCTCCCAGCCATCGGCCACTTCAAAACTGCTCTTCAGTACCACTTCTTCCATACTGTTATCTTTCTTTACCAGCAATACTTCCAGTTTTTGCTGCTCACTCACCCGGATCGTTTGTGTGTGATAGCCGGTATAACTGAAGACCAGGTCGTACCCGCCTGATTTGAGACTCAGATTGAAAGCCCCTTCTTTATTGGTTAATGTGCCGAGTGTCGTATTCTGGCAAAATACGGACGCCTTCGATAGCGGTTCCCTGGAAGCAGAATCCAGGATTACGCCACTGATATCAAACTGGGCCTGCAGGATTAGCGTATAAAGAGAAAAAAAGAATACCAGTACGGTCCGTCGTTTTTGCATGGGAAGAAGATTAGGGACTAAAGATAGCTTTCCATTTACTGTGGTTGCATGGCAGGAATAGTGCCAAGGTAGTTTTCACAAGCCTTTTTTATGGTTTCTTCCAGGGGAGTAAAGGAAAAACCCGGAAGGGCCCTGAGGAGTTTATCGTTTTCAAACAGGGTCTGGCTGATGGCCACCCGGGCACTTTCTTTGGTAAGCAGGGGTCGTTTGCCGGTGAAAAGGGATTTCAGTTTCTCCAGGCGCCAGGCAATACCCAGCAATCCGGGAGTGGCTTCTTTGTAGGGAGGCTTCTTTCCAAAACCGGCCGCAATGGTTTCCTGCAAACGCCGGAAAGGCCAGTTGTCACCCGTGACCACATACCGTTGTTCGCTGATACCGCTTTCCATTAACAGCACCGTGGCCCGGGCTACATCCTGTACATCCACAAACCCGTTGATGCCTCCGGTATACCATTTAAATCCCTCGTATACCTGTTTGAAAATAGCACAACTGCTCTGGTGCCAGTCTCCATATCCCAGTATTGTGCCGGGATTGAGGATCACCGCATCCAGTCCTTCACTGATCCCTCTCCAGACATGCAGTTCGGACTTGAACTTACTTTTAGCATAATGGGTATTGATCTTATTGTCTTCCCATTTCTTTTCTTCATTCACGTGCCCGCCCGTGGCATTTCGTCCCAGGGCTGCCACTGAACTGATATGAACGAGCTGCTGAATGTTTTTTTCCAGGGCAATATTCACCACATTCGCCGTACCCTCCACATTCACCTGGTACATCCGGTTCCTTTCTTTTTTTACAAAGGAAACCACCGCTGCGGAATGAATCACGGTATCGATCCCGTCCATTGCATCCTCCAGCGAAACCACATCCAGGATATCGCCTTCCATCCATTCCACCTGTTGCAGCACGGATGCAGGGATCCAGCCGGGTATTTTATTGCCCCGCCGGATAGCCCGGACTATATAGTTCTTTTCCACCAGTTCTTTAATGATATAAGAACCGAGAAATCCAGTGCCGCCGGTTACTAAAACTTTTTTAGACAAATGCGTTATTTATCAGGTGAAAGAAGGAGCGAAGATAATCCTTGCCCGGTTTCTGTTTATTCGTATTTATAAAAGCCTTCCCCGGTTTTCTTGCCCAGTTTCCCCTGCTTTACTTTTTCTTCCTGCAGCGGGGAGGGTTTCAGCCGTTCCGGTTTGCCCAATTGTTCCCAAACCGAACAACTTACGGCATAGTTAATATCATGCCCGATCAGGTCCATCAGCTTAAACGGACCCATTTTAAATCCGGTGGCTTCGAGTAAACGGTCCAGCTGCTCTTTTTCCGCATGACCCTCTTCCAGCAACCGCAATGATTCGATATAATAAGGGCGCGCCACCCGGTTCACTATGAAGCCGGGGGAGTCGATGCAGACAACGGCTGTTTTTTTCAGTTGTTTCGCCAGTGAAATAATGGTTTCGGTAGTCGCTGTGTTTGTAAACGGGGTATTCACCACTTCCACCAGTTTCATGATCGTGGCCGGGTTGAAAAAATGCATACCGATCACCCGCTCCGGATGCAGGACGCCTTTGGCGATTTCAGTAATGGAAAGGGAAGAGGTATTGCTGGCGAAGATCACATCCCCGTGGTTGAGTTCGGCCAGCTGGTTAAAGAGGGCAATTTTCAGTTCTGGTTTTTCGACAATGGCTTCAATAAAAACATCGGCGAGGCAGGTTTGCAGATCATCTGTAAACCGGATCAGTCCGTAGGTCTGCGCTTTCTGATCCGCTGTTATTTTTCCTTTCTCCACCAGGGACTGCAGGTTTCGCTCCATACCGGCCTTGGCCTTTTCCAATACGGCTGCATTCACTTCATACAGGATCGTGGCCAATCCTGCCTGGGCTGTGGCCTGTGCAATACCACTGCCCATGGTTCCCGCTCCGCAAATGCAAACGCTGTTGATTTCCATAACGCTGATTATAGAGTAAAGATAAAAGATTTGGAGGCTTTGGCTTATCTTGAAACCCGGATAAAGTACGAAGTACGAACTACGAAGTACGAATAAGATGCCGTAAAACGAGTAACGATTCGTTATTTTAGCATAAACCTTTTAAGGCGGTCCCAACACCCAACAGCTAACACCCAACACCTTTATACTGTAAGATGAGATTCATTCTGTTCATTTTGTTTATGTTCCTCCAAACAACCCTGCATTCCCAAACCCGCGAGCGCTGGGAGCAGGTAGTGAACTGGGATGGCGTGAGTCACTGGTCAAGGTATATGATTACCCTGCCGGCTTTCCAGGGACCGAACTCGTTGCCAGTGCCGCAACTGGGCAATGGCCGGATTGATAGTAATTCTTATATCGGGGTTTCCGGGGCCTTTCATTTTTCTAAAGGCGATAACACACAGAATGTGGTGATCAATGGACATCTCGCCGTGGTGAAAGACGTGGTGGGGGTGGAACTGACCTGGATTCCCTGGGAGCATTATACCATGAGCACGGCCATCAAGGAAAAGCGGCATGTGTATTATGAAAAGTTCAATGATAACAAGGCCGCCGGGGACCTGATGCTCAATACCAATTTCAGGTTGCTGAAAAAATGGGCGCCCGTGATGGACCTGATTTTCCAGATCGGCTATCGCATGCCCTCAGGCACGGACTATGGTTCGGCCCGCTACAGTGATGGGCCCGGTTATCATTTTGCCATCAATATGGGAAAGCCCCTGAACAAGGCAAAAACAATAAAGCTCACCGCCATGGCCGGCTTCTATGTCTGGCAGATCGAATCTGATATCTTCAAACAGGATGATGCCTTCTTATTCGGGGCCGGGGTGGAATACCGGAAAAAGAACTTCAGTCTGCACACCAATATTGCCGGCTACCTGGGCTATCTCGAAAACCAGGGCGATAAGCCGGTGGTCTTCCGCACCCGCGCCGAACAACAATTAAAGAAAATGAAACTGGTGCTGGGTTTCCAGCAGGGACTGAATGATTTTGAGTATAGCAGTTTCGATGCCGGGCTTCGGTTTAATTTCAATCAAGGGAAATAAGAATTCCGCTTCACGGATTTTTTTTATCACATAGGATCATAGGGCCACATAGGAGACACATAGGAAAAATGGGAAACACTATCAAAACTATGTGTAACCTATGTCTCTATGTTCCTATGTGTTAAAATGTATTCGCTGCGCAGCAGCTTTACTAAATAGCCGATGTAAACTGTTTCAGAAACCGCACATCATTCTCCGAGAACAACCGCAAGTCGTTCACCCCGTATTTCAGCATGGCCGGTCTTTCGATGCCCATACCAAAGGCGAAGCCCGTGAATTTATTCGGATCAATGCCGCAGTTGCTGAGTACATTGGGGTGTACCATACCACAACCGAGGATCTCCACCCAGCCGGTTTTCTTACAGATATTACAGCCACTGCCGCCGCAGATAAAGCAGGTCACATCCATTTCGGCGCTGGGTTCGGTGAAAGGGAAATAGGAGGGACGGAAGCGCACTTTCACATCCTTGCCGTACATCTCTTTTACGAAGAAGTATAATGTTTGTTTGAGGTCAGCGAAAGATACATTCTCATCAATGTACAATCCCTCCACCTGGTGAAAGAAGCAATGGCTCCGGGCACTTA
>DAORKK010000118.1:0-1574 GCA_035439525.1 Chitinophagaceae bacterium
AATGGATTGTTTGACCGCATCAACCGTCATGGTAACAATGCCATTGCCTATCTCGCTCACCCGAATACCAGTGATTATAATAGTCTCGTGAGTACATTCAATGCCGCTTCCGATGAAGCCGTGGTAGGTACGGCAGTGGAAAGTGGTCCTGCCTTCTCCACCAATACCACGTACACGAATCCGGCCACATCGATGTCTTACCTGACCTACTACCGCAATATGTTGTCAAGAGGTTATCATGTAGGTCCCACCATCGATCACGATAACCATAACATGACGTTTGGCCATACGGCTAAATCAAGACTCGTGGTGATGGCGGCTACCCTGAGTGAAAGCACCCTGCTGGATGGGATGAAGAAAATGCGTTTCTATGCCTCCCAGGATTGCAGTGCTAAAATCAGTTTCACCGTTAACACCGAAGCCATCGGCAGCATCATCACCCGTGCCGGTGCCCCGGTGATTGCATTGAGCTCAACCGGCACCACATCAGCGATCAGTTCTGTTTCCATTATGTCCGGTGTACCGGGCAGTGGTACAGCAGCTACTTTGCTGACCAGTTTCACGTCCGGCAGTTTCAGTTATACGGATAATAGTCTGACCAATGGCGGACAAAGATATTATTACCTCGATATCACCGAAGCCGATGGTTCACGCATTGTGACTTCTCCCATCTGGTATACCCGCAATGATGCGGCCCGTATGACGGCTGCTCCGGTAACCTCCTTCTTTACCGTTAACGAAACAGAACGTGTGATCCTGAAATGGACTACGGAGAATGAAGAACTGTATCAGTCTTTTGAAATCCTGCGCTCCACCGATGGCGGCAACAGCTTCCAGTCGCTCAGCAGTGTGAACGGTAAAGGATTCTCCTTTAACACCAATACGTATGCCATCACCGATGCACAGCCTTTTGCCGGTATGGCCACTTACCGCCTGGTACAACGCAACCAGCAGGGTCAGATCCGTTATACTGATATGAAAGTGGTGGACCGCAGTGCCGCACCGGTCACATATTTCACCGCCTACCCCAATCCGGTCAGTGACCAGTTACAGGTACGTGTATCGGCCATGAGAGGCGGCAAAGCCACCGCTGAAGTGTATGATATGAATGGCCGTCGCATGATGAGCCAATCCTTCAACGCCTTCACCGGTATTCAAACCATCTCCATGAACCTCGGCAAACTCGGCAATGGAACCTACCTGCTGAAAGTAACCGTGGATGGCAAGACGGGAACGCAGTTGATTAATAAGTTTTAATGGAAAGAAATAATGGAAAGAAGCCCGTCTTAAACAGACGGGCTTTTTTTTGCCGCGAAGGGCCGCTACGCGGATTTATCGCCCGCTAAGATTAAAAGAGAGTATGAATATGGAAGCCGCTTCAAAAATCGGAGAGTCTTATATTGCTTTGCGGGAAAATTCTTTTAAGCTACGCAGTAGCTTCCTTACCGCTACGCGGCTTTATATCCCGCTAAGATTAAAAAGAGAGTATGAATATGGAAGCCGCTTCAAAAATCGGAGTGTCTTATATTGCTTTGCGGGAAAATTCTTTTAAGCTACGCAGTAGCTTCCTTACC
>DAORKK010000118.1:1674-4687 GCA_035439525.1 Chitinophagaceae bacterium
GCTACGCGGCTTTATATCCCGCTAAGATTAAAAGAGAGTATGAATATGGAAACCTCTGCCAACATCGGAGTGTCTTATTATTCTTTGCGGGAAATACCCTAAATTGTATTTCATCACCTCCATTAAATCACCAAGACATGAAACCAACCCTGCTGGCTTTGAGCCTCCTTTTATTTAGCCAATGTGTACTCGCTCAAGTAAAAAAACCAGTAACGCCCGTTAAGCCAAAGCCTGTAATCGATTCGGTAAAAGCCCTGCGTGACTCCGTATGGAAATCGCAGACCAAGGACAAGCAGAAAACAGAAGGGTTGTTTACCTTTTACCAGGATACAGTCAGCGGATCGGCTACCATGTATATCCGGAAAGATCAGCTGAACAAAGAGTTTATCTACCAGAGTTTTTCCATGGGTGGACCGGCCCTGCTCTTCCTTAACCAGAATATGTTGCGGGAGACCTGGGTGTTCAAGATGCGGAAAGTGTACGGGCGGATGGAGTTCATGCGCTGCAATACCAATTACTATTACGACAGTACCAATGCCGTCAGCAAGGCAAAGGATGTGGATGTGAGTGAGGCCGTCTTTCATACCGGTGCGGTAAGAGCCGAAGACAGCCTGGGCTACCTGATCAATGCCGATTCTTTATTCATCAGTGAAAAACTGGATATGGTAAAGCCTATCCTGCCACCCACTGTTCCACCCACTGCCGTTTTCAACCTGGGAAACCTCGTTACTGATAAATCCGGTTTTGAAAAGATTCGTTCCTTCCCGCAGAACTCCGATGTGGTGGTTTCGCTTGCGTATGACAATCCCGCTCCGATGAACGGCGGTGACCGTTCGATTACGGATGCCCGTTATGTGCGGGTCAGGATGCAGCATAGTTTTATTAAAATGCCGGAGAATAATTACAAACCCCGGTTCGATGATCCCCGTGTTGGTTATTTCACTACCGAATCAGATGATTTAACCAGCCTGAAGCCAACGCGCTATCATGACCTGATCCATCGCTGGCACCTGGAAAAGAAAGATCCCGTGGCAAAGCTCAGCGAACCGATAGAGCCAATCACCTGGTGGATTGAGAATACCACGCCGGTGGAATTGCGCCAGCTCTTCCTGGAGGCCGGCGCCCGGTGGAATGAAGCCTTTGAATATGCCGGTTTTAAAAACGCCGTGGTGATGAAGATGATGCCGGATACCGCCAGCTGGGATCCCGCCGATATCCGCTACAATGTAATCCGGTATGTGGCATCCGACCTGGGCTTTGCAATCGGTCCGAGTTTTGTAAACCCACGTACCGGGCAGATCTTAGGCGCCGATATCACTATGGACCACGGTTTCTACAAAGGTATACTGGACGAGCAGTCTGTTTTTAAACAGGGTACTCATCCGGCCGGTATAAACCATAAAAACTTCAGCTCCTGCACTATTGCCAGTGGCATGATGAAGGAGTTTGCCGCCGGCTATGTATTTGCAGAACTCTCCGGTATGCCGGCTATTGAACTGAAAAATCTCCGTGAGCAGTTCTATACAGAACTTGTCCTGCACGAAATGGGCCATACCATGGGACTGCAACACAATATGAAAGCCAGCCAGATGCTGAGTCCTGCTGAATTACAGGATACAGCCATCACCCGTAAATGGGGCGTCATCGGTTCCGTGATGGATTACTCCGCGGTGAATGTATCACCGGATCTCAAGCCGGTGGATTATTATACCACCAAAACAGGTCCGTATGACTGGTGGGCCATCGAGTATGGATACCGTCCTTTCACCAAAGGAGAAGAAACTGCAGGGCTTAAAAAGATCCTGGAAAGAAGTACCGAACCGAAACTGATTTTTGGAAATGATGCAGATATCGCCTCAGATCATACCGGGATCGATCCGCGGGTACAGGTATGGGATATGAGCAGTGATATGGCCGCTTATGCCACAGGACGTTTCCAGCTGGTGAATAACCTGATGGGGAAACTGAAAGATAAATATGCGGTGTCCGGTGAAAGCTATGTTGATCTGCGCCGGAAGTATAATGCACTCTTCGGCCAGCGCTTTGGCATGGCCGTGAGCTTATCTTACTATATAAGTGGTTTGATGGTCGACCGGAGTTTTGTCGGACAGCAGACGGCTGCAAAACCCTTTACCCCGGTACCGGATGAGTATAAACGAAAAGTATTGTCTGCCCTGGGCACCTACGTATTTGCCCCGAATGCCTTTGACAGTGATGCCTCTTTATACCCTTACCTGCAAATGCAGCGTCGTGGGTATAATTTCGGGGATGGTACCGAAGACCCCAAACCGGAAAATGATGTAATGGCTTTGCAGAATACGGTTTTATCCGGCATCCTGAACAGTACGGCCTTAGCCAGGGCCAGTCGCACCACGTTGTATGGTAATGGCTTCACCCCCGCCGTGATCATGAATGAGCTCAGCAGCCTGATCTTTGATGCCGACCTGAAAACGGATATCAACCTTTACCGCCAGAACCTGCAATATGCCTATATCAGCAAGCTCATCAGTATGATGAAGGACCCCGCCTATGACCATGCCTCGGCTTCTGCATCCTTTGAAAACCTGAAACAACTTCGGGCGAAAATGGATAAACTGAATACCGGCAATGAACAGACTAAAGCGCATCGGGAAAGATTAAAGTTTATGATTGATAAGGCGCTTGTAGTAAAGTAAGAAGCGAGAAACGAGAAGCTAGAGGCTAGAAGGGAACAGCCCCTTCTAGGAAGGTTTGTCTAAAACAACGAACTGTTGCTGCTATTTCGAGCGCAGCGAGAAATCTTTCCTCTACCCCCCCCCAACGCACTGTCATTCCGAGCGCAGCGAGGAAACTTCGCTCAAGGGGAAACGAGACAAACGTCCGACAAAGGAGGAAACTTCGCTCAGGGGGAAACGAGACAAACGTCCGACAAAGGAGGAAACTTCGCTCAAGGGGAAACGAGACAAACGTCCGACAAAGGAGGAAACTTCGCTCAAGGGGAAACGAGACAAACGTCCGACAAAGGAGGAAACTT
>DAORKK010000118.1:4787-10098 GCA_035439525.1 Chitinophagaceae bacterium
GGGAAACGAGACAAACGTCCGACAAAGGAGGAAACTTCGCTCAGGGGGAAACGAGCGCATCTAACTCAGGAGGTTATTGAGGAGTGTCTGTTTTTTAAAAAAACTCCCTGCCCCTGTACGAAGTTTCCTCGCTATTCGCTCGGAATGACAAAATGTTTTGGGGAAAAAAGAAATACAAGATTTCTCGCTTCGCTCGAAATCGGAGATGCCCGACATTCGTTTTCTAACCGAACTGTTTCTATAATAATACCAGCCCTTCAGGCTTAAACAAAATGATCTCAGGATGGGCTGTTGACTACTAACTACTAACTTCTAACTACGAACTACTATCTAACTACCGCTTGCACCAACGGCAACAACCTCACCGCCCACTTCCTGTATTCAATCTTCGACGGATGCAAACCATCCGAAGCCAGTAAGGTACGGTCATACAATGCCTCCCTGGTGGAGGGCGTAATATCGAGATAAGCACATTGAAACTGCGCTGTTACCTGCCTGTTGATGGCATTGAACCAGTCGATCTCCTGCCGGATACGGGTCGTATCGGAATATTGAGCAAAGGGGGTAACGCTGTAATCGGGAATCGACAGCACAAACACATTTTCCTTTTTTCCCTGGGCGAGTTGAATTGATTTTTCCAGCAATCCCGTAAACCGCTGCCGGTAGCCGGTAGTATCATGGGTCTGGTACTGGTCATTCACCCCGATCAGCAGACTCACCACATCATATTGTGGAGGATTTTGTGATTGAACCTGATTGGTCAGCACCCCGCTGGTCCAGCCGGTGGCGGCAATATAATCGGGGGTGCCCATATTAATCCCGGCTTGTATCAGGAGATTAGTGGTCTGAGTTGGAAAGCGGTCTGCGGCATCCACTCCCTGTCCGATGGTATAAGAATCGCCCAGGGCCAGCCAGGTTTTTAGTGGTCCGCCGGGAGGAGGAGGCGGGGGCGGATTGTTTACCGGTACCCGTTCCGAAGTGGAACAAGACAGTAACGAAGAAAAAATCATATAAAGGAATAGGAGCCGCATATGTCAATTTACGTATGAATAGCAAAAAAAGTTCATCAGGTCGGCAGATAACACAGGTCATACGTGTATTTTGCGCTATTTTTTACATTTGATCAAAGTTTAAACGTTATGCAGATTGCTGTTTTAGGTGCAGGTATGGTAGGCCGGGCTATTGCGATAGACCTGGCAAAGGATTTTGACGTCACCAGTTTTGACCTGAATCCCGCCAATCTGCTTGAACTTCATAAACGCAATAAGGCGATTAAAACGCTCACCGTCAACCTGAACCAGTACGAACAGTTTGAACAGTGGCTGGCACCTTTTGATCTGGTGGTCACCGCTGTGCCCGGATATATTGGTTACCAGACCCTTGAAGCCGTAATAAAAGCCGGCAAAAACGTGGTCGATATTTCATTTTTCCCGGAAGATGCCTTGCAGCTGGATAAACTGGCGAAAGAAAAAGGGGTAACGGTGATTACGGATTGTGGCGTAGCGCCCGGTATGAGCAACCTGATCCTCGGTCGTTACAACAAAGAAATGGAAGTCACCGCCTTTGAATGTTATGTAGGTGGACTCCCTAAAGAACGAAAACCGCCTTTTGAATATAAAGCCCCTTTTTCCCCGGTGGATGTGATCCAGGAATATATCCGTCCGGCCCGGCTCGTGGAAAAAGGAAAGATCGTCACCAAACCGGCATTGAGCGAAAGAGAGATCATGTATTTTGAAGAGGCCGGTGCATTGGAAGCTTTTAATACCGATGGATTACGCTCATTGGTGTATACCATGGGACATATTCCGGAAATGAAAGAAAAGACGCTGCGTTACCCGGGACATATCGACCTGATCATTTCCCTCCAGCAGGCCGGTTTTTTTGATACCACGCCTTTACGCTTCAATCAGACTGAAATTTCCCCGCTGGATTTCACCTCCCGCCTGCTGTTAAAAGAATGGAAACTGGAACCGGGAGATGAAGAGTTCACTGTAATGAAAGTTATTGTAAAAGGAAAAAACAAAACGATCACCTGGGACTTATATAACGAGTACGATCCGGTCACCAAGACCTCTTCCATGGCCCGCACCACCGGCTACACCTGTACCGCCGCCGTGCATCTGATTACCGATGGCCTGTTTACCGAAAAAGGCATCTTTCCTCCCGAACTGATCGGGGATAAGAAGGAATGTTTTGATGCGGTGATGAATTATCTGAAGAAAAGAGGGGTGAATTGGATGATGAAGGAGAGCTAGAAGCCAGAAGCTAGAAGCGAGAAGCTAGAGGCTAGAAGGGAAACAGCCCCTCCTGAGAAGACTTATCTAAAGAATTGTAGTATTGCTTCTATTTCGAGCGCAGCGAGAAATCTTGTATTTCTTTTTCTCTCCCCCTAACGACCTGTCATTCCGAACGCAGTGAGGAAACTTCTTACAAGGGCAGAGAGATAAACTTCCCACGAAGTGAGGAAACTTTTATTTCGTAAATACGAAGTACGAACGGGATTTCGTAAAATGAATAACTGGCCGTTAATTTTGATAACCCTACTCAGTAGGGGCTGTTTCCCTTCTAGCCTCTCGCTTCTAGCTTCTAGCTAATACTAAACCCATCCCCATCCTTCAAAAACGGAAGCTTCTCCCTCACCGTATCCAGTTGCGCTTTATCGATAGTGATGGTATGAATATCTTCTTCATCCTTCTTTGTATATAACACTTCGCCCAGCGGATCAACAATCATGCTGTCGCCGCTGTGATAGATATTATTCCCATCATTCCCCACGCGGTTTACACCGACAACATAACATTGATTTTCTATAGCACGTGCCTGCAATAATGTTTTCCAGGCATGACTACGGCGCTCCGGCCAGTTGGCAACATAAATCATCAAATCATATTCAGGTAGTTCTGAAGAGGACTGGCGGGCCCATACCGGAAACCGTAAATCATAACATACCTGCAGATTGATCTTCCAACCCTTTACTGAGGCAATCAATCGTTTATTACCTGCCGTATAATGCTGGTCCTCTCCTGCAAACGCGAAGAGGTGCCGCTTATCGTAGTACCCGTACTGCCCGTTGGGGAGCATCCAGACGAGGCGGTTGGTATACGAGCTGACGGTCTCCGTCCGCTCGCTTATTCCGGTCTCCGTCCGCTCTTCTGTTTTCACCGCCACACTCCCCACCAGCACCACCCTCTTCTCCATCGCCATCTTTTTCATCCAGGCTACCGTCTCGCCCTCCATCGTCTCAGCCAGTTTTTCCGGCTGCATAGTAAAGCCGGTATTGAACATTTCAGGCAGCACCACGATCTCGGACTTCTCCTGAATGCCAAAGATCTTCTCTTCCAGCATTTTCAGGTTGGCCGCTTTATCCTCCCAGTGGAGGTTGGTTTGTATAGTGGTGATGGTAAGTGTGGACATGGGTAATACTATATTGCAAAAATAGACTGTATCTGCTACATACAAAAGGATTACTCAGCTACAAAGTCTGTATTTCTCTTCATGCGGGGAAACATTTGCGCTGAATAGCAGATTTTCTAACTAATGGCTGTTGGGGGGCCATTTGGCCGAAGGAAATCTCCGCACCAAATAATATGGAGTATTACCACCTACGGATTTATAGGAGGAAGGAGGTCAACGTAATTTCTCAACTCCCTGTTAAAGGGCCTGTATCCACATTTCATAAGCCCGGATCGTGTATTAAATAAAAGCGTGTCAGAATAAATGTGGTTTTCACGTCGGTCTACATTAATTCTATGTAAAATTATTGTATTGCGACCCCCATAAAAACCAGCAAACCCAACATCCTCTCTTCTTCCGAAATTATCAGTTGCCCAACATAAAGAATCAATTTGATTATCTCTCAGACTGTCTTTTGTGAAAAAGACATATAGGTAACTCTCATATGGGTTATTATTAATTATGCGACTTAATCTACATCTGATTATTTTATCAATCCAGGGAAAGGTTTGATCAGAAACGGAAGTGTCTTTAAAAAACCATTTTAGATCATGAATTGATAGCTCGTTTTTTCCAGTATCAATTCTAAAATGAATGTTTGAATCTGTTCTTTCTATTGAGTCTTTAATGCTGTCCAGCTGTTTTAATCTTTCCTCCAATGAAACTGTAGCATTTATTTCATTTGCTTTTTTACTTTGACATGCCAGTATCAAAACGCAAAGAGATAATAGAATTATTAATAATGTTTTCATTTTTCAGGCTTTTGCTGTTTCAATATATCAGTCATCGGTCATCCCGTCTATTTGATTAATAAGTAATATAATTCCATATAAAATGGATCAAAAAAAAGCAGCGACCCCCAACCAGGGCCGCTGCCAACCATTAACCGTGCTCTTAACCTTAGCTATTTGAAAATATTGTAACGCAATAACATCTCATGCGCATTCGCGCCATTGTCAAACACACTGATCGGGGTTTTATAGATATCATAGGAATAACCAATGGTGAACTTCTTGTTCAGGTTCAAACCTGCACTCAGAATAAAACTCTGCCTGGCCCTGAGTGAAAGTCCCCAGAAAAACAGCTCATTGTGCTCTACCCGGAAACCGCCCTGGAATTCCAGTGGGGCATTGGGCAGGTAGATAAACAGGAAACTGGGCGTGATCGTAGTCTGCGGATCCACCGTCCATTTGTACGCCCCATGTAAATAATAGTGACGGTACAAACGGGCTTCTTCGCCATTACCCAATACCGCGGAATTGAATCCGAGTTTGGATTGTACCAGCTGGGCTACTGAAGCACCTATCTGGAGTTTCTTACCGGTATAGGAAATACCAAAACCTGCATCAAACTTGAAGCGGTTGTCGGCGGTACCCAATGCCGGATCTGAACCGAGTGTCGCTGATAATTTTGCACGGTCGATGGCGTACTGTAATCCGCGGGCTTCAATACCTACGGAGAACTTAGCCCCATTGGCCATGGGAATATGCTTGGCAAACTGCAAAGCGATACCGGTACGGGAAGTAGGTCCGGTTTTATCATTGTAGATATAACCACCCAGTCCGATCTTCTGCTCCGGCAGGTCAAAGGAACCGAATACGGTGGCGGTTTTGGGACTGCCACTGAGCCCGCTCCACTGACTGCGGTAAGTGGCACCAACAAAACTCGTTGACGAGGCACCTGCGGTGGAGGGGTTATGAAGTACCCCCTGCATGTCATACATGGAAGAAGTCTGGAGCTGCTGCGCCTTTATAGAAAAGGCAGCCCCCAGGATTATTACAGATAATATATAGCGTTTCATTGTGTTGCTTTTTGTGGTTGATTATCTTAAAATGGTTACATCCCCTTTTACCGTTAC
>DAORKK010000119.1:0-10029 GCA_035439525.1 Chitinophagaceae bacterium
CATTTAATGATGCCCGCCAGGCAGCGGTGGAGCATGGCTTTGCCCATTATATCCTGGATATCCGCGAGGAGTTTGGCGATTTTGTAATTGAGAATTTTGTGGAAGAATACCTGGCCGGACGAACGCCAAATCCCTGCGTGCTCTGTAACACCCACATTAAATGGAGAGCCCTGCTGAAAAGAGCCGATGCCCTGGGTTGTGAATTCATTGCCACCGGTCACTATGCCAAAGTAAGACAACATGAGAATGGCCGCTTTGTAGTAAGTAAAGCCATTGACGACACCAAAGACCAGAGCTATGTATTGTGGGGGCTGCAACAAGACTTGCTCAGCCGCACCTTGTTGCCCCTGGGTCCCTATCGTAAAACCGAGATCCGACAGATGGCGCATGACTTCGGCTACCCCGAACTGGCCAAGAAACACGAGAGTTACGAAATCTGTTTTGTTCCGGATAACGATTACCGCGGATTTCTTAAACGCCGGGTAGACGGATTGGAAGAAAGAGTGGCGGGTGGAAATTTCATTGACAAAACCGGTAAAATATTAGGCCAGCATAAAGGTTATCCCTTCTATACTATTGGACAACGGAAAGGACTGGATATTGCCCTGGGTCGTCCTGTTTTTGTAACCAGCATCGATCCGGAAAAAAACACAGTAGTGCTGGGTGATGAAGCCGACCTGGAACAAAACGAAATGTTAGTCGGTAAACTGAACATGATCAAATATGATCAGCTCACACCGGGCATGGAAGCTATTACCAAGATCCGATACAAAGACAGTGGCGCCTTGTCCAATCTTTACCCGGAAAACGGAACCATGAAAGTCCGTTTTTACGAAAATGTAAAAGGCATTGCCCCGGGTCAGAGCGCCGTGTTCTATGAGGGGGAGGATGTGATCGGAGGAGGTATTATTCAGTCGGGAGATAGGAGTCGGGAGTTAGGTGTCGGGAGTTAGGAGTCAACAGCCTCTCCTAAGAATTATTGTCTCTATTTTGTTTTTATTGATTTTCAATCATTTAAATCATTTACAAACTCAATTTACGGCCTCTGACTCCCGACTGCCGACTGCCGTCTACCGACTGATAATCAGGGCAATAAACACCCCAAATTCCCGTTATTACCCATAGAGCTACTAGGGTTCCCCGGAATTAGTTTGTAGCTTTATGTTTTAATTTATATCCGTGAACAAAGAAAAACCTCCTATGCGCATTTTCTACGCTGTCCGTCTTTGTCTGCTGGCCTTTGTCAGCATTGCCTTTTTTTCCTGCAATGAAAAAGAAGAATTTACCACTGCACCACTTGCAGATTACCTGCCTTTGACTGCCAAGAAGTATATTACTTACCGGCTGGACTCCACCGTATTTACCAATTTTGGCCGGAGTACAGAAATTCATAAATACCAGGTAAAGCACCAGATCGATACGATGATCACGGATAACCTGGGTCGCCCGAGTTATCGCGTATATCGTTTCCTTAATGATTCAGCGGCCACCCAGGCATGGCAACCTGCCGGCTCATACTTAATCACAGCCCTTGCTGATCAGGTTGAAGTGGTGGAAGACAATCTCCGCTTCATCAAAATGCACTTGCCGATCCGCAATGGTTTCAGCTGGAAAGGAAATAAATACCTGCCCGCAGATCCTTATGGTCCGCTTTTCAGTTTCAGTAATGATGACAGTATGGAAGACTGGGATTTCTATTACGACGGAGATGCAGGTTCATTCTCGTATAGCGGACAAAATTATGCAGATGTATTTACCGTAGAGCAGGTAGACGAATCCTTTAATGTGCCCATAACGACTCCAACTGCCTATGCGGCCAAATCAAGATCCGTTGACCGTTATTCAAAAGGAATCGGCCTGATATACCGTGAATATGAATTATGGGAATACCAGCCCAACCCGGGTGGTGCAGGCGGGCCTTATAAAACCGGTTTTGGTATTACGATGTGGATGGTCGATCACAATTAATTTACGGGTTATCCTTACATTTGATCCGGGCTAAAGCTGGTATACCATGAAGAAATTTGTACTCCTGGGAATTGTATGTGTTTTTTTCGGATCTGAAGCAGGTGCCCAGTTCACCCGTTATATTGTTCGATTGAAAGACAAAGGGAATGCTTCCTTTACCCTGGCTAATCCGGGGGCCTATCTTTCGCAACGGGCAATCGACCGTCGTACGAAATACAATATTCCACTCGACAGCACTGACTTACCCGTCTCACCCACCTATATCACCCAGATCAGAAATGTTGTGAATGTAACAGTACTGAATGTTTCCAAATGGCTTAATGCGATTTCTATTCAGACCAATGATGCAGCCGCGATCAACACAATCAGTGCAATGCCCTTTGTACAAAGTGTGGGCGGACTTGCTGCCCGGCCCGGTGAAGGTGGCCGGCTGATCACACCCAATAAATTTGCACTCGAGGAAATCACCACACCGTTACCATCGAATACGGGTAAAACGGGGGATATCAATGGCGATTTTTTCAATTATGGTACTTCTTCTTACAATGAAATACACCTGCATAACGGGGAATTCCTGCATAATATTGGTCTGCGCGGACAAGGCATGCAGATCGCAGTCCTGGATGGAGGGTTTCAGAATTATACATCACTGAAAGCCTTTGACAGCATTAATGCCAATGGTCAGGTGTTGAGTACCTGGGATTTTGTAGCCCGGAATGCCAGTGTAACCGAAGACCACCAGCATGGGATGCAATGTCTTTCTACAATTGCTGCCAATATCCCGGGACAATTTGTTGGCAAAGCACCTAAAGCCAGCTTTCATCTGTTCCGGACCGAAGATGTGGCCTCCGAATATCCGATCGAGGAACATAACTGGGTTTGCGGGGCTGAAAGGGCCGACAGTGCCGGAGTGGATATTATTTCTTCTTCACTCGGCTATTACGATTTTGATAACGCGGTTTTCAACTATACCTATGCCAATATGGATGGCAATACCACCATGGCAGCCAAAGGAGCGGATCTCGCTGCAAAGAAAGGATTGCTTGTTTTTAACTCCGCCGGAAATGAAGGAGGCAATGCCTGGAATTTCCTGGTCACCCCTTCCGATGGTGACAGCGTGATTGCTGTAGGCGCCGTATCGGTATCCGGAGCTGTTGGAAATTTTTCGAGTTACGGTCCCTCAGGTGACGGACAGGTAAAACCGGAAGTCGCATCGGTGGGTGTGGCGGCACTGGTTCAGACTACCAGCAATACGGTGGGTGCCAGTAATGGAACTTCCTTTGCCTGCCCCAATATGGCCGGACTCGGCACCTGTCTCTGGCAGGCATTCCCCGAGTACAATAACATGAAAATAGTACAGGCCCTCAAAGCGGCCGGAAGTAAATATACAAACCCGGATAACCGGATCGGCTATGGGATACCCAATATGAAACTGGCATTTACGAATCTGCTGACGGAGTTTGCCACATCAACAGCCAGTACCAATGCCTGTACGGCTACGCTCAGCTGGACCAGTAAGGATGTATCAGCCATGAAATATGAGATTGAGCGGATGGGTCCAGGAGAAACGGTTTATACAAAAGTTGGAGAACAGCTGCCACAGGCGGGCAGTCTGCTTGCGATCCGTTCTTACCAGTTTACGAATTCCCTGAACGGGCTCAATGCAGGAACAGTTTCTTACCGCATCCGGCAAATCGTTGATACCGCAACTGCCGGTTTTACCGCGGTGTATATTGATACCACTACCACCACCGTGGCAGCCGGTTGTTTTGCTACCGGCACCGGAAATACAGATCCCATCACTGAAAAGCTCAGCATACAACCCAACCCGGTAACGGGCAGTACACTCAGCCTGGTGATCGAAACACCGAATGCCATTCCATCAATGCCGGTACATATCTATGATGCAAAAGGAGCCCTGGTATGGCAGGAAAAAAACAGCAAAGGCAGTGGAAAGAAAACCATTGAACTCAATATTTCCGGTTTGCAGGCGGGTAAATATTATATCAGTGTTTTCAATGGTACAAAGCTGATTCGTACGGCTGAATTAATCCGGTTATAATTCCCTGCGGAACAATGAGGCAAACATCGTGTCCGCTTTCTTATCATATCCCTTCAGGCAATCGTAGCGCAGCAGTTTCATCGTACTATGCCCTTCAATAAATTCAACCTGTTGTTCATTTTCCTTTTTAAAAACCGAACAGGTAATATACAACAGGTAACCACCTGGTTTAACATGTGGCAAAACATTTGTTACGATCTGCTGTTGCAGGCGGCTGTATGCGTCCACCTTATTTTCATTAAAGAAATACAATTGTTCTGGTGTACGGCCCCAGGTGCCACTTCCACTACAGGGCACATCCGCTATCACCAGGTCAAACTGATCACCAGGAGGTAATGGGTCGTTGGCCGACAGATCAGCCACCATTGTTTGAAAATTACTGATTCCGGCTTCGGCAAATCTTTTCTTCAGATTATAGAGAATGGATTCCCGGATATCCGATACGGTCAGATTGATTTTACCCAGGCGGTCTTTGGTCATGATCGATTTACCTCCGCTGGCAGCACAGGCATCCCACACATGGATAACGTCCTCACACTTTACTAACGACATCATCTCCCCCACCTGCTGGGAATTATAATCCTGAATCACCGCTTCTTTATTGGTGCTTAGGTAATCGTCAAGTTTGGTACCTGAAGGAAAAGAGAAACAGGTTTCGCTGATCTCCTTATACAACACCCCTTTTGCCTGAAACATTGATTTCAATAACGGGTAATAACCAGGACGGATCCTGATAAACAAATCAGGTTGTTGCAGGAATGAAGTGGCAAATACATCCGGCTCAATGCCCTCGCTTAACTCATTGGGCCAGGGGAAAAAATCACGCACTGTTCGTTGAATATTAAGCAGCTTCAGCTTTTCAGCGGGGTGAATAGTATAACACCCTTCCCACTCCGGCTTCAACGCAGTAAGTACCGGATCGGCGTCCTGTGTGCAAAGGAATAAAGCGGTCAATACCTGCTCTTCCTTGCTCAGCTCTTTTAAAACATGACCGGCACGGAAAAAACAATAACAACAGTGGGCAATTTGTTTCCGGTCCTTGCTTCCGTATTTTTTATTGGCTGAAAAATATTTTTTCAGGTATCCGGCAAAGGGTTCCTCGCCTTTATACTGCTGAATTATAGTTACTGCGGAGTTAATATATGAATGAAAACGGCTCACTTTGCAAAGAAAACGAAAAAGGACGGCATCGCTGCCGTCCTTTACATTTATCTCTTACCCTGAAAGTCAAAGCTCCAATAATGTTTTTACCGGATCTTTCCCAATCAGTAATTGTTCCGGATTTTCCAGTAATTCTTTCACCCTTACGAGAAAGCTTACCGATTCCCTTCCGTCAATGATCCGGTGATCATAACTCAAAGCTATATACATCATGGGACGTACCACTACCTGTCCACCGATCGCCATCGGACGGTCCTGGATCTTATGCATTCCCAGGATGGCACTTTGCGGGATATTAATGATCGGGGTACTCATTAATGATCCGAATACACCTCCATTGGTAATGGTGAATGTGCCACCGGTGAGGTCTTCGGTAGTCAGTTTGCTGTCGCGGGCTTTACCAGCCAGTTCTACCACCTTACGCTCCACATCTGCCATACTCATGCTTTCCACATTACGCATCACGGGCACTGTTAATCCCCGGGGTGTACTTACCGCAATGCTGATATCGGCATAGTCATGATAAATCAATTGATCGCCGTCGATATAGGCGTTCACCGAAGGCCATTCGCCCAGGGCTACGGCACAGGCTTTGGCGAAAAAGCTCATAAAGCCGAGTCCCACCCCGTGTATCTCTTTGAACTTATCCTTGTACCTGGTCCGGATCTCCATGATGGCGGTCATGTCCACCTCATTAAAAGTAGTGAGCATGGCCGTGGTATTCTTCGCTTCCACCAGGCGACGGGAAATCGTTTTACGCAGGTTACTCATTTTTTCCACCCGTACATTCCGGCTGTTGAGTTCTGTTCCCGCAAATGCCTTTTTACCAGGCGCGGATAAGGCCGCCAGTACATCGTCTTTCATGATCTTACCCATTGCTCCGGTCGGGGTCACTGATTTGGGATCTACTTTTTTATCCGCTATAATAGCTGAAGCAACGGGAGTTGCTTTTATGTCATTGGGTACAGCCGTAACCGGTGCCGCAGCAGGTACCGCTTCCTGTTTGGCAGGGGCAGGTGCCGGTTCAGCCGCCTTACCTGCAGGTTTCTCCGCACTTTCATCAATACTGGCGAGCAGGTCCCCGATCTTCAGGGAATCGCCTTCTGCCGCAGCCGTTTTTAAAACGCCCGCTTTTTCCGCATTCACTTCAAACGTGGCTTTTTCACTTTCCAGTTCGGCGATTACTTCATCGCGCTCCACATAGTCGCCGTCTTTTTTCACCCATTTAAGCAGGGTTACTTCGCTTATCGATTCTCCAACGGTTGGTACTTTTATTTCAATCATAATATTATTTGTTCAATCAGATACTAAATGCGGTTTCAATGATCTCCCCCTGTTCCTGTAAATGAATTTTATTATACCCGGTTGCTGTTGATGCGGAAGGCTGCCGGCTGATCACGCCATAATTCAACTGGGTCAGGTTCATTTTCAGGAAGGAAGCAGCTCCCATATTCAAGGGTTCTTCCTGTACCCAGAACCAGGTGGCTTTATTGTATTTTTTATACAGGGTTTCCAGTTGCTTGTGAGGTAATGGGTATATCTGTTCCAGGCGTACAATGGCTACATCTTTCCGGTTCTCTTTTTGCTGGCGTTCGGCCAGGTCAAAATACATTTTACCACTGCAGAACAACACTTTTCTTACTTCAGCCGCATCAGCTTTCTCATCATCGATCACTTCTTTAAATCCGCCATTGACAAATTCTTCCAGGCGGGAATAAGTGCCAGTATGACGGAGATTGGCCTTGGGTGAGAAGTTGATCAACGGTTTACGGAAAGGCCAGGCCAGCTGTCTTCTCAGGGCATGGAAAAGATTCGCTGCTGTAGTGATATTCGTCACCACCATATTCAATTCAGCACATAATTGCAGGAATCGTTCCAGGCGGGCGCTGCTGTGCTCAGGTCCCTGACCTTCGTAGCCATGCGGAAGTAATAATGTGACGCCGTTCATCCGGTTCCATTTCTGTTCACCGGCGGCAATAAACTGATCGATCATTGTTTGTGCGCCGTTGGCAAAATCCCCAAACTGGGCTTCCCAGATCACCAGGGCATTCGGATTAGCGAGTGCATAGCCGTATTCAAAACCAAGCACGCCATATTCGCTGAGTAAGGAATTATAGATCCTGAACTTACCTGTCTTACCGGGAATCCTTGATAAACGGCTATAAGGCTTATCGTTTTGTTCATCACGGAGTACTGCATGCCGGTGTGAGAAGGTCCCTCTGCGCACGTCCTGACCGCTCATGCGTACATCTTTGCCTTCGAGCGTCAGGCTTCCATAAGCCAGCAGTTCTGCGGTAGCCCAGTCTACTTTATTCTCTGTATCAAATAATCTCACTTTATCCTGCAGTATCTTCTCTACTTTCCGCAAAGGTTTGAATCCTTCCGGCCAGGACATCATCGCGTTGAATACCGTTTTAAATTTTTCTTCTGAGATACTCGTTACCGGCGAACGGTCAAAATCATTCACCACGGCCCTTCTTAATTTTTTCCATTCAAGTTCAGGTGGCTGATAGTGGTAAGGCAGGGGATTCTGTTTGATCTCATCAAGGCGTTCCTGCAAGTCGGCCCAGAATTTTTTCTCCATGGCCTTGGCCAGTTCCTGGGCATCGGGTTCTCCGTTCTCCAGCAGGTATTTAATATAGACTTCCCTCGGATTGGGATGTTTATCAATCAATGCATATAAATGCGGCTGGGTAAACTTTGGATCATCGCCTTCATTGTGTCCGTGACGACGGTAACATACCATATCGATGAACACATCGCCGTTAAACTCCTGGCGGTAACGGGTGGCAATCTCTGCGCATTTGATCACGGCTTCCGGATCATCGCCGTTTACGTGAAATACAGGAGCTTGTACGGCTGCGGCAAGGGAGGTACAATAATCAGAGCTGCGTGCATCATCAAAATCGGTGGTGAATCCAATCTGGTTATTGATCACATAATGAATAGTACCCCCGGTATAATAACCTTTGAGGTAGCTCATTTGCAATACTTCATAAACAATGCCCTGACCTGCAACTGATGCATCTCCGTGAATCAGGATCGGAAGAATGCGGTCAAACTCACTCTCGTACATCACATCGGCCTTGGCCCTTGCAAAACCCACCACCACCGGGTTTACGGCTTCGAGGTGAGAGGGATTGGGCATGAGTTTCAGGTGGATGGTTTTATTATTGATCGTCTCCACTTCAGAACCATAACCCATATGGTATTTCACATCGCCGCTGCCCATGGTCTGATCCACTTTGGCAGTACCTTCAAACTCACTGAATATCTGTTCATAGGTTTTACCCATGATATTGGCCAATATGTTCAGCCGGCCGCGGTGCGCCATTCCGATCACCACTTCATGTACGTCCTGGTCAGCGGCCGCACTGATGATCGCATCGAGGGCGGCAATAGTGGTCTCCCCTCCTTCCAGTGAAAAACGTTTCTGCCCGACATACTTGGTATGCAGGAATTTTTCAAACATCACTCCCTGGTTCAGCTTCTCCAGTGCTCTTTTCTTTTTCTCCAATGGAAGTGGCTGTAATAAAGTGGTTTCGATTTCACGGGTCAGCCAGTCTACTTTTACCGGATCACTGATATACTTAAACTCCACCCCTACACTGGATGCATAACATTTTTCCAGGTGTGCGAGAATAGTACGAAGAGAAGTAGTTCCCAATCCAATCAGGTTACCCACCTGTAGAGGGGCGTCAAGGTCCTGTTCCGTTAATCCGTAAAAGGATAATTCTATATTAGCCCCCCGGTCTTTACGGGTTCTGATGGGATTGGTTTTAGCAATCAGGTGTGCTTTATTACGATAGCCCAGGATCATGCGATAAGCCCTTAATTCCCGGAGCCAGTCTGAAGCTGTTGAATCGGACTCTGTTGCCGCTGCGGCAGGAGTACTTCCAGCCTGATCTGTTTTAATATGCTGGGCGGCACCATTACTGATGGCAAAATCAAAGCCCTCGAAAAACTTTTTTATTTCAGGATCAACGGAGGCTGGGTCCTTCAGAAAATCACGGTACAGGTTTTCAATATACTCCGGGTGGGAGTTAGTGATATAGGAAAAATCCTTCATGAAAGAGGTTATTATAATACTGGTGAAAAATCGGGTCACAAATATCGCTGAAAAAAAGGAAAACCCGTCCGGCACTGCCGGAAAAGGCGGGTTAAATGTTATCCTCTAACATTCAGCGACTTACAATATATAACCCCGGGCCGATTGAAAGGTTTCCGCAGATAACTGATTTTGTAATAAATCCTGGTGAAATTTGGTGGAAAGGAGCCGCAGCCTTACCTTTGCACTCCTTAAATCAATTATTAGATGGCTAATCACAGTGCAACAAAAAAGGATGCCCGCCAGGCGGCTAAACGTCGTGACAGAAATAAGTATTACGGAAAAACCACCCGTAATGCAATCCGTGACCTGAAAGCGGCCCCCGGAAAAGAAATGGGTGAAAAATTCCCTGATGTTGCCAGCATGATCGACAAACTGGCCAAACGCGGTATTATCCACGCTAACAAAGCGGCTAACCTGAAGAGCAAACTGGCGAAGAAAGCCAACGCTGCCGGAAAGTAAGCTGTTGCTGTATATTTTTTGAAAGGCATTCCTGAGAGGGAGTGCCTTTTTTTTGCCACTATGCAAGCAAAGCCTGCGGCTTTGGGTTGGCCACGAATGCACACAAAAGGACACGAAAAATACAGAGCCACGGATCATTGCCTGCGGCAAATACAGGTGGCCACGAAAACACACAAAAGGACACGAAAAATACAGGGCCACGGATCACACGGATAGACACGGATCATTGCCTGCGGCAAATACAGGTGGCCACGAAAACACACAAAAG
>DAORKK010000120.1:0-10002 GCA_035439525.1 Chitinophagaceae bacterium
AGCCGCAGCGTGAGTGCCGAAAGGGTTAGCGCATAACTCCGGATCATAAACCGGCGGTGAAGTATAAATTTTTTCCGGCGGGCATAGATCCAGGCCATTACCGTAAAAAAAAACCAGAGTAGCCCCAGCAAACAAAACGCAATCCTTGAGATTAATCCTCCGTTTGCATTAACGGCCAGGATCATTCCCGCCGGGACATTGATAAAAAGTATATTAAAAACATACAACTTTCCCAGTAGCCGGTGTAGTTTTTTCCGCCCTTTCAGTAATCCTGATGAAAACTGGGTCAGGCCGGCCAGTAAGCAGAAAAAACAAGTGAATACATGAATATAAAAAGCAGCCTTCCATACCGGATTACTCAGGTAGTCCTGCTTGAATTGCAGGAAGCCCGTCTGATCATCCATCCCGGTATACTGGATCAGGGTGACCAGCATAACCAGGATAAGGATGGATAACAAAAGGTATATACCTGTTTTAAAAAGTGTGGATTTCAAACGGGTATAAAAATAAGTTTATTTTGATTGATCGGGAGGCATTCAACTCACCACCGTCTTCCGGCCCTTCTTCACGGCCACCACTTTCTCCGGATCACCGCCCTCCATCTGCTCCTTCAGCTCCTTGATCGTCATATTGTAGATCACACTGTGCCGGTTCTGTACCCGCTGCACTAAATGCACATGGGCTATAAAGTCCTGCACGATCTGGATCTTATCACTCGGCGTTACTACCAGCAATTGCAAATGCAACTGCTTACACAGCTCCATCAGGTAAGTGGCTTTTTCCTCATCCTGGTTGCTGAAACTTTCATCTACCGCAATAAAGCGCAGACTCTTGCTGGCCCTTCCCTCTCGGGTAATGCCAAACTGGTAAGCAATTGCCGAACAGAGAATGGTATAAGTCAACTGGGCTTTCTCCCCTCCGGACAATTGTCCCATTTGGCGGTAGGTCTTCTTGGTTTCATTATTGCTCCGGTATTTTTCATCAGCCCAGAACTCAAACCAGTTCCGTACATCCATCACTTTATTCCGGTAGGTATCACTGGCATCCAGTTCGGCGATCAGCGGCTGTATCTTCTGTGTAAAATGCAGGGCCTTTTCTTCAAAACTGCTCTGCTGCCAGTTGGCTGCCTGGGGTAAGGCATCGAGCAACTGCATTTTGAATTCACGGATCTCCGATCCGGCCTGTACGGGTTGTTTCCTCAATTGTACATAGGTATCCGGCATCCGGTTGAAATTGATACCACTCAGCGACTGGTTCAGCTTGACAATACTGTTACTGATCTCCCGCTCCCATTTATCCAGCTCCTCATTCAGTCCGCCGATCTTATAGGTAATGGTATCGCTGATATAATTTTCAAAATCGCGTTTATACTTCGGCAGGTTCTCCGAACTCAGCTTATCCATCCATTCAATATACTCATTGGCATACTGCGCGTCTTCGGAGAAGCCCACCACATCGCCACTCCAGTCCGGATACTTCTGGGTCAACGCACCCGAAGGGTTTTTGATCAAATAGATCGCCCGGCTCAGCCCGGTCTCGGTTTTCTGCAAACTGCCTTTTAGTTTTTCCAACCCGGACTGCCGTGCATCCCGGAAAGCGTTGAACTGTGCATCCAGATTCTCCAATGTAATCTGGCTCATAAACTCGGATTGCTGCTGCTGGAACTGCAATAACAAATCTTTCTCTTCATGCGTGATCTGGTCCACAATCAGTTTCAATCCTTCCAGCTGTTGTGTAAGGGATTCGAGTTGCTGATTGATCACCCCTTCTTCCCGTACCAGCTGATCCTGGCTGTGCTGGGCCGTCTCTTTGCGTTCCCTTGTATCTTCCAGTTGTTTTTTCAGCTGGGTAAGGGCCTTGTTTTCTTTGGTGAGTGCATTGATCTGCTCCAGCACTTTATGAATACCCCGTTGCAATCCGGCAATATCGAGTTCCTCAAATCCCGCATGTTCCTGGATCCGGCTGTTGGCATAAAACTGCTGCTGCAGGCGTTTTCCTTTATTGGTACAACGCTCCGTTATTTCAGCGGCTTGCTGCAATTCATCTGACAACTGATCCCTTTTTTTAAACAGGGCCTGCTTTTTCTTTTCATTGTTCCAGCCCAGTACATAACGGCTGGGATCATTGCGGTCCGGACGATCATCTTTCTCATGCCGCTGGCCGTTTTTGATCAGTCCGTTCAGGGTAAGCGCCCGGGTATAACGGTCCAGTGTTTTTTCATCATCAATACAGGCATAGTTGAACTGACGGATCACCTGCTGTTCCACCCAATTGCCCAGTTTATGCTCCGGATGAAACTCCAGCTTCTCATGTACCGTACCGGCTTCCGGATGTTGCACCAGGGCATTATCCGTGACATGCTCATACACGAAACGGGCCCGCAGGTTCTCGCGGTTCACATATTTGTTGACCTTCTTGTAATACTTGTCCGGTACCAGTAATCGGGTACTGAAAGAACGTAATAGTTTCTCCACGGCCGGCTGCCAGTCGAGTTCCTCAGTACGTACCTGCATCAGTTCCCCGGCAAAAGGCAGATCGTGCGGAACAATATCCAGGGCAGTACTTAACTGGTTGCGGATCTGAATCAGGTAGGAGGGGATATTGTTTTTACTGACCAGCAGGTTGTTCAGCTCTTTCTCCACGATCTCTTTCTCCGCCGTAGCAATATCCTTTTTCCGTTTGGCTTCGTATTCATCTTCCGCATTCAGCCGTTGCTCGGTATTCAACGCAAGCAGTTTCCGCTGATTCTCTTTTTTGATCCGCTGGTAAGCCGATTCATCGGGTACGGAGGTCTCCGGTAAATGAAGGGTGGTACACCATTTGGTGAATTCCTCGAGTCTGATCGAGGCCGTATTCTTCTTCTCTTCGAGTTCTTGCTTTGATTTTTCCAGCTGCTGCAAACGCTGACCGGCCTGGTTCTGATCAATCTGATTCAGGATGGTTCGTTCTTCTTCCGCAAGCGTAGCCAGCTCTTTTCTATGCTGCGCGATTTTCTGTACCAGTTCTTTTTCCTGTTGGCGGATCTGTTCGGATGCAGCACGGAGCAATTCATGCTGCGTATATTTTTTCCAGATACCGGCCGTGTTCAGCAGGGTTTCCAGTTCTTCTTTCTGTTGCTTTAACTGCTGAAACAGTTCATACTGGTCTTTTACCGGTTGCAGCATTTTCAACTGCTCCTCCGCTTTTTCAATATTACGACGGGCATCCAGTAAAGTGGAAAGATGTTTCTTTAGTTCCTGGAACTGTTCTTCCATATTGCGGGGCTCCAGCATATGCGTGCGGATGAACTCATCCAGGTTGCCCAGCACTTTAATACCAACAGTCTGGTTAAACAAGTGCAGCGCTTGTATGCTCTGCATCCCCAGTACTTCTACAATCCGGTTGGCATAGCGGCTGGCGGCATCAAACCATTCCACAAATTTGCGGCTGCCTTTATTGTACCGCTGGTCAATGGCTTTTTTCCAGGCACCCCCAAGGTCAAAGGGCTTGAAATCCTCTTCAATCTTCAGGGCTTTATGCGCCACCCCGAAATGTTTCTTCATTTCCCCATTCACAAAATAGCGGACCTGGAACAAGGTTACCACCTGTTCCGCTTCATTGGCGAAATTGACCAGGATGATGCTGTACGCCTCGTCTTTATTCTCGCGGAGATACAATGTCTTGGTGGAACCGGTACTTTCACTGCTGATCGTGCCATAGCCTCCGAGTACATAACTGTCTTCGGTACGATCGCCTTTTTTCTCCGAACCACTGCTCTGGTTATAGAAACGGTAACGTTTCTCCGGTACGATCAGGGTCAGCAAGGCATCCACAAACGTGGTCTTGCCACTGCCGTTGGCCCCGGTCAGCAGACTCGTTTCCCCGCCGGGATGAATGGCATGGATGGTATCATCAAACGTGCCCCAGTTGAAAATTTCCATGTACTGAAGGCGGAATCCGCTCTTCTGGTTATCGGTACTAAATACACTCAGCTGCATGTGACAATCGTTTAAGGGTTGGATTCTTTTAGTAATTTCTCCTTGTGCTGTTTCAGTTGCTGGTAAAAACTATCCAGCTCTTCCGCATCCACCCGGGCCTTGATTATTTTTTTGATCCGGAACCGTTGCTCATCCGCAATCTCATGATCATCGGTCATGGCCAGGAAACCATATTCCTCGGTTTTATCAATCAGCCGGTCAATCTCCTTGAGGAATTTTACCCGGCTGGCATTTTCTTTAAAGAATAATTCAGCGTATTCCTTAATCTCCCGGCGTTTCTTCACCAGTTCGCGATTATTGCTGTCACCGGTTTCAAACTCGGCCATCATTTCCCGTAACAGTACCAGCATGATGCTTTCCTCATAGGTGAGGGCCCGTCGGATGATCCAGCTGACACTGGCATCTTCTTCTTCCGGATTTACATGCAAGAGATAAGCATAGCCATCTTCCTCGTGCAGGATCAGCCGGAGGCCGAGCTGCTGCAGGAAGGCCGGCAGTTCGGCTTTGTAAAGGAGCAATTTTTCCCAGGTCGTTTTGTCGGTATAATCCAACGGACCCCGGAGTAGTTTGATGAACACGGATGTGTACGGTAATATTTTCTGTTGCATGATATTCGTCTATTTACTGAACAGGAGATAGGGGACTTCGGCAAACTTTGTCTTTTCACTGTTCAGCGGAATGAGTTCGGAGGTTTTTTCAATAATCTGTACTTTCCCTTTTTTATCTTTTATAAAACTATAATAGCTCACAATTTCAGCCAGCCCGTTTTCCGGCGGACGTTGTTCCAGTATTTCCTTCAGTGTGGCGGTCTGCTGATTTTTCAGCACGGCTTCCACATGTTGCCACAGTATTTTTTTATCGATAAAGGAGGTGTTGAGCATCTTGGAAAAGCGTTCCGGATCAGCGATCACCTGTTCCTGCGCCAGAGGTTGTTTTACCGTAGCTGCGGCTTTCTTTTGCTGGAAGGTCAGTTTGCGTTCCATCACCATCTTCACATCGGAATGGAAATTGGTCTGGATGGCGCAGTCCGGATTCTCCCCGTCCATCAGGTCAAACACCAGTTCTTTAATACCGGCGATCTGTTTGCGCAATCTCCGGTGTTTGGCAATTTCCTTCTCTGTGATGATGCGGCTCAGTTTCTCTGCCATTTTATCATTGGCATCGTATACGGTCTTGCCCTGTTGCAGCAGCAGGTGTTTTACATTCTGTAAAAACAGGCTGTCGGCACTGATCTGCCGTTCATCGATCAGCTGGATCAGTTGTTCGGTCAGTTCTTTCCAGTATTGCTGCCCGGTACGGGAGATCAGGAAGTCCCAGAAAGCATAAAAGCTTCTTCCCTGCGGACTTTGTCGTAACGCATCATAGGCTTCGAAGGCAAAGCCCACAATGGCACCCTTGCCCTGTTCGGCCCGGGTATGTTGTTCCACGATGGCGCGGTGAATCTGTTTGAAATTATCCTCCACTTCGCGGAAATCGCTGATCAGTTCATAACAGAGACGGGTAAAAAGTTCAAGCCGCTCGGTGACCTGGGCATTGGTATAATTTTCAGGGGCCACACCCATTTCGATCGCCTTGATTTCTTTATCGATTTCGGCCCGTTTATCTTTTAATAATTCCAGTCTTTTTTTACGGTCATCTTCCGTATGCTCGACAATATCCTGCAGGGAGTTGAACAGCAGTTTGAACCGGCTTTCGGTGCCCACGTGTTTGCGTACTTGCAGACTGTGCATCCATTGAAATACTTTTTCCGTATGGGAACTCAGTTGGTAAAGGATGGTGCCTTCGGCGTCCTGGAAATCCTGGAGCAATCGTTTCTGCACCCAGTTCATGATATATTTCCGGCTACGGGTCTGCTCATCTTCCCCGAAGGCGATCCTGGCTTCTTCGATATCCTCAGTGCCGTCTTCATGGAGGCTGAGCGTTTCGGCCAGTAACTGGATAAATGATTCTTCCGGGATCACGTGCCGGTTTTCTTCTTTGAATACCGTGTATAAAAAAGGCAGGATCCAGTGCGCATTACGCAGGCGGAGCATTTGTACGGATGGACTGGAGCTGTAAATCTGTTGTAATTCTTCCGGGTTCACACACAATTTTTGTAGTGGCACAAATTAGGGGAAAGATGGGGTGTGATCCCCTTTTTTTTATTGGGGAAACAGGGTTTTTGTCCTGTTTTCCGGTAAACCCCGGATTTGTCGCAAAACTGTGGATTTCATGTATAAAAAAGGTGGGAAAAGATTCGTATTCTTTCAGGAATCCCGCTATTTATTTCGATTTAATCCCCATTTGCCGCTGAAAATAACGGCGCAAACTGTTTCTGGAAAAGCGCAGGATGAAATAGTAACTGACCAGTATAAGTAAAAGTGCGGCAGCCAGTATAATGATTTCAGGTGATAAAGTAGTCCAGGCTTTGAAAGCAACTAAAGCAACTGCCACCAATAATGCATAAAAAATCAGCAGCGAAAAATGACCAGGCCGTGCCGTCAGCCGGATCACGGTGCGTTCTTCTTCAGCCCTTATCCGTCCGTTCAGTACAGCAAAAGACTGAAGGATGCCGAAATAAGCAACTGCCGCGGATAGTACAGACTTTACCCGGAAGGAATGGTCATCACTGAAGCAACCACTGAGCCGGGGCGCTTTTTTATGCCAGGGTGTTAAAAACAAGGTTTCCAGTTCGGCTTTTACCTGGGCCGGGGATTCGTTAAGCTTGTATTTATATTTTGCACGGAAAAGAAGATTCATAGATTAAGGGGGCGCAATGGTCGGTTAATTATTGATCAGAATTTCAGCAACATCCGGTGATTTGGATTACTATGGGTGGCTGAGATCGGGAAATCATAACTTCCGGTGATGGTAAATCCTTTCTTCTCATAAAAACGGATGGCCCGGTTATTTTCCTTCCATACATAGAGCCAGACCCCGGTCTGTTTTTCTTTTTTCATCAGGTGAATCAGAAAATCCATCAGGGCCGGTCCAAGGTTGGTGCCATAATAACTCTTCAGCAGGTAAATGCGTTCCAGTTTGGTAACAGCATTACCCGGACTGCCTTCATACGGTGAATTCAATATGATCTTTGAAAAGCCCACCGGCAGTTTATGATAATATTGAATGTGATAGATATTGTCCGGATCTTCCAGTTCTGCCTGTAACATAGCCGGCGTATAATTTTTCGCTACATAGGCATCAATATCCGCCGCCGCCGCGCTATGGCCATGTGATTCAATAAAGGTCTGTGTCGCTAATCCGGATAAAAGGGCTGCGTCCTTTACTCCCGCTTTTACAATCGAAATCATGCCGCAAAGTTAATTTATATATTGCGCAGTTCTCATTTCTTTATTTCAAAGTGATATTGTCCCGATCCGGCTTTTACCACCGTTTTCCCGTTTTCCGTTCCCTGTATGGTGAGGTCTTTATGACCGCTGACAGGAATGCCGTTTTCTGTTATAGCCGGCAGGTCAGCCGAAGGAAGATAGATCAGTGCACTGCTGTTGACGGGAATGCTGATATCCAATGTCAGCAAATGATCACTGATTTTCCAGCCACTGACGGCTTCTCCATAATTCGTATTCAATCTGGCTTCCAGATGGGTAAAACTTCCACCGGTATGCGGTTCGATCCGTAACTGCTGATACCCGGGTGCTTCTTCACGGGTATCCAGTCCGGCAGCCACCCGGTACATCCAGTCACCAATGGCCCCATAGGCATAATGATTAAAGGAATTCATGGAGGGCACCTGGAAGGTACTATCCGGTTTTATCCCATCCCAGCGTTCCCAGATGGTAGTGGCACCCATTTTTACCGGGTACAACCAGGAGGGATAAGTTTCCTGTAATAATAAACGATAGGCGATATCGGCATAGCCATAGCGGCTGAGTACATGACAGAGATAGGGTGTGCCTAAGAAACCCGTGGTCAGATGATAGCCATAACTCTTTACATTTTCCACCAGTCTGACGGCGGCTGTCTGTCGGAGTTCCTCCGGCAACATATCAAACTGCAGAGCCAGTGTATAGGCTGTTTGTGTGCCAGATACCAGTTTCCCGTTAGCCGTCATATATTCCTTACGGAACGCGGCTTTTATTCTTTCCAACCGGTTCCGGTAATAATCCGCATCAGCCGTTTTACCAAGTACCGTGGCGGTTCTCCTCATCAGGTCTGTTGAATGGGCAAAGAAACATTGGGCGATCAGGTATTTATCGGTTACCGCGGCCCGTCCGTCATTATCATCAAAGGGCCGGTAAAATAACCAGTCCCCGAAATGAAAACCGGTGGCCCATAAATCATCCTTGCTGTTTTTTTCCATAAAGCCCTGCCAGGCTTTCATACTGGCATACTGATCTTCCAGTATTTTTTTATCGCCATACGCGAGATACATATTCCAGGGTATGATGGTGGCGGCATCGGCCCAGCCGGTGGATCCTGCCGAACCCGCACCCAATACATTGGGAATGACAAAGGGCACACTGCCATTCTCCAACTGATCAGCGGCCACATCCTTCATCCATTTGGCAAAAAAATTATTGACGCCAAAGTTGAAAGCCGCTGTCCGTGAAAACACCTGTGCATCTCCGGTCCAGCCCAACCGTTCATCACGTTGCGGACAATCAGTAGGTACATCCAGGAAGTTTCCTTTTTGTCCCCATTGAATATTATGCTGCAGCTGATTGATCAGTTTATTGGAACTGGTGAACGTACCGGTGGGGGGCATATCGGAATAAAGCGCCACAGCAGTCAGGTTATCGGCAGTCAGTTCACCTGGAAATCCCTCCACTTTGATGTAGCGGAAACCCTGGAAAGTAAAATGCGGTTCAAAGAATTCTTCCGCACCGCCCTTGAGAATAAATTTGTTTTGTTGTTTAGCGGCCCGCAGATTAGCGATATAAAAATTGCCAGCTTTGTCCAATACTTCTGTATGCGTAAGTACGACCTGATCTCCGGCATTACCCTTTACGCTGAGCTCTACCCAACCTACCAGGTTTTGACCGAAATCGGCCACCAGTTCACCTTTGGGTGTTTTAAAGATCTTTACAGGTTTAAAGCGTTCATGTTTCCGGATGGGTTCATTGATCGTGGCAACGATGGGCCGATCGGTTACCGTAGCTTTCTTTGCATTTACCCAGTCCGTTGCAGTGTATCCCGGACTGGCCCAGCCGGTTTTTTCTGCACGGGCATCATAGGTCTCCCCATGATAGATTTCGGAGTAGCGGATCGGTCCGGTACTGGTTTGCCAGCTGTCATCACTGCCAATAATGGTCTGACTGCCGTCGGTAAACTTAATCATCAGCTGCATCAGCAGGGCCGGTTTTTTTCCATAAATATTTTTATGATCATCCCAGGCCAGGAAGCCGCGGTACCAGCCGTTGCCCAGTGTAACACCCAGTGCATTGTCACCGGCTTTCAGTAAACTGGTTACATCATAAGCCTGGTATTGCAACCGTTTATTATAACTGGTCCAGCCGGGTGTCAGGTAAGCATCGCCGATCCGCTGCCCATTCAGTTGAGCTTCATACATACCGAGAGCGGTGATATAGGCCGTGGCGGATTTAATTTTTTTACCCACGGAAAATGGTTTTCGGAAGTACTGCGCGGGGCGGTTGATGCTGTCTTCAGCAAAACCGGCTTCGATCCAACTGGCTTTCCAGTCTGTCGGTTGCAGTAAACCGGTATGAAAATATGCCGGCTGACTCCAGGCGCTGCTCTTGCCCTGGTTATCCCATACACGTACCTGCCATTTATAAAGCTGGTTGCTTTCCAAGCTGGCTCCGGCATAGGAAATAAAAACGGATTGGCTGCTGCTGGTTTTGCCTGTCTGCCAGACCGCTTTTTTATCCAGCATCACTTTCAGTTCATAAGCCGTTTGCATCGTATTGCGGACGGGACTGTTCAGCTGCCAGCTGAAACGGGGTTGGGCCGCATCGATGCCAAAGGGGAAGGGCTGGTTTTCGGTCTGGAGGCTTGAAACACTGAGTTGGGCAAAACTGCCGGTGCTGATCAGCAGCAGGAGCAGCCAGTTGATTTTTCTCATGGG
>DAORKK010000121.1:0-9956 GCA_035439525.1 Chitinophagaceae bacterium
CATTACTTTTTCAATGCCATCCGCTTTATTTCCATGGCCGGCATATTCGATAATCGGCAACATGAATACCTGTACGAAAAACTGGGCAAACATGACGGCAACAAACCGATAGGCTGACATACTGTTGCGTTCTTTCATGTCGCCCGTAATCACACCGCTCAAGGCGGAGTAGGGCAGATTATTGGCGGCATATAACATCAATAGAAAGGTGTAGGTGATAACCGCATAGATAACTTTTCCTTTGTACGAAAAATCCGGTGTACTGAATGCCAGTAACGCCACTACACCAAGCGGCACAGCGGTCCATAATATCCAGGGACGAAATTTGCCCCACCTGGAAACTGTACGATCGGCAAGGGCACCAATAATCGGGTTGAAACCAAATGCGGCAATAAGTCCGACGGTCAGCATTACTGCGGAAGCATCGTTTGTACTGAGTTTATAAATATCCGTATAAAAGTAGGCCAGGTAGGTCATCAGGGTCTGGAAAACCAGGTTGGCGGCAAGGTCGCCTAAGCTATAACCGATTTTTTCCCGGACTGATAATTTTTGAGATGTAGTTGACATGATGTTGGCAGTGGTTTCGTTAGAATGATTTTTTTTCTTTTACTGGTTTGGCTTTGGTCTCAATTACTTTATAAAAAGCGTCTTTGGGTTTATTGTTACGATCAAACAACAGTGGGTAATTGGTCCGGCCACGGATCGGCCAGCCATTCAGCCAGGATTGACCGTCGTTCACGCCCCAGAAGGTAATCCGGGCGATTTCTTTTTTATATTTCAGGAAGAGCCGGAACAGGTCTGCATAACTCTGCGCAAGCTGGGTGCTGACGGAATCCGGCAAACCTGCCGCATATGGATTCATTTTCGCACTGTACTCCGCTTTCATATTCACATCGGCGGCATCATTATCCCAGGGGTTGGGCAATACACCCAGGTCCAGTTCGGTGAAATGGACTTTTATGCCAAGGGCTGCAAACTCTTTGATGCTCTCTTCAATATCTTTCATAGGTACTTTGTAAGAACGCCAGTGCCCCTGGATACCCACACCATCGATCCGTACACCGGCTGCCTGGATTTTTTTGATTATGGCAATGGCGCCGGCTCTTTTCTTTGGTTGCTCGATATTATAGTCATTGTAATAAAGTTCTGTATTGGGTGCTGCCTTTTGGGCTAACCTGAACGCCTCCACAATATAATCTTCCCCCAGCTTTTCAAGGAAAACCGATTTGCGCAACGTGCCATCTTCATTCAGGGCTTCATTGACCACATCCCATGATTTCAGTTTTCCATCGTAGCGGGCCGCAATGGTTGTAATATGATTGGTGAAAAATGTCCTGAATGAATCAGTGCTTTGTATTTTCCGGATAAACGGGGAAAGCTGACTATGCCAGATTAATGTATGGCCGTAAACGGGGGCATTGATTTTTTTTCCATAGTCCACCAGTTTATCCGCAAGTGTAAAATCATAGCGGTCCCACTCCGGATGAATAATTTCGCACTTCATAATATTTTCAGGTGTCAGCCCGTTAAACTGCGCTTCGATCAGGGCGGCAGCGGCAGGGTCTTTTTCTTCAATTTGCCCGGTATTTACAGCTGTCCCCATGACAAAATCCTTTTTAAATACTTCTTTCAAGGAAGGGGTGTCGCCTGAATGGCCGGCTTTTTTGGAAGAGGAACAGCTGGCAGCTAACAAGCCTATTGAACAGCAAACCAGCAATAGTTTATTTGATTTCATATTGATTTATTTTAGTTGTTTATTGATTGTTTCTTCAGGTCCTAAATAGCTGGGCAATACCCCTCCAAAATCGAGTACCAGTTTCTGGAGAACCACCCCGCTGTTCACCAACCAGTATTTCAGGGTGTGTTTTCCAGCGTGCTTTATTTGGTGGGAAGATGTTTTAATAATGATATTATCACCCACCCATTTATAATTGATACCGCCTTCTGTAGTTCTTTCATCGTTATTGATGCTGATGATCCGGGGTGCTTCTCCATCTACGGAAATGGCATATTGCAGACCTGATGCAGTATTATGAATGTTGAGTGTGGGCGAAAAGAAGGCACTTATCCTGAAATCACCACTGCTGTATGTGTAGAATTCATATTCGGTATGCGGGGCATTTCCACCGGGTTGCTGCGGTGGGGCCGTTACCGGGTAAGTGGTGATTGCAGAACCTGTGCGGCCCAGATCCGGTAATACCGTCCACCTGATCCCGTTGCCGTTGACCGCTTTTGTAAAATGATCTGCCCCGATGGAAACATATTGATTCTGCTCATAAAATACCGGATAAGCGAGACTGGCCGGAAATTTCGCTTTGCGGGATAATGAAGTGGTATCGGTTTCAGCAACAGCAACAGATTCATTGACATTATTCACCATTGGCATTTTCTGGCGGATCGGTTGCTGCCAGCTGGTGTAGCCAATATGGGTCTGGCTCATCATATGATTCCATTTCCCGTTGTTTAACTGGTGGTAAGCTAACGTGATCAGGGAATCATTGGCATACAGCTCTTTTACTTTACCGGCATAGCGGTTGGCGGATAACCATTTATTGGCAAAAGCCTGTTTGTTTAAGGCCACGTTGTAATAGAGTTGGTAAAGATTGGCACTTGCTTTAACCGGATGCAATACCAGCTGAAAATAGGCATCCTGGTATTCTTTTGGTAATTGTTGTCCGATCTTTTCGGCTTTTTCAGCTAATGCTGTATATTCTCTCACCACCCGCGGCCATTCTCCATAATTGAAGCTATAGGTGTTGTCGCTGAGCATTTCCGGTTTTCTCCGGCTGTTGAATTTGGCATAGCCGGACAACAGTTTCTCAATTTCCGGCGCCTGTTTTTTACCAAACTGGGCAGCGGCCCACTGTTCTGTATATTTTTTCACGTCTGCAGGACCAATCTTTTCCGGATTCCAGGCATAGTCAAGAAAAAATGAAATGGGAAACTCCATGGGTTTGATATCGCCCACATTTACGATCCATATCTGTCTTACATTGTACTCCCAGGCCAGGTGCAGTTGTTCCCGGATTCGGGGAATAGGGTTGGTGTTGATCCATTTGTAATTGCGGGGCCCGCCCACGTAATCAAAGTGGTAATACAATCCATAGCCACCCTCCCGGGGCTTTTCTCCGGGTTGAGGCAGTTTGCGGATATTGCCCCAGTTATCATCGCATAATAATAAAGTAATGTCATCGGGTACCCGCATGCCTTTGTCATAATAATCCTGTACTTCTTTATACAGGGCCCAAAGCTGAGGTGTTTCTCCGGCGGGTTTGCCGGTTACCGCTGTTATGATTTCACGTTGATCTTTCACAATGCGTTCAAGAAGGGCCGTGGCGGTTTCCCGGCTCATCGGTTCATCCCCATCTCCCCGCATACCCACCGTAACTATTTTCTCATTCCAGGCACGTTGCATACCCGATTTCCAGAATTCTTTCAGCCGGACTTCATTACTGTCATAATTCCATTTGCCTTTTCCATATCGTCTCCATTCATCATGGGCCCGCATCAGGGGTTCATGATGGGAGGTGCCGATTACAATTCCATACTCGTCCGCTGATTTTCTGTTCAGCGAGTCATCGTCATAAAAGGCGTTTCCCCACATGGCTGGCCAGAGGTAATTGCCTTTCAACCGAAGGATCAGTTCAAACACCTTTTCATAAAAAGGGTGGTTGAACCCGCCGAATTTCTCTTTACTCCAATTACTCAGGCAAGGGGCTTCATCATTGATGAATATGCCCCTGTATTTTACTTTTGGAGCATCGTTGATGATGACGGATGTATTTATATAGATCGCCGGTTTTTTCTGTACTGGCACATCGGCCCACCAATACCAGGGTGATACCCCCATTTGCCGGGAGAGCTCCAATACACCATAGCTGACTCCCCGGCGGTCACTGCCGGCGATCACCAGTGCTTTGGCGGCGGGTTGACCAGGGATACCTGTAATCGTTTGTATTTTATAAGCCTCCCATTTGCCAGTAATCTCCTTCAGCCCGATCTTGCCGGAGACGGAAAGTTGGTGTAGTAACCCTGATTTCCCTGTGGTACCAATAATGATATACAGGGATTTCGTTTGTTCAAATTGGCTGACGATTGCAGGTTTCCTTCCGGTAACCCGTTCAATATCCTGTTGCAGGAATTCTGCGGATTTTTTTACAAGGAAGTCTTCAGCCGGATCTGTAAATATCACCGCTCCGGTCAATTCAAATCCGGTCTTGCCGGTTGAAACCAGCTGTGCATGACTGCTCAAGATCCAGCAGGTGCAACAACCAATCATCAGCAGGCATTTACTGATACGGGTCCGGTTCGGTTTATTTTTTCTCATACATGATCCGTTTAAAAGTTATTCAAAACTCAGCCAGTCGATATGTACAGGTTTGTTGCATTTTGATACAACAAACAGGTTGTGATGACCCGAAATGCGTTTTCTCAGTGCGGCGTTAATGGTATTCATAGAACTTCCCTTCACCACGAGCAGTTTTGCGATCAATGGCCCGTCTGCCTTTCCGGTTCTGATTTCTATAAATCCATTCTCCTCAGCGTTCACCTGGAGCTTTACCGTTTTATTATTTTTAAACTCAACACTATTGTATTGAATCCAGGCCCCCGGAGTGGAAAGAACGGTCTTCCATCCGGTAAAGCGGTTATTGGTATCCAGGTATTCAATGGCAGTGCCTTGCGGGCTGATGGCTGAGTACCGGTCAAGCTGGATTTTTTCTGTTGCCTTTGTTGTACCAATGCCCCTGAACGTGGGGACTACTTTCCGGATGGTTTTATCTTCATTGAAGAATAAACTGTCGGCCCGTATGGATCGGGCTTTGTCAAAGGAAGGGGAGTAGTCGTTATGATGATAAAACAGGTACCATTGGTTTTTAAACTGAATAATGGATTGGTGATTGGTCCAGCATCCGGTCGGGGATTCATCCATGATCACACCGGTTACTTTGAATGGCCCCAGCGGATTGTCTGCCATGGCATACTCCAGTTGTTCTGTTTTGTTGGCCACATGAGGGTAGGTGAGGTAGTATACTCCCTCCCGTTCAAACAGGAATGGACCTTCTTTTAATCCTTTGCTGGGCAGGTCACCCAGTATCTTCACTTCCGAGTCCAGTTCTTTCATGTTTTCTTTTAACCGGGCCCCGTAAATATTACCAGCCGACCAATAGAGATAGGCCTGTCCGTCTTTATCGATAAATACGTTGGGGTCAATGCCACGGACACCTTTGATCGGTGTTATATCTGCTGTATAGGGACCTTCCGGTTTATCGGCTATCGCGACCCCGATTGTAAATCCTTTTCCGTAGGCCAGGGTATCAGCCGGTGCGGAAGGAAAATAGAAATAATATTTGCCATTCCGTTCAATGCAATCCGGAGCCCACATGCTATAACTGTCCGGACGGACCCAGGGGACTTTGTTTTGTGTGATGATCATGCCATGGTCTGTCCATTCGGTCAGATTGGAGGAAGAAAAAACATGGTAGTCTTCCATACAAAACCAGCCTTTTCGTCCTTTTCCATCCGTTGCTAAAATATCGTGGGAGGGAAAAATATAGACTTTGTCACCAAAGACCCTGGCCGAAGGGTCAGCTGTAAACTGTGTATGGATAAGCGGATTCTGAGCCTGACTGGTAGCAAATAGCACCAGGAAAAGCATCAGCCACGGCAGCCGGGAGTATGGAGGGTATGTCCTGATATGTTTATTCATGTTGACTGATTTGATCACTGATATGAAAGAAATCAAAATCGGTATAGCCGCCGGCTTCTTTGGTTGCATAGTTGAATAAGGCAAATCGATAACCCATAAAATGTTCCATCAGGGTATATTCCATGTGCAGTGTGTTGCCGATGGGTTCCCATTTTATACCGTCAAGACTATAGAAAAAACGGGCTTTGTCGGCTTTATTCCGGAAATCACATTCGATTTTCAGGTATACAGCCGATTGAAACAGGGGGATCGTTTTTATTTCTACCGGTGTATTGGTTTCGGCATTTGTCATAAAGAGATACTTTTTCCCATCCTTCATCTTTACACCTACTTGCCCGAATTTTCGTTGAAAAGCCGCCAGTCCGGCCACATCGCCTTCTTTCATTCCGGATACATCGATCATTGTACTGCCTGAACACAACGGCCCGAAAGTCCGTTGTGTCAGGGTATTTCTTGATCTGACAAACAGGGAATCCGTTCGTCCTGTGGTGAGCCGCAGAAAACCCTTGCGTGCTGTAACAGACCAAAACCGGTTATCCGGATTATGGTTCCACTGCCAGACCAGGGGCAATGCCCGGTCCTTTTTTTTACGGGTAAACTCATCGGAGGATACGATCCCTGGTATAAGTCCTTTTGAAACAGGTAAGCCCAGTGCTTCCGGGATCCTTCCATTAGTGCCAAAAACCGGCCAGCCATTTTCCCATTGTACTGGTACCAGATAGGGAATACGTCCAACCGACCCATAATCACGAAACAGGTAAGCAAACCATCGGCCATCAGGTAAATCGATCAGGCTACCTTGCGCCACACCAAGGTCCTGTAATCCCAAACGTCCTTCCCATGGTCCTGTGAGTTGTTGTGCCCGGTGTACGACAACCGTGCGCATACCGCCTCTTGGCCAGGTGATATTGAACAGGTAATAAAAACCATCTTTTTGTATTAATTGTGAACCTTCAGCACCCAGCCCGATATTGGTACCGGCGGGCAGACTGGCATTTTCAATAACGACTTTATTTATACCACCTTCCAGTACACCTGACAGATCTTTTTTTAATTCCACCAGGCTGAGTTTCCCGTTTCCATACAACAGGTATATACGTCCATCTTCATCAAAGAAAAGCGAGTGGTCATGAAAGGAGGGGTTGAAGGACATTCGCTTCCAGGGACCTTTTTCAATATTTCGGGTGGTATAGATATAGGTCTTATTGGTGGTTGATGAAAAGGTAGACACATAATAAGTACCCATGTGATAACGGATCGAGCTGGCCCAGGAGCCACGTCCATAAGCGCTTTTGCCATTGTTCAGGTTCAGTGCATCCACATCTGCGAGTGTGTCATAGGCATAATTAATGATCTTCCAGTTGATCAGGTCGGTTGACTTCATAATGGGTACACCCGGACTCATATGCATGGTCGTACTGCTCATGTAATAAGTGTTACCAACCCGGATCATGGAGAGATCCGGTACATCGGCATAAATGACGGGGTTCTGGGCATTACCGGTCTGCCATGTCACTTGTATTGTTAGTATCAGCAAAAAAAGCGATCTCATTTTCTATTACTCATTTAAGTGTTTTGATCCGGATCACCATAAGCGACAAGGGCGGTAACTCAATATTCATTTTTTTCTTTATAGCTATTGGCCCTTGATCCGGTTTTACTGCATCCGGATCACTGAATGAATTTTGCTGATCCGCAGTCCCGCTCAGCAGGATCTTCACTCCGTCCGATGAAAATTTATATCCTGTCAGATCTGTCGCGATTGTTTTCTTGTCCTTTCCGGTATTGACCAGTTTGAGGATAATATCTCCTGTTCGGCTATCTCCGGTTGCGGAGGCGGCAATGCTGGTATCCCGATCCTCTTTTTGGATAATATTGTTCAGGTACCGGTCGCCTTTATTCACACTGAACAATTTCTGCACATGGTAATTCGGCGTCAGGTAGTAACGGGTATTATCAAAGAAGATCATGTCGGTCTTCCATTGAGTATTGTTCTTCTTTGCGAATAAAGGCGCATAAGAAGCTAATTGTACCACATCTCCGTTCCGTTCAAGCCCGGTCATGAAGGCAGCTTCAGCTAACGCATTCTTCAACTGATTGCCCCAGGAAGCATATTCACCAAGGTATACATTACCGGAACTCCGGGGGTAATTGTCATACCGGTATTGATTAGAGATAAACCATTCCGGTTGTACGTAATAATGTTCATCTACGACCTTTACCTGTTGATTTTTTGCGAAGGCCCATCCTTTTTCAAAATCTTCTCCGGAATGGAAAGGTCCGCTGGTACCGATCACCGTTATCTCCGGGTACCTGGCTTTAACTGCATCGTGGACCAGTTTAAACCGTTGTTCAAATTCCGGCGTGATTTTTTCCTCATTACCTATACCTATGTATTGCAGATTGAAAGAAGCCGGATGACCTGCTGCAGCTCTTTTACTGCCCCAGGTGGAGTTGACGGGTCCGTTTGCCCATTCAATCAGATCCAGTACTTCCTGTATATAGTCCTGCATATCTTCCAGAGGCAAGGCTCTTTGCCCGGTACCGCCGATACGCCAGGTGCCTCCTGAATTCTGACAACTGACGGCGGCTGGTAATACGGGTAAGGGTTTGGCACCAATGTCTTCACAGAACTGGAAGTATTCATAATAGCCCAATCCGCCTGTCTGGTGGTAGCCCCAGATATTCCGTTGTTCCACCCGTTGTTCAATCGGACCGATGGTGTTTTTCCAGCGATACATATTCCCTAAGCCATCACCATGCACCAGGCAGCCTCCTGGAAAACGTATAAAGGCCGGTTTCATTTCAGCTAACAGTTGTGCCAGGTCGGCCCGCATGCCATTGGGTCTTTTTTTGAATGTTTCTTCAGGAAACAGGGAAACAACATCAAGCGCAATCTTGCCTTTGCTGACCAGGGCAATCACCAGCGAGGCTGTGTCATAGTCTGCTGATGGTTGAAGCACTGCCGTTTGCTTTCCCCACTGGATGGAAGAAACAGTCAGATTTTGTTCTGCAAGTACTTCCCCCTTCCTGTTTTGCAAACTGATTTTTAAGGTGACCGGCTCTATACTGAGTTGTTTTGCAAATACTGAAAACTGATACAAATTGCCGGCTTTAACCACGATGCCGTCAAAGCCTTGATTTTTGATGCCCACACTTCCATCCTGCTGATAAATATGTTCAGCCTCCAATATGATATAATGCGGATTATTGGGGTGAACCGGTTGGCTGGTTTCAATATTCACATTCCCATAAGAATATCCGGTGGTGAAATAATCCCAATTATATAAGGGGTGCCATTCCTTTCTCTCCGTCGGATTGTATTCAAAAGAGCGGTTTTGAATAAGCTCAGCATACAAGCCTCCGTCAGCTGCATAATTGATGTCTTCAAAGAAAAGGCCGAACAGATCCGGGCTTATTTTTTTCCCATTCCTGTATTTATTTTGTGCATGAACCGGATTCAGTATAAAGCAAAACAGGGTAAGGCCTATCAGTGCTTTACTGATTACATGGGTAGTATAAATAAACCGGGTATTTACTAGCTCTTTCATTTTTCAGTTACCCATTTTATTGAATCAATATTGCTTTCATTTTTAAATCTATTGTTGCTGAACTGTTTCCATACCAGATTTCATACTCACCCGGCGTTACCGCCATTTTTAATTGAGCGGAATCATAAAATTCAAAGGCAGATGAATGCAGCGGAATGGTGACCGCTGTCGTTTTACCGGAATCTACAGCGGCCCGTTTATATCCTCTCAGTGTTTTGATAGGGCCGTCAGGATCATTCACTTTTTTTATATAGACCTGAACTATTTCAACGCCATTCCGGTTGCCGGTATTGGTTACCGGGATAGTGAGATTCAATTCTTCGCCTGCTTTTATATTCGTTTTATCCAGGCTGGCCTCCCCAATCTTAAAGCGGGTATAGCTTAATCCAAAGCCGAATTGAAAAAGCGGGTCCTTGGTCATGTACCGGTAGGTCCTGCCTTTCATGGAGTAATCCTCAAAGTCAGCCAGTTGGGTTGTGTCTTTATAAAAGGTAACCGGAAGTTTCCCGGAAGGATTATAATCTCCAAAGAGCACATCCGCCACCGCCTGGCCACCCGACTCGCCGCCATACCAGGCCTGCAGGATGGCTTCACAGCTTTCTGTTTCCGGTACCAGGCCAATGGCAGAACCGGAACAATTGACAAATATTACTTTCTTGCCAGCGGCTTTCAATGCCTGAAGGCAATGGCGTTGTACT
>DAORKK010000122.1:0-9839 GCA_035439525.1 Chitinophagaceae bacterium
GCCTCTGTAAAATAACCAAAGAGATCATAGAGGATCTGCATATCAATCGATGAACCGGCACAGATGGTGGTGCCTTCCCTGAATCCGGCGGTTACTTCATCGAAGTAAGGTTTGTTACCTCCGCCATCCGGAAAGTTTTCCGGAGAGGTGGAAGGATTAGTTACCAGCCATTTTCCATTGGGATGTGGCACCAGGAAGTCCATAAAAAACTGCACGGATCCTTCGAGCAACGGGTAAACTTCCTTCAAATAGTTTTTATCCTTTGTATACGCATAATGTTCCCATAACTGGGTACAGAGCCAGGCACCGCCAACGGTAAATGTGCCCCAGGTAGGACCATCCATCGGGGCGTCCACCCGCCAGAGATCGGTGTTCTGATGTAAGACCCATCCGCGGGCACCGTAATGTTCGCGGGCTACCTGCGTTCCCTGATCGGTGATGTCCTGCATCATCCGTAAAAGTGGTTCGGCGCATTCGGAAAGATTGCCGCTTTCCACCGGCCAGTAATTCATTTCCGTGTTGATATTGGTCGTGTACTTCGAATCCCAGGACGGATTCATATTATCATTCCAGATCCCCTGCAGGTTGGCGGGTTGTGTACCCGGACGGGAAGAAGCGATCATCAGGTAACGGCCAAACTGATAACTGAGTGCTGTCATGGCCGGATCGGGAGCGGATTGTATCCGTTTTATTCTTTCTGTTACCGGTAAAAAAGATTGCGGGCTGGCAGGTAGCTTCAATGACACCCGGTTGAAATAATTACTATGGTCTGTAATGGCATCATTCAATATTGAAACAAATGATTTATTGGTCAGTCTGCTAAAGTAATTTTCCACCCGTTGATGCGGATTACCACTCACATCTTTGTAGTTGACAAAATTGGTGGCGGCGGCAAAATACAAGGTCACGGCATCGGCCTTAGTGACAATAAGATCCACTCCGTTTGTAGTTATTGTGCCTCCTTCATTCACCGCTTTGATCCGGGCTTCATACCGGAGCTTCCCTTCCACACCCATATAATCAGCCGACTTACCCGTTAGTATCAATCCATCCTGTCCGTAAGGGTCCATCCGGAAATAATCGGTGGCATAATTGGAATGGGCCTGGTTGCGTTCACCCCGGAGATTAGCCGTAAAGGAAATGCTGCCGGGTTTACTGGCCGTAAGCCGAACCACGATCACTTGTCCGGGAGCAGAGGCAAATGTTTCCCGCTGATAACGGATACCCTCCGATTCATAACTCACACCCGCAATACCCGTTGCCAGGTCCAGCCAGCGTTTATAGGCGGTTACACTATCCTGGTTCTTGAAAAACAAATGCAGGTTGCCGAGCGACTGGTATTTCTGTTGTTCCACCGGGTAGCCCATCAGTTGCCGGCCAAAGAGATTATGCGCTTCCAGGAATTTACCGTCAAAGACTTTTTGCTGTATTTCTTTCAGGTATTGGTACCCTCCTTTTACCACGGTGGAATAAGGTCCGCCCGACCAATAGGTCTCTTCATTTAATTGAATCCGCTCTTCCTTATTCTTCCCAAACACCATGGCCCCCAGCCGTCCATTGCCCACAGGCAGGGCCTCCTCCCATTTCCGGGCGGGTTGATCGTACCAAAGTAAGGTGGAGGGGTTGAAGGCGTTTGAATGGATCTGCTCAGGGGTACTCACCAGCTGTGCCGGTAAAAAAAAGGAATAAAGCAAGGTGAACGTCAATAACAGGTAACGACGGCAGATCATAAGCAGAGCCTTTTAGCGTTGGTTAGCTAAATATACTCCCTTTTTTCAATCAGGCTTGCGGTTTACCATTCGAGTACAAGGATTTTTTGCCCCCTCACGACCCTGCCATTTTGTATACCTGCCTTCCAGCCGGTAATGTTGCTGAGCAGTTTTTTTGATGCTTCTGTGAGCACGGGATCGGGAGATGAAATGATTGTAGTGCTGCTGATTTTACCATCCTTTTCGACAACCAGTTTTACTTGTACCGTTCCGTTACTTTTTTGCGGATGTTCCTTTTTATAGACCGCAATCAGTTGCTTCAGCAGACTGTTTTCATTTTCACCAGGTTTGGCGAAAGTCGGGTCCACATCCATTTTCTCTAACACTTTATCTTCATCCTCCACTGGTCCGGTTGCACCAGGTAGATTGCGCATTTCAATCACTTCCTTCGGCTCCTCATTCACCCATTTTGCCTGGTCGGGATACGCTATATCAATCTGATCCGGTGTCAACTTCCGGATACCCGTAAGCACTTTCTCCCCTTTACTATCAAGATAGACCCCGCTATAATAAACATCCGGCTGGCCCGGGTATTTGCCCACAAATCCCCCATCTGATTTGTCCGGACTAACCCATTGCCATACTGGTGTTCGTATAATTTTCCCCTTATTATTCATAACGCCCCATAAGCCTTTCTGTTTGAAATAAAATCCCCCGGTTTCGGCCCGCGATGAAAACGTTACTTCATCTGCAGTGAAATTTAATACCGCTTTACCCAGCCGGTCAATCAACAACCACTGATTCCCTTTCTGGAGAAAAACCTGGCTACCAAATATATCATTCAGGTAATCGGCATAATGGTAGGGCTTTACCATTTTCCCGGTAAGCAAATCAAAAAGACCTATCCCCTTTTCACTGCTGACAATCGCAGTCATGCCCTTGACATTATGGACATGCATCCATTCTTTTCGGAAAACAAGCTTATTCTCTTTATCCAGCAGTCCCTGGCAATCGGCCATATTGATATGAAGCCATTCGCGGTTGCCCGAAAAAATCCGGCTATTAACCGACTTCATACCCGGTATACTATCCACCAGGACTAAGTTTTCGTCATACACATAACCACAGTTATACTCACCAGATACGGCTACGATAAACCATGCGGGATTTACATGTCTGCCTGTAAAATCATATATCGGAGGCAGTTGTTTTCCGGCGGGAACACTATAAAATCCATACTTTTTTCCAATACGTGTGGTATAAAAACCTTTTCCATAATCAGTCGGACTAAGCTGGTCAAACGCCACTGGCAAAACGAATTCGCCATTCAGCTGATCAAACACACCTGATTTTCTCTTTCCAAGCGAATCCGTCGTACTGACAATACTTACAAACCGGCCTCCCTGTTTGTTATTATGCATGGTTTCTGTCCAGCTGCCCAGCTCCTGGCCAACTGGCGAAAGCAGGTGCGTTCCTGTCTTCTTTCTCAATAGAATATTACCGTTGGGGAATTTTTTTATGGTATCAGTTTGGGCAGCTAAAGCGGAATACACTAAAATAAAAAGTAAAATCCAGCAGCTTCTTTTCATCGGGTCTGACATTTAGACCGTAAAGATAAAAAAAAGGGGCGGCAGTATCTCCTGCCACCCGCTGCTTAAAATGCCTGTTCAATGTGTCTTTGCCAGATGAACCCGTTTGAGACAGCATTTACTTTGCCTATTCAACCACAGCACCGACGTTTAATGACGGATTTTTATCTCCACTCCATTATCGTGATGCTGATACTTTTTATACTTTACCTGGCGCTTCTTGTATTTTGCACTATGTGATTTATGTTGCTGGTATTAATGATATTCTGTACCACATCCCTCCAGCACGAATAACAGGATCAGCCCGGTGACCACCGATTTTAAGATAAAAAAATACTTTTTCATTTCATTGTTTCATATCAACCTGTCCACTTACCCGGCTCCATTGATCAGGGTCTCCTGTAAAGATGCTTCAATAAACTTCCTCATTTGTTATACAGGTCAGCAGGAATCTTATACGTTTATGTCAGGCAGGATCGTTCAGAAACCAGGCAGATTCAGTCGTTGAAACATCCATCCTGATAATAAGGTATGAATAGAATTGGCGCTTTTTTGGTATTTTAAACGGCCGTTGTCGGAAAAAAAACGAAAACCCTGTTGTTTTTCCATTGGCAGCCTGCAAACCATTGGAGAATTTTATACCAATTAAAAAAACTGAATATGGGACTCTCCATTCACTACTCCGGCAATATCAAAGACCGGTCTCTGCTGCCGCAACTGGGCGCGGAAATGAAAGATATCTGTGAAAGCCTGGGCTGGGATTATCACTATTTTGACGCCGATGAAAAGGATCCGTTGGAAGGAGTCTATTTTGCACCGGAGGAATGTGAACCGTTGTTTCTCACTTTTACCCCGGAGGGACGGCTGCTTTCACCTATCAGTCACATAACCCGTGAAATGCTGGTGGAACACGGGCTGGACCCTGAACTGATCTATACCATCAGTACCAAGACCCAATATGCCGGTATTGATGCCCATGTGGCCCTGATCCGGCTCTTCCGTTATCTCAGTAAAAAATATTTCAGCCATTTTGAAATGAATGACGAAGGCAATTTCTGGGAAACGGATGACCTTACCGTGTTGAAGAACCAGTTTTCCGCCTATGAGCGGGCGATTAAATCTTTTGCTGATGTGCTGCAAGGGTTGGAACGGATACCCGGCGAAAGCCCGGATTCACTGGCCACGAGAATTGAGGAATTGCTGAAAAAAATGGGCAGTTAAACAGGTCAGCCACCTTCAACTGTTGACTATCGGATGGCTATAAAAACTAGAATTGCATCTGTAACAGAAAAACCGCAATACCCCCGGCAAAACCTATCAGGGCGAGCCAGCTGATTTTCCGGAGATACCATATAAAATCGATTTTTTCGATTCCCATGACCGCCACCCCGGCTGCAGAACCAATAATAATGGCACTGCCTCCGGTACCGGTGGTAAGCGCCAGAAACTCCCAGAATGGATGATCGGTTGGATAGGTTTGCAAATCATACATACCTTGTGATGCTGCTACTAATGGAACGTTGTCTACCACGGCAGATAACAAACCAAGAACAGAACCAATCAGATAGTCATTACCCAGTTTTTCACTGAGCCATGCAGCCCCATCCTGTAGCAGGCCAGCAGACTGTAAAGCAGAAACGGCCAGCAGAATACCCAGGAAAAAAAGTATACTGGGGCTATCGACTTTTTGTAATGCCTTTGCCACATTGAATTTTTCTGCCAGTTCCGGATCCTTACGCTTATGTAACAGGGTGGTGATCACCCACATCAACCCCAACGCTAATAACATACCCATAAAAGGAGGTAAATGGGTTACGGTTTTAAAAACCGGAACGAATATCAGGAATCCGATACCTGAAATCATTATAATCTTCCCATCCATTTTCTCTTCGGCACTACTTTCCGGCATCATTAATTTTTCAATTTGCTGGCCGCGAAACCGGTACCAGACAATAAATGCAGGAATCGCACATACCACGAGACTGGGCAGGATCAGTTGTTTCATGATATTCAATGCAGTGATCTGTCCTCCGATCCAGAGCATGGTGGTGGTGACATCTCCGAGCGGTGACCAAGCGCCCCCGGCATTAGCCGCAATAACAATTACACCACAAAACCAGAGTTTATCTTCTTTTGCCTTTAACAGTTTGGCACAGAGTGAGGCCATCACAATGGCCGTAGTCAGGTTATCAAGAAGTGCTGAAAGGAAAAAGGTAATGATAGTGACCAGCAGCAACAGTTTTGATTTAGAGGAAGTACTGATATAACGGGTAATAATATCAAACCCGTTATGCGTGTCTATCAATTCCACAATCGTCATCGCCCCAAGTAAGAAAAACAAAATAGAAGCAATTTCGCCCAGATGGTGTAATAATTCTTCAGTAACGGTATGTGAATCACCGGATGATTGCACTATATATATTGTCCAGCACAGCACCCCGGTAATCAAAGCGGATGCCGCTTTATTCAACCTCAATGGATGCTCAAACGCTATGGCCAGGTAACCTGCAATAAAAACAAAAAGTAATAATATGCTCATTTTTTACTCGATTATTGGTAATAATAATTCAAAATCAGGTTCTTTAATAATAAAATCCGCTACTGCATCCAGCAGGCTGTTTGTAGAGCAGAACGACACCCCGATCCCTGATTTTTTTATGATACAAATATCATTCTCACTATCGCCAATGGCCAGTGTGTCGGACAGGGGCACATCAAATCGCTTGCAAATATGGGTCAGCGCATGGGTCTTGCAATATTCATGCGTACAGGCGCTGTGGTCATGCGATAAATAAAAGGAGGGAATCTTCACTTCACCGGTAGCCACACTTTTGGAGAACTCCAGTTCATTACCCAGCGAAAAATCAAACCCGAATTTATTCTTAAAATGATTCGTGATACAATCATAACTATCGGAGACCAGTCCTACAACAAACCCGTTTTCTTTCAAGGCCTTAATAATTTGTTGTATGAAGCCTGTTACCGGAATGGCATCTGCCAAACGGATCAGTTCACTGAAATCGCGTCCTTTAAGCAGCCGTGCGATTTGTTTGGTACGGATAAACGGATTGCTTTGTGTAGTCTGAATATCAAGCAATTCTTTCTTAAAGCCAAACTCATTAGCCGCAGTATGTATAAAACTCGCCCTTAACAAAGTATTGTCCATATCAAAGATGGCCACTTTACGGAGTTTGCGCGATGTCTCCCGTATAGCGAATTCCATTTGCTCCCGGATCAACTGGATATGCTCCAATGTTTCATAGTTGTTTTCACCAGAATTTTTAGACTTCTTAAGGATCACGGCCGCTACTTCCCTTGACATTTTTCCTAATTGCTCCAGGGGTTGCATCTTATTCTCAATATGCCCGATACAGACTTCATTGATTCTTCCTCCGGATTGATACATATCTATCAGGATACCGATATCCACTCCATAGCCTTCTTCAAAATCGAGTTTACGCAGGAGTGATTTTCGACCCGCTATCATTCCACTTAAAGGCTGCACAAACGAAGGAAAATCGGGATAAAGAATCGATAACAACGGTTTGGCCACCAGTTCGGTTACCCGGCCCGCCTGCCGTGAAAAATATGACTTACAAAAATCGGCTTTATCCTCTAATAATGGGTTGGCCAGTACGGTGATCACATCTTCCGGATAAGTAGTGATATCCGCATCCAGAAAAACCAACACTTCATTACCGGCACAAAGAACGCCGTCTTTCATGGATGCCCCTTTGCCCAGTTTCGTACTCGTAATTACTGTGGCACCGGCTCTTTTCGCTTCCTCTACTGTATTATCCAGTGATTTATCGTCCACAACAATTACTTCCGTTACACCGGTAGTGTTTAAAGCAAGTTGGACCACTTGTCCGACTGTCTTTTCCTCGTTCAACGCAGGTATAATAACAGAAATCATGGTTTAATGATTAGCTGGACACTGGTATCCGCCGTCCGCGCTGCCAGCCAGTTCCGCAACTTTAATTGTTCTGCGTTACTGATCGTCCGGTTAAAAGATACTATAACCATCAGGGACTGCAGTACTTTACCGCTATCTGCGTTTTCACGCATAGGCGATACCGCACAGGAACGGAGTCCCGGATTTTGTATAATTAATTCAGTAAACAAGCGACGACTTAATGAATCAAAGCTTGCCCTATGAGCTAATAGCGACTTAATACTGTCAAGTTCAGCTTGCTTTTCCTGCAATGCGCTGGTTAGTGTGGCTGCTTTATCATCCAGACTTCCGGAATGGGTTGAGTACGAAGCAAACCCTTGCCTGATTTCGAGGCTGGCATCTTCCAATCCATAAATGGGCAGGCGGGAGCGAATAGCGTCAACCTGTTCTTTACTGATTTCATTCCCTCCGTAGATCAGGAGTATAGATTTATCTTTAGCGTTTGTTTTTTTACTCAACAGATAATCTCCCTGGATTTGAGCCTCCTGAGCAATAAAACGGGACGCCCGTTGTGAAAACCTGTTTTGTGATACCAGATCATAGCCGAAATAGAGACTCGGCAGAAAAGTGAGTAACACTACAGACCAGACGATCCGTTTGGAAAACCGTTCTGCCTTTTCTGATGTAAATTTTTTATACGGGAAATGAAAAATACGGATCACTATAAATGTGGCCAATGCTATAAAAACCGTATTAATAATATACAGATAAAAAGCACCAAAGAAAAAGCTAAGCTGTGCTGTGGCCAATCCATACCCTGCCGTACACAAAGGTGGCATCAATGCCGTCGCAATTGCAACCCCCGGAAGCACATTCCCTTTTTGTTTACTTGACAATGCCACAATACCGGCAAAACCGCCAAATAAAGCGATTAACACATCATATATAGTGGGGGCTGTACGCGCCAGTAATTCTGAATGAGCTTCATCCAATGGAGAAAGCAGGAAATAACAAGTGGAAGTTAAGAGTGCGGCAATGGTAGCCACCACATAGTTCATTCCCGCCCGTCTGAGCAACTGACTATCATTTATACCCACAGAAAAGCCTATCCCCATGATCGGACCCATGAGGGGGGAAATGAGCATCGCGCCGATAATGACGGCAGTGGAATTGACATTTAAACCAAGTGATGCTACAAAAATGGCGAAGATGAGAATCCATAAATTAGTTCCGCGGAAAACAATACCTGACTCAATGGCACCGGCAACGGAACTGAACGCCTCTTTTTCTTCGCCTAACCTGAATTTGCTGAAAAAATTCGTCAAAGATTATAGGTTACTGCTTTATGAATTGTTACAAAGTTAACTAAATCACCACAACTAACCTGAGATAATAAGTGCTGCGATTGAAACTACATTCACTTTGTTACTACTAATGCTTTATAAATTATCAACTGGTTGCATATATAAAACAACTATTACCGATAATTAAGCGTCTTTCGAAGTTCGCTCAACTGAGCCAAACAGTAGCGTCAATTTTCAATTTAAAACCCAGTACCATGATCCTGCTCATTGTTTTCAGATTTTGGGAGTTGTAAATTGAGATGTATCAAAATGAGAACAAATGAAACAGCTACTCAAACTGGCTGTGCTGTTTCTTTTCCTCCTGCCTGGATGCAGTTCTTCCCGTATCACCAGCTCCTGGAAAGCAGACAATGTACAGCCCCAGGCATTTAAGAAAATCATAGTATTGGGATTAATCCGGGAAAAGGAGCGTCATTTACGGGAGAGTATGGAACAACACCTGGTGGGTGAGCTTCGCAACCTGGGCTACGATGCCACTTGTTCCTGTGATGAATACAATCCAAAGACGTTTGAAAACATGACGGAAGAACAGGCGCTGGCCAAATTGAAAAGTTCAGGTGTGGATGCCGTACTGACGGTGGTATTACTGGATAAGACACAAGAGCGCTATTATGTACCGGGTCGTGTACAATATACGCCGTACCGCAACTACTATAACCGCTTCTGGGGTTATTCCCGCACAATGTATGGGCGTATCTATACGGAAGGCTATTATACAGAAGACACTAAATACTTCTGGGAAACCAATCTCTACGCGCTCGATAAAAACGAATTACTCTATTCCGCGCAGAGCCAGTCTTTTGATCCGGCGTCTACTGAGCGAATGGGAGAAGAACATGGAAGAATGATCACGCTGAATATGCTAAAGAAAAAGGTATTGACTAACCTGAAAGAACAAACTGTGAAGAAAGCCATGTGATAAAAGTAAAAAAAGCAAAATGAAAATAATGCAACATCACATGATCCTGAACTGGACAGGCCGTATCAGCGGTTTGCTGATTACGGCCTTTTTTGCCGCCTTCTTTATCGGTGAAGGAATTCCGGATATTCTCAACGGGAATGGAAGGGAGTTGTTGGAATTTATTCCTTTCACCTTATTAAGTCTGGCCGGGTATTTACTGGCCTGGCGCCGTCCGCTTTGGGGTGGCAGGCTTTTAATCGCCGGAGCCTTGTTACTGGCCGGCTATTTTATTTTCCGTCAGGACATGGTTATGGCTCTGGTGTATGCCCTTCCTTCCGGGCTCACCGGACTTTGTTTTATAGCGGCTGCAAATAAAGAACT
>DAORKK010000123.1:0-9825 GCA_035439525.1 Chitinophagaceae bacterium
AGTAAGGACAAAAATGATTCTCCAGGGTTTTATAATTGGCTTTATAATCATCCGCAAATTCCCCATAGGTCCTAAAACTCACCCCGGCCCGCTGACAATAATCCCAGATAAACCCACGGTCCGGATTCGAAATTTCCCGGTTACCCTCTGCATCATAATTACCCCCGCGGCCTCCGTAACTGGTGGGCCAGGTTTTTTCCAGGTAGTCATTGGCATTAGCCGCAGTACTCCAGTTATGTCCGTCCGCACTTACTTCCCCGTCCACATAAAAATTATCCAGCAATACAAATTCCGCTGCCAGTTTATGCTGATTCGGGGTTATGTTTTTCCCAAATAAAAGAAGACTCGTATCTCCATTACCCCCAGGCATGTCACCAAGGACCTGATCGTAAGTCCTGTTTTCCTTAAGTATATAGAATACATATTTTATCGGAGAAGGGTCGCCCACTTTCATCGGGATGGGATTCCCGGACTCCCCATTGGACGTCATTTCCTTTTCCTTTGTATAAGGTGTGTTTAAATAAACCGCTTTGGAGTAAGCCGCAAGCGCATTTGTGTTGGGAATATCAATGATACTCATGGTCCCTTTAAACAACCCACCGATATACTCAATGCGGCTCTGTTTGCTGCGGTAATCACCCTGCTGATAATTTACTTCCTGGTCTCTTTTCGACGGATCAGGACCCTTGGCATTGGGCTTTGAGGTAAAGCCCTTTCCATTACTGACAAATATTTTCTTTCCAATCACTTTAACATTGGTAGGATACCAGCCGGTTGGAATGAATCCTTTGGACTGACTGAAGCCTGGTTTACTTACATCAAATACCGCCAGGCAGTTATTATCCGCATTGGCCACAAAAAGCGTCCGCTGATCCTCACTCAACGCCAATCCATTACTGGCGGAACCGGTTGGGGCATCCGGGTAAAGTGCCGCATTCAGTACTTCCAGTACGTTACGGCCGGCCACATCAATTACGGAAACGGCATTATCACCGGCATTGGCCACAAATAAGTATTTTCCGTTTTTTGAGAGGAGTAATTCATTCGGATTTTCACCCGTCATTATTTCTGACTGAATTGTACGGCTCAGCAGATTGTAAACCAGTACTTTTTTTCCACCCCAGAGTGAAATAAACAGATCTTTTTTATCCGGAGAAAGCAGGCAGCTGTAAGCCGGCTCAACCAGGTCAAGCTGGTGAATGACTTTCTTTGATGCCAGGTCCAGTACATACAAAGAATTGTTCTCTTTGGTAACCACAAACATGGTTTTCCCCGTAGCATCCAGTTCTATTCCCGCCGGTGATATTTTTTCCGGCCATTTTTTGCCTAAAAGAATACTATCGGTAAGTATCAGTTTGTTTTTAACGATGCTGTACTTTAAAATCCGGTTATCGTTTCCGCCGCTGGCATATAGAAATTTTTCATCCGGACTGAATTTAAGTCCATACCAGGACTTTGGAATTTCCACTACATCCAGTTGTTTTTCCCTGACAGGATCAATCAACTGAATACTTTGTACACTTTGCCCGTTATTGGTGACCGCTATCCGTTTCCCGGAGGGGCTGACGGTCATATTCAGCGGCAAATCTCCCAAAGGAAGCGAGCGGCCGGCAGGTGATAATTTCCAGCCATTGGGAAGCAGCACAGGGGTTTGCGAAAAAAGATTCGCTGAAACGATTGTGGCCAGCAGGAACAAAAAGGCAAAGCTGTTTCGCATACATTTAATTTTTGGATTTGTAATGATCCGTTCGTTGTTCATGTTCGTCATCCATTTTCGGCCCCTGTTCCACTTTACGCCAATCAATTGAACGATTATATTTTTTCATCGCTTTATCCGCATCAAAGACCCGTTTATCCGGATAAACAAATGTATACGGACTATAATCGGGTTGATCGGTAAAGAAGTCCTGCAATAAAGAGGCCGTTACATCATACTGGTTGACGTATGGAATATTAAGAATATTATACACGACTTTCAGTATGGAACCAAAGTTAGCATGAACATGTGATACATAGTTCCGTTTTACATAGGGTCCGGCCATCATCAGCACACTCCGGTGCGCATCAATATGATCAACGCCCCCCTGCGGGTCATCTTCTGTCACGATCACCAGCATATTTTTCCAATACTTTGTCCGGGACAAAAAATGAAGAATCCTTCCCACGGCCAGGTCATTATCGGCCATATAGGAATGAACATATGGATAACCATCTTCCGGCCGGGGCCCGGCACCATGATCATTCGGCACCTGCATAGTGACCAGTTGCGGCATTTCCTCTTTTCCATTCAGCCACATCTTTGTAAACTCTTCCTCAAATTGCTCCATCCGGAACTGATCCGGAATATTGGTATTATACCCGGCATAATTATGGGAGGTACGGCTCCACAATGCCTTTTGCATGGGTACCATGACTGCATGCGCTGCTCCGGTAAGTGTGTCATGCCACTCTTCCCGTACATGCGCCGTTTCATTCGCTTCACCGAAATTGTAAAAGGATACTTTATTCCGTTCTAATGCCTCCCACAACCCACCAATTTCCGCATAATCTTCCGGGTCCATACTACCGGTGCTGCCGGGAAATCGTCTGCCGGGGGCTTTTGAAAAATAAGAGGCTGTCTTACTGACACTCGAATTTGTTTCCACCCATTCATTGGGAATCACGCCCATCATCCAGTGGTGCCCGTGTATGGAAGCATCGCTGTCGCAGTAAAAATTATCACTGTAAGCAAACTCGCCAGCCAACTTCGTGTGATTCGGCATAACGTTGGCATTTGCCACTTTCAATGTATCATTCTTCCCGTAGACATTTACATTCACTCCATATCTCGCCAAGGTCAGGTCCCCTTTACCGGTTCCCATCTGGCCAAGCACTTCATCATAGGTCCTGTTTTCTTTGGTGATATAGACAATGTACTTAATGGGACTTTGCCTGAGTTTTGGTAATGCAGGCAGTGGATTCTTCGCATCATCTTTTACACGCACTGCCTGCATAGTATTTTCAACGGATTGCCTGGTATAGGCGGCCAGTTGTTTGGGATCCGGCATCTTTATTTTCTGAAAGCTGGCCAGCTGTATATCACCGATATAAGTTCCCGCCACCGGTTTCACAAAATCTTTGCCGCCATTCGGCCCTGCCCCCAGTCCCCGGCAACTGATCACATATATTTCATTTTCATCGTTACTCAGCTGTACCCTGGCCGGTCCCCAGCCAGTGGGTATCAGGCCAATTGTTTTCTTTGAAGCAATATCGATCACGGCCACTGCATTAAAACCGAGCAAGGCGACATATAGTTTCTTTTCGTCCTTACTTAAAGTAAGGCCAAATGGCAATAAGCCCCTGTACCGGTCAATCCGTTTATCCACTTTAATGGGGATATGTGTGATCATTTTCCGGCTTTTATAATCAATGACAGTTATATTATCATTGGTAGCATTGGAAACATAGGCAAAGCGGCTGCCAACGGCGACTGCATTCGGACTGGCGCCACCCACCACTTCGGCATCTTCGATCATCTGCCCGATCTGGTGACCTGTTTTGAATCTATCAATAACCTGGTTGCTGGAAAGGTCAATGGTAAACACACTCATTGCTTCCGGAGCAAGCGGACTACCCACTCCCGGAATGTTCTTTCCATCAATGACTGTTCCACTTATAGAAGCCGGCGAGTTGTCAGGATAAGGATGCCAGTTGATCATCATATTGTTATAATTCGTCGAATCCATCCCTTCCACGAGGGGATAAGCATACATTCCCACATTGGCAACAAAGGCCAGCTTTTTATCCGGACTCAGCGAAAGGCCAAATGGCTGACGGCCCACGGGAATACTTGCGGTAATTTGTTTTGAGCTGAGATCAATCCGGACGAGCCGGAAATTTCCCCGGTCAAGGACCAGCAGTTCATTCCGGCTTTCATTCAACACAAGATCGGAGGTAAAGCTGTCATCGAACCGTGTACCTCCAACCGTTCCGTTGAGACTGATTGAATCAAGGGTATTCATTTTTTCAATATCATACTTGATGACCGCCCCGTTATCACCGCCACTGAGATAAATGGTTCTGTTGTCAGCAGCAAAAGTTACACCGAGAAAAGAACCATTCGACAATGGTGATTTTATAGTATTGTCGTAGGAGGGTACACGGATATTGCTTAAGGATAACAGGTCAATAATGGTGAATACCCCGTTATGCAGGGTCACCGCTTTTTTACCATCCGGCGAAATGGCCATCCCAAAAGGATCATGGGTGATGCGGATCATTTCGCCGGCCGGACGGACAAACCTCCCACTGGGAAGCACAGAAATGCCTTTCTCCTTGATACTGGCATACTGATTACGGCCGGGTACCTGGAGCGTCAGTACCTCTGAAGGCTGGGCCGATACATAAATATTAAAAAAAAGGGTAAGGATTAAAACGGGGATACTATTTTTCATATCGTAATGTATTAAAAATGGCGGAACCTGGAAAAGTTCCGCCTTGCTAACAACTGCTCACTTTTTGCTTATGCTAAAAATTTATCGGATCCGGATGATTATTGAGCAATCCAGGGTCTTGTATTCATGTCATCTGCTCCCTGGCGCGTTACAGCTGCCGCCCTGTTGGTTCCATTGAGGGATTGTTCGGAAAGCGGATAGATATAACGAACTGGGACTTTATTATTATTCAGGTTAGCAGGTCCGGGAGTGATCACCGGCATACCGGTTCTTCTCCAGTCAAACCAGGCTTCAAGGCCATTGAAGTATAGCGCTACCCATTTCTGTAAGGCGATTTTCTCGAGTTTCTCATTATCAGTACCGGAGAAAGCAACAGCAGGCTGACTCAAATAACCGGCAGGCATTGCTACATTCAGGTTATAACCGGCAGGTACCACCGACTGCCAGTAGGCAAAGTTGGCATTGATCCCGTTGGTATAATATACCTCTGCATCACCTGTTGTTATCATTCCTTTTTGCCTTGCTTCTGCCAGAATAAACTGCAGTTCTGCATACGTCATCAGTAAAGCTCTTGCTGCAGAAGGATCAGGTGCGGCCTGACCTGCATCATTACATACCAGACAGGCAAAGGTATAACCCACTCTTGAAACGCCTTGTACTCCTCCGTTATAAGCCAATGCATCCACATCACTCAGCCCGTTAGGCACGCCCTGAATAACCGGAGTACCGGCAGCAACAGAAGCCTGTGTAGGTCGTCCAAATACATTAATACGTGTATCATTTAAAGCGGACAGGCGATCCGTCAACGTTTTGCTAACCCGGAATTCGTCAAAAGAACCCACCCTTGTGCCGTACAAAGGCCATTGGTTTGGCGCTGCAGAAAGGTACTTGAACTCTGCATTATCGGCATTACCGGTAAATACCGGATTGTTTACGGGATCACCAACGATTGCCTGCATTTCTGTATTTACATTTTTCTTTTTGGAGAGTCGCATGAGGTAACGCAGCCTCAATGAATTGGCCAGTTTTCTCCACTTAAGAAGCGAAGAGCTGCCCCCGCCATAAAGAATATCCCCTGTAAAACTGCCGGATGCTGTAGCCAGGGCTTCATTGGCTTTTTTCAGATCGGCTAATATAGCTGTATAAATATCTTCCTGCTTGTCATAAACAGGCTGGTACAAACCATCTGTCTTGGCTTTCCCGGCTTCTGAATAAGGAACATCGCCATACGCATCAGTAGCCAGTGAGAACAACCAGGATTTCATAATCAGGGTTACACCATAATACGGATTTTTCTCATCCCCGTTAACGGCAGTGAATATATTCTGAATATTCCGGTAATTGCCATAAACAGTACTCCAGATACCGTTCTGTTCATTCCAGCCGTAACGGTCTTCGTTTACAAACTGGATTTTTGCATGGTGCTGAACGACAATATTTCCAATACCCCAGGCTTCACTTACCTGGCGGTCCATTGAACTTTTGATAATGCCGCTGAGCAACAGATCCGGCGTAACTGTGGTGGTATTATTCTTATTGGTATTCGTATCAGAAAAATCTTTTGTGCATCCGGTCAGCAGGGCAATGCCGATTACCGGAAGAACAGATTTAAATAGTTTCATCATTACTGATTTAAAAGTGAATTATAATTTAAAGCTCAGGTTAATTCCATAACTGCGGGTCGTGGGCAGACTCATATACTCAATACCCGGCAATGCTGTACCACCAGTATAGGACATGGTCTCCGGATCAATATGAGGCACTTTATCCCACAGGAAGAGATTACGACCCACCAGGCTGATGGTAAGACCGCGAACCGGAATTTTACCAAACACTTTATCCGGGACTGTATAGCTCAGCTGCAACTCCCGGAGTTTAACAAAGGAGGCATCATACATCACTCCTTCTGCGATACCACGACCACCAGTCCAGGCAGAATGCCACTCACGGGCGGTAACTTTCTTTGTATTAGTTGAGAATGAACCATCCGTATTCTGCACTACACCTTGCCCAATCACACCATTACCTTCTACTGTAAGATCATACCCATTGGCACGGCCTTCGAGCGTTTCCACAATTATACCGCCTTCGCGTCCGACTGTTTGTGTTTCTGAATATAATTCTCCACCACTGCGAATATCAAAGAGGAAGCTCATCCGGAAACCCTTATAAGTAAACCCGTTGCCGATACCCATCAGGAAATCGGGATTGTAATTACCCAGTTTAATACGGTTTGATGTCCTGATTGGTCTTCCATTAGTACCAAATACCATCTGTCCTACATACTTTCCGCTTGCATCATAATACTGTCCTGTAGGATCTGTGTTTTGCACACGGGCAAAACCAATACCATAAAGATCACCCATCCGCTCACCCACACGGGCTTCCACACTTACCCGGCGGCTGGCCATTACATAGTTGGTGAGTCCGTCGCTCAACTCGAGTACTGTACTGCGGTTGGCTGAGAAATTCACAAACGCATTCCACTTGAAATCTTTTTTCTCTACCGGTACCGCGGTAAGCATCAGCTCCACCCCATTGTTACGGATCAATCCGGCATTGATCTTACGGGTATCATAACCGCTGGTTCCGGAAAGGGGGATATTCAGGATCTGGTTTTTGGTACGGCTCTGATAATAGGTAAGATCAAGTCCGAGGCGACCTTTGAAGAACCGGATATCCGTTCCAAATTCATAAGCCGAACTGATCTCAGGCTTCAGGTTCAGGTTGGCCAGACTGCTGGTTTCACTATAGATCTGGAAAGCGCCAAAGGGTTCACTCCGGTTATAGGTCTGTGTAAAAGCAAACGGATCTGTATCATTACCTACCTGTGCAAAGCTTCCTCTCAGTTTAAAGAAACTGATGGCTTTGGGCATTGTCACCATCTCACTGATTACTGCACTAAGGGCTGCGGAAGAATAGAAATAGGAGTTTACTTCCTGTCCGAAAGCTTTCAGGTCTTCCGGAAGGGTCAGTGCACTGCTCCAGTCATTCCGTCCGGTTATATCCAGGAATAACTTATTCTTATAAGATACACCGGCAGATCCGTATAAACTGTTGATCCGCTTGGCCACGTTATTCTGCTCCACCACTAATGCTATCCGGGAGTTATTCAGGCTGTAAATATTGGGGATGTTCAGCTGACCAGCCACATCTTCTTTAAAGCGTGAAGTCTGGCGCATCTGGTTTCCACCCAGGGTTCCGGTAATACTGAAATCACTGTTCAGCTCTTTATTCAGTGAGAAAAGGAAGTCGGAATTGCGTTCCTCATTCACAATACCTGTTTCCCGGTATTGACCGAAAGGAAAACGTTGTGTACTGAATGCACGACGGTATTCGCGGCGTTCATTACTCCAGTCTGTTGCTGTGCGGAACTGCAGATTCAGCCATGAATTAAAGTCGTATTTCAATGTTACATTCCCGATCAGACGGTCATAATACTGTCCATTGGTATTCGCCATCACGGTCAGGTAAGGATTATCATGGTAATTATAGTTCCAGCTATACTGCTTCTGGTTTTCCAACCCGGGCTGCCACAAACGTTTCATATCGCTGACCTTCACGGAAGCAGGCAACCAGCAGTTAAACAGGTACATAATACTTTCTGTTCCATAACTAATGGAAGGACGGTTATCGCTTTCGCTTTTGATATAACTGACAAAAGCCCTTGCTGAAAGTTTATTGGTCAGATTATAGCCACCTGAGACAGAAACAGTATTCCGTTTCAGATCGGTATTGGGCACTATTCCTTTCTGGTCCACATTGGTAAAACTGATACGAAAATCCCCGTCTTTATTACCGCCCACCAACGCGGCATTGTTTGTATAGGTGGTCCCTGTCTGGAGAAAATTTTTCAGGTTGTCTTTATCGGCTACCCATAAAGTAGGAGTAATCACGCTTCCGGCCGGCGCATTCATATCACCTCCGGTATAATTAATCGGCTGACCATTCAGGGTACGTGGTGAATTATATTGCGGATAACTCTGCCCGTTAAAGGCCGGTCCCCAACCTTCATCCGTACCATCAGCAAGTCCGCTGCCACCGCCATTCACAAAAGCGAAAGCGCCTCCACTGCCATTACCCTGTCCATAGGTAGTCTGGTACTCAGGCAATTTCAACGGTGTTTCGAACGTAGCATTACTGCTGACTTCCACGCCGATTCCTTTTTGTTTGCGGCCGCTTTTTGTTTTGATCAGGATGACCCCATTGGCCGCCCTGGAACCATATAATGCAGATGCGGCGGGTCCTTTCAATACACTCATGGATTCAATATCATCCGGATTAATAAAGCCCGCGCCATTGCCAAAATCAACCTCGAGGTTTCCTCTGCCGGACGCACCGGTGATCGCATTGCTGACCGGCACCCCATCCACTACATATAAAGGCTGATTCTTGTTAAGATCCACGGAGCGCTCCCCACGGATAGATACCCGGGCTGAACCGCCGATTCCAGAAGGGCTGCTGATAACAGTAACTCCCGCTACTTTACCCGCCAACTGATTGACCACATTCGTTTCACGGGCCACGGTCAGTTCATCTCCTTTAATTTCCTGGATAGCATAACCCAGTTTCTTTTTATCTTTTTTAATTCCAAGAGCGGTAATCACTACTTCGCTCATATTACGTGAATCGGGCTTCAGCAATACCAGGCCAGCATCAGCTGCTTTTACATCCATGCTGATATAACCAACATTACTGATGGTCAGCATTTCCTGTTCATCCGCCTGGACGGAAAACGAACCGGAGGCGTCTGCGGTAATCACTTTGCCGGACTTTTTTAGGGTAACGGAAGCACCGGATAAAGGTTGTTGTGTTTCATCAGAAACCACCTTACCCGAAATCGTCTTTTGTGCCAGCATAGTCATTGGCACCAGGACGACAAGCAAGAATAATAGAAACGGCTGCTTAAACCGGAGTTGAAAAAATGAAGTCATAAGAATTTGTTTTAGTTAAAGACCCATCCAATAAGGGCGCTAAGATGGCATCCGAAAATGAAGTTGATCTTATCAGGAAGTGAACGAATCGTTATTGTAATGTGAAAGAAAAAACAATAGTTGACTAAATAATATTCAGTTAACAATGAAAGAGTATAGAATTGTATTTAAGTGTATCAAAATATGTGAATAACAATTCCTTTACAATTTATTTACCATTCGTTAAATCAAAAGCTACGATGGAGTAATATGTAATTGCGTATTTTGACAAACCTCGTACACTTTGAATAAAAGAAATCTCGATGTGGCCGTTCTTTCCGATATGCACTTAGGAACCTACGGCTGCCATGCCAGTGAAATTGTCAACTACCTCCGTAGTATTTCTCCCAGATTACTTATTCTGAACGGGGATATCATCGATGGCTGGCAATTCTCCAAACGGTACTTTCCCGGCGCTC
>DAORKK010000124.1:0-1839 GCA_035439525.1 Chitinophagaceae bacterium
GCTAGAGTTACAAGAGAAGCTATCACCAACTCAGTTAGTATAGCTGGAACCGGAATGACCATGGGCGCCCTAGTTGCAGCCATTCCAGAAAAAGAATCAAGTTCCCCTGCCCCAGATATGAGCGGCATGGGCGGAATGATGTAAACTTGTTAAAACTTTTTACATATATTTGGTTTATCTGCTAATATTGCAGTAATGAAAAATAGTATTACAAGTAAAGCCTACGGAACTTTTATTTTTAAAGATGGCGGATATTTGCCAGGCTTATTAATGGTTGCCTATCGCCTACGTAAACTTGGTACAAATACTAAAATTATCTGCTGCTATACAAAAGATATACCGAGGAGTATTTTAGATACACTCTCCTATTTCTATGATGAATTAATAGAGGTTGATTATTTAAAAGTTGGTCGTAAAAGAACTGGCCGCCATCCTCCGTCCCGAAGATGAGATCTGGATGAGTGAGATCTTCTATGCCGGCGGCACCGCCGTAAAAGATATATCCGCCAACGACCTGATCAATGACCTGAAAGCATTGGGCAAGCAGGCTTACTTCGTAGAGGACCGGAATGCCTTTATTGAAACAGTCCGCCCTCACCTTGGTAACAATACAGTGTTATTGCTTATGGGTGCAAGAGATCCTTCCCTGGAGCATTTTGCAAAAGAGAGTTGGGAGAAACTTTAAAGTAAAAGAGTTAATGCAGGGCGTAGTTAACGGGCAAGCGCAACCGTATTTTCCTGAGCTACTGGCAAAAACATATACCAGCACAACGCCATCAGCAGGCTTGAGTAGGAACCGTCCACCTGGTTCTTGTCCCTTTTAAAACGCACTTCCGGATTTCCCTCATCGGTTTTGAGTCCGCAGGTGATCATGGGTTTTTCCGCCTGCTCTTTGAAGATCTGTAATTCAGCCAGCGGATTATTGATGATGGAATAGAAATAGCGCTCGTTTTCAATCGTGATAAAACTGCGGCCGTTCTCATAGCCCAGTTCGCCGAGTTTAATACCATATTCTGTACGTAACACGGTCTTATTCCGGAGAAAACCTTCTTTGCGAATCTGAAATACCCGTTTTTCGTTGCCGGTTTCAACACGGGCCGAATGTGAAAAAGGATGGAAATGAAGGGTCAGGATTTTCTGTTCATCCTTATACAAATGATATACTTCATTTTCGGGTGTTAAGGACACTTTTTCCCATCTCATGGTAAGTTGTTTTAATCGTTGGTAAGGTAGGCCGCTTTAAGCCGGCCTGCGCTGATTAACCTAAAGTTAACGGTAAGTTCATATTGGGAGAAGGTACGTGAAAAGACGGTGGAAAACCTGGAAAAAATCCTTAATTAGCTGATTGTCATTAAATAAGGACTTCGGGGTCTATTTGTTATAGGCTATTTAATTGGCAAATTGGCTAATCCTGCAGTAATCTTCTAATAACGAAATAAGATACTATTACCAGTAATAATACAATAACAACCGATATAACTATCCAGGTTTGATCCGGGAGTTTTAGTTTATCCCGGCGTTTTTGTTTTTTCTCGGTTTTCTTCTTCAGATCGAAGTTGAGGGCTTCAATGGTATACTGAATTTGTTCCTTGTCGTTGAATGCCTGCAGGCCTTCCATCGCCTCCTCTTCAAAATCCCCCTGCATCATCCTTTTTTCCACCTCATGCTTCTGCTCGGGCGTAAGCTTCCCCTGCAGGTATAACATCATCGTTTCCTGATCAATCTCCGGATGCTCATTGGATAATATGTCCTTTAAATTTTCTGACATAACCTTAATTAAAAGGTATTTTTTGAATATTTACGCTGGCTGTTTCCCTATCAACTTATCAACCTATCAAC
>DAORKK010000124.1:1939-9815 GCA_035439525.1 Chitinophagaceae bacterium
TCAACCAGCCCCCTCCCTCAGTTTCCTCTCCACCAGCAACCTCAAATTCCGCTTCCCGTTCTGTATATAACTCTTCACCTGCAACATACTGAATCCGGTCTCCTCACTCACTTCCTGGTAGCTTTTTTTCTGAAGGTAAAACAAAGTTACACATTGCTGCTGCTCCGGGTTCAGTTCAGCCAGGGATCGTTCCATCAGATCCAGGGTGTGGTCATTCTGTATGAGTGCCTGCCGGTCGGTCTCTTCACCCGGGGTGGTGGTATGTCGCTCACTGATTTCAGTGGTCATTTTGCCCTGTTTTTCGCGGATCCGCATCAGGCAATGGTTCTTGGCCACCATATAGAGCCAGGATTTGAAATACTCCACTTTGTATTTCTGGAGTTCCTGGATCACTTTGAGGAAGATCTGTTGCACACTGTCTTTGGCTTCTTCTTCATTTTTCAGGTACTTCATGGAAACCCCCAGCAGCAGCAGGGTATACCGTTGCAACAGGATGCCCAGCCACTCATTATTGTGGTCGGCATGAAACTGTTCCAGCAGTTCCTGGTCGCTGATATGGGCGTATTTGTCCGCTTTCACCGGTCTGGTTGTGATTTCTTTCTGTAAGATGCGGGATTTGTGTATTTCAACAAAATTTTCGGAAAGAACATTCCTTAATTTCGGAAAAAGATTTTCATGAAATACGCCATCGTGAATGTACCAGTCGCCGCATTACGCAGGAAACCACGACACCACAAGGAAATGGTGAACCAGTTGCTTTTTGGGGAAACGGTACAGGTACTGAAACAAAAAGGGGATGCCTGGGTTAAGGTCAGCAGTCTGCATGATGACTATGAAGGCTGGATGACGCTGAGCCTGCTGGAAGAAACGGATGAGATCACCGCTTTGCAGAAGCCGGTTTTTGTGACAGCCGGATTACTGACCCGAATCAGCAATGAATCGCAGGCGATGCATATACCGGCAGGGGCTTCGCTGCCCGCATTTGCAGACGGAAAATGCCAGATCAATAAACAGGCATTCCAGGTGGATGGACTCGTGTATAACCGGCTGGAACATCAGCCGTCTTCCGTATTGGTGGACAAACTGGTGCAGCCCTGGCTGAATGCGCCATATTTATGGGGTGGGCGAACACCCCTGGGTGTGGATTGCAGCGGTTTTATCCAGGTTAATTTTAAACTGCTGGGAATCGATCTGCCACGGGATGCCTGGCAACAGGCACAGGCCGGTAAACCAGTGGATAAACTGGAAGAGGCTCAGCCGGGCGACCTGGTGTTTTTTGATGATAAAGAAGAGATTGTTCATGTAGGGCTCCTGCTGAATAACGAAACAGTGATCCATGCTTCCGGTAAAGTACGTATTGATCCGATCGACCGGAAGGGAATAATTCATGCACAGAGCGGCAAACGGACATACCGGTTAAAAGCCATACGTCGCTATTGGTAAAAAAGCCCGGTTGTCATAGACCAGAAAACGGATGGTAATGGCCAGTACATTGCCGTTTTTTGTATTGCTGCTCCAGGCCAGGGTAATGACCGGGAAACTGACATTTTCAAAATAAAAATCCCGGATCTCGCCTGTAAGGGTGTCTCCGTCTTTCAACTCCCGGGGTTGGTTCATATCAAAATCCCGTTTATACTGGCGCACCAGTTTTTCATATTCATCCTGAACATCAGTCTTCCCTTCATTGCCGTTAGGAGCAAAGCCTACCAGCTGGTAAAGAAAAAAAGGTTGCGCCGGGTGGAGGGAATCGGCTTCTGTTTCCCGTTCGGATAAGATTACTTTGACTTTTTCCGGGCGAAAGAAAAAAGGCTTATGGGTGCTGTAAATCCCTTCCATAAAAAACAACGAAGTGTCCGTCTTCCGGAGTATGGTGCTTTGTAAAAGCGAAGGATCATTCATCAACCGGGAAACAAATGTGCTGAAGTCTTTATTAAAAGGACTGATCCGGAAATAATCATGGGCGATTTTTCCGGCGGCGCCCATTATTTTCTCATTGGAGATCTGGCTGTAAGCGGTGCTGGTAAATAGCCAGCTGGTCAGTAATAATATCCGGGAGATGCTGCGCATGCAGTTATTTTTCAGCAGAAAGGTAGCGTAATTTATATCCTTTGTTTATGACCGGTTAAATTTTATCATTTTTTTAAAAGTCAGTATCAGAAAGCACTTTTAATCCATTTCAGGAGAATGGTATCCCAGTGAAGCATTTTAAAAGCGGTATACATCAGGATGATTGCAAATATTTTTTTCAATGATTCCTGATCAATGGAAAGTGCCAGTTTGCCACCGAGGTAACCGCCCCCGATAAAACCAATGGCCAGGAGTCCGACCACTTTCAGGTCAATGGGAGTACCCAGTTTCTGACACTGGTAATAGTAATAGATGGAAGCCAGGACGACCACCGGCAAGGTCAGTACCGCCAGGGAGGTTCCCTGTGCCTGATGCTGGGTATAGTGCATGAAAAAAACCAGGGCGGGGACCATGATTATACCGCCTCCCACACCGACTAATCCACTGAGTACGCCTGCCGACAACCCGATCAGCAGGGCCGTGATCACAAATTGCGTTGCCATAGTAGTTGATTGAGGGGTCTTCATTAGTGACCAAATTTTTCCTGGTAGAGTGCAATGGAATCCTTAATGATTTTAAAAGCGATACCCTGGTCCTGGAAAGTGTCGATCTCCACTTTCTTGTTCTCGAGTACTTTGTATTGTTCGAAAAAGTTTTTCAGTTCGAGCAGGAAATGCTGCGGCAGTTCTTCAATCCGGCGGAAGTGATTCACTGACGGATCCTGTGCGGCCACGGCAATGATCTTGTCATCCTCCTGACCGCTGTCGATCATCTGCATATTGCCGATCACATTGGCTTCCACCAGGCAAAGGGAGCGGATGGACTGGGAACAGAGTACAAGAATATCGAGCGGGTCGCCATCCAGTCCTAGCGTCTGTGGGATAAACCCGTAATTGACCGGATACTGGAAGGAGGAGTAGATCACCCGGTCGAGTTTTAACAGACCGGTATCCTTATCCACTTCATATTTCGACCGGGATCCTTGTGGAATTTCAATAAGTGCATTAACGGTTGCCGGAGCTTTCTTTCCGTAGTTGACTCCATGCCAGGGGTGACTGACTGTTAACATAGTTAAATATTTAGCGGGTTAATTTCATGCCGGTATATGTGGCCAGCAATCCGAGCAGCACACTCGCTGCAATATAGACAAAGAAAAGAGCTGTTTTTTGTTCCCTGAGTAAACCAATTCCTTCCAGTGTAAAAGCCGAAAAAGTGGTAAAGCCACCACAAACGCCGGTCATCAGAAAAAGCTTCCACTGCTCATTGGAATCAAAACTCCTGAAACTCACGCCCCAGATCACTCCGATCAGCAGGCAGCCGGTGATGTTAACTGCAAAAGTTCCCCAGGGAAAACTATGGGGATATACTTCGGCGAACCATCGCTGGCAAAGGTAGCGGGCCATACTGCCGAGTCCACCACCGAGTCCCACCAAGAGAAGATTACTTAACATCAGGAATAAGATAGTTTAGTTAATTAGTCGTTTTAGCTGTCTAGCGGGGAATCTGCATAGAAGTGGCTGTTCCCGACATCCGACACCCGACACCCGACACCTTCCAGTTAAAGTGCCTTCGGTTTATTATTAATAGTATCCGCATCATGCAGGTACAGGTATTTGAAATCCACCAGCCATTTGCCTCCGGTTTTGATCACTTTGAGGGTATCCGGATTGTTCTTAAATGAATTTGAATAGATGATGATACTGATGGAATCATTCAGCGTAACCATTGGTGAAGGAAACTGAATGGAGGAAGCCCGGTACCCGTCTTTATTTTCCTGGGTCATATTGGCGTAGGAACGTTCCGCCACATCCATATAATTGTTGTTGACCGAATCACTGATCATATACATCCGGGCTTCATTGAATTTACCATCGAGGGCGGCCCGGACAAAATTGCGAACCGCGTCTACATGACTATCTGAAGTGGCCGGTGCTTTTTCTTCATTGCCACAGGAAGCAAATAAAATCAGCAAAAGCGGGAGTGCGAAAAGGCAGATTTGTTTCATACTTGCAAATTACAAAAGAATATTCAGGAAAAGCCGGGCCCTCTGCAAGATGCGCCATCAAAGCGCGGTTATTCGTGTCCCTTCACGGCAAAAAAAAGCCGCCACATTGTGACGGCTTAATCCGGTTAATCCGGTAATTATTGTTTGAATTCTTTCATCTTTTTCTCCATTTCTTCTCCCATCTTCTCGTACTCTTTCATTTTCTCAGGAGTCAGTTGTTTCATCATGGTGTCCATCATTTCCAGTCCTTTTTTCAGGGTATCCATGTTCAGGTTTTTCAGGTCATTCATGCCTGAGTTGCCATCTGCTCCATTGGTATCCATGCCCATTTTGGCCATCGTTTCCGAAGTCAGGTCCACTTTCCATGCACCTCCTTCCTTTTTCAGGGGAAATTCAAAAGTGGGCTGTCCTTTTGATGTAAAAGGAACCACAGCCACATCACCGTTGATCCTGGCATCTCCTATTTTAACATCATCAAAATTGTTCTGTTCTTTTGTGTTTTCGGGCATCATTCCTTTCATGCCCTTTAGCATTTCCATTGCTTTTTTCATCACTTCAAAGAAAGGCTGACTTTCTTTGGTAGCCAGTTGGGCTGCACCATCAAAATCTTGTTTTCCCATTTTTTCAGAGAAAGCCATCAATACAGCTTTGGGATCCCCTCCGCTTCCGGCACTGTTACAACCAATAGTAGCAATGGCCAGGGTAGCGGCCGCCAGCAGAAAGACAGAAATACGTTTCATGTTAAATGTTTTTTGATTTTGCCAAATGTAGAAAAATGATACATGCCATCCTATCCCTATTTTCAGGGATATAACTACTTTATCCTTGACCTTTCATATCCCGTCTTTCTGTATTTTTTGTGTCCTTTTGTGCCTTTCGTGGCCGCCTTTCTGTATTCATCCGTGTAATTCAGTGTTATCCGTGGCCTGTCTTTCTGTATTTTTTGTGTCCTTTTGTGCCATTCGTGGCCGCCTTTCTGTATTCATCCGTGTAATTCAGTGTTATCCGTGGCTTGCCTTTTTATATTTTTTGTGTCCTTTTGTGCCATTCGTGGCCGCCTTTCTGTATTCATCCGTGTAATTCAGTGTTATCCGTGGCCTGCCTTTTTATATTTTTTGTGTCCATTTGTGCCTTTCGTGGCCGCCTTTCTGTATTTTTTGTGTCATTCGTGGCCACCCTTAGCCACAGGCAATTCCCTGGCAAAAAAAAGGTCCCGGTTCACCGGGACCTGTATGATCAATGATGTCTTTCGTCTTTCTCATGCTCCTTCGTGTACGCCCTCAATATCTGTTTCACCAGGCGGTGCCTGACCACATCTTCTTCATCCAGTTCAATGTGGCCGATGCCGTCAATATTCTGCAGGATGCGCACGGCAGTGGACAAACCACTGCGCTGATTACGCGGCAGATCCACCTGGGTCATATCCCCGGTGATGATGGCTTTGGCGTTGGCGCCTATACGCGTCAGGAACATCTTCAATTGAAGATCGGTGGCATTCTGGGCCTCATCGAGGATGATAAAAGCATTATCAAGGGTTCGCCCACGCATATAAGCCAGCGGGGCAATCTCAATCGTGCGGGTAGTCATATAATAGCCCAGTTTGTCCGCCGGAATCATGTCATCCAATGCATCATATAAGGGACGCAGGTAGGGGTCGATTTTCTCCTTGAGGTCACCGGGCAGGAAACCCAGGCTTTCTCCGGCTTCCACTGCCGGACGGGTGAGGATGATCTTCTTCACCTGCTTGTTCTTCAACGCCCTGACAGCCAGTGCCACAGCGGTATACGTCTTACCGGTACCGGCTGGTCCGATGGCAAAAACGATATCATTTTTCTCCGCCTCCTGCACCAGCTTTTTCTGGTTGGCGGTGCGGGCCCTTACCGATTTCCCGTTCGGGCCAAAGACCAGTACTTCATTGGGATTTTTCTCTTTGAAATGGTCGATCACTTCCGCATCATCACCGCCGAGGATCTGTTCGAAATAGTTCTGGCTCATGTGCCCGTTCCGTTCGAGATACGTGACGATCAGGGAGATTTTTTCCCGTGCATTTTCAATCTGCTCCGGGGCGCCGCTCAGTTTCAGTTGGGTACCGCGGGAGAGGATTTTCAGCAGTGGGAATTTCTTTTTGAGGATGTCGAGTTTACCGTTGTTAACACCAAAAAATTCAATAGGGTTTACGGTTTCAAGGTTAATGATAGTGTCTGTCAATTGCTTCGGTTTATGTTTCGCAAAGCCGGCTAAAGGGCGGTACCGGATTAGCTGCGTCTTCTGTGCCTTTACAGAAGCCTGCCCTTCATATCCAATATTAATCAGCAATACTGTAATTACCTGCACTTACTTATTCACAGGTTGTGAATAGAGAAAAGGATATGTCTGATTATCGGATTGCTTTTTTCTGTATAGGGGAAGCATATAACAGACGGACCCATGAAAACGGGCAGGTTCCGCATAAAATGCGGGTTTAAAAAAAAGGAACGATGTCACTAACGGTAATGAATAGTTGCATATTCAACGGGTTCACATCAGTACATTGTTTCAGACCATATATTCCTGGAAATTTGAAAATATCATATGAGGTATTATTTTACTATTGAAACAGAAATAAGGGTAAACTATTATCATTTAGTAAATAAAATACGAAGACATCCTTAATACCTGCACGTAAATATCAGGTTTTCAGGGTTTATGATTAAATTAAGACTGTACTGCTTTTTTGTATTGCCAACATTATGCCAACAGGTCCACGCCGCAACCCACCGGAGCAATTAACGGAGGTAGCCACTGTATCAGAACAGGGTTCCCTTTACCCCCTTATGCTTGATGCCATAGGGGATGCAATCTGTATGTTTGACGCCCGGGGTGAATTTACCTGGCAGAATAAAGCCTGTATGACACTTTGTGGAAAAGTGACAGCCGATCAACGTACACCCACATCCCTCACCGATCACCTGACCGAATCCCAGTTGAAAGATTTCCGGAAAAACTTATACCGGGCCCTGGCCGGTGAACGTGTTTTTTTTGAATGGGTCTGCACCAATATCAGTAAAGGTTTCCTGATGGAACTTCGTCCGTTACGGGATGATAAGCTGGTAATTGGTGTAATGGGAACCGTCAGGGAAAACGGAACACTTGGCTTAGAAACATCAGTAAAAGCAGATAATGGAATAAACCGGGCTTTTGAGCGGGTTAGTGATGCTTTCATGGCCCTGGATAAGGACTGGAAATACACGTATATCAACAGTAAGGCAGAAGAATTACATGGGTTCTCCGCCGGTGAACTCATCGGGAAATGTATCTGGGATGTTTTCCCGGATGTGGTGACAGAACCCTTTTTTCACAGTCTGCAAAAGGCCATGGAAACCCAGCAGCCGATGCGGGTTGAATTGTTTTATTCCACCCGGAATAAATGGTTTGAAGATTTTATCTATCCCTCTCCGGAAGGCGTTTCGGTTTATTACCGGGAAATTACAACGCAGAAACAGGCAGAAGAGCAACTGGTCCGGAGTGAACAACAATACCGTTCCCTGGTTGAACAGGCGGCAGATGCGATTATCATTGCAGACCTGAGCGGGCGTTTCCTGGATGTCAATACAATGACGGAGAAAATGACCGGTTATTCCCGGCAGGAACTGACCGGGCTTAATATTTTCAGTTTATTGGTGATCGGACCCGGTGACCCGCCCATCCGCATGGCTGAGTTACTCAACCATCGATCCATTTTACAGGAACGTAAAGTGCGGCGTAAGGATGGTACTGTTTTTCATGCTGAACTGAATTCCAAGTTGCTTACCGGAGACAGGATAT
>DAORKK010000125.1:0-9745 GCA_035439525.1 Chitinophagaceae bacterium
AACCGCAACTTTGCCAAACGTGCTGATGGTAATCCAAACACACTCGCTTTTGTAGCCAGGCCTGAAATTGTAACTGCACTGGCGATCGCCGGAGATCTGACATTTAATCCTCTTACGGATACATTGACGAATGAAAAAGGAGAACAGGTAAAACTGGATCCGCCTTCCGGCGATGAATTACCGGTGAAAGGCTTTGCCGTGGAAGATGCCGGCTATCAGGCTCCTGCGGAAGATGGAAGCACTGTGCAGCTGGATGTAAAATCCGACAGCAAACGTCTTCAGTTACTCTATCCTTTTGCTGCCTGGGAAGGAACGGATATCAAAGGATTGAAACTCCTGATCAAGGCCAAAGGAAAATGTACTACGGACCATATATCTATGGCCGGTCCCTGGCTGAAATTCCGTGGTCACCTCGATAATATCAGTAATAACATGCTGATCGGGGCGGTGAACTACTACAATGAAAAAACGGATAATGTAAAGAACCAGCTGACCGGCGAGTACGGTCCGGTTCCTGCCACCCAACGTGCCTATAAAGCGGCCGGTGTTGGTTCCATTGTTATCGGGGATGAAAACTATGGAGAAGGTTCTTCCCGCGAACATGCGGCGATGGAACCCCGTCACCTCGGTGTACGTGTGGTCATGGTAAAATCCTTTGCCCGTATTCACGAGACCAACCTGAAAAAGCAAGGAATGCTGGCCCTGACTTTTGCGAACAAAGAAGACTACGAAAAAATCCAGGAAGATGATTCCATTGATATCGTTGGACTGACCAGTTTTACGCCAGGCACTCCGTTACAGGTGGTACTGAATCATAAAGATGGCAGTACGGATACCATTACGGCCAATCACTCGTATAATGCTCAGCAGATCGAGTGGTTTAAGGCAGGTGGTGCCTTGAATGTGATTCGTAGCCAGGCGGTGAAATAATAAATAGTGTAAACTGCTTTAGCATCTGGATTTACCCTGCTTCGGCAAGCCTGCCTGTCCGGCAGGCAGGCTCAGCATGACAATCTCTTGTCACCCTGAGCTTGCCGAAGGGTGAGTCAGAAAAAAAAGCAGTTTATTTTTTAACCCTTTCTTATCAATGTTCAAACATTGAATTAAATAAAATTTCCTACCTTTAGAATGAAAATGAAAAGAAAGGATTTTTTAAATACAGTCACAGGAGGACTGATCACCATGACCGCCTTATCCGGTTTAAAGCGTTTTACGGATGAATTACCATCCGATGATAACCTGATGCCCATATTGTTTATCGGGCATGGTTCGCCTATGAACGGGATCGAAAACAATGTATTCAGTCAGCAATGGGCGAAGACCGCTACTGATATTAAAAAGCCCAGCGCGATTCTCGTAATCTCGGCCCACTGGCTCACCAATGGCACGTTTGTTACAGCCATGGACAAGCCCAAAACCATTCATGATTTCGGAGGCTTCCCGGACGAACTCTTTGCCGTGCAGTATCCGGCACCTGGTGATCCCCTACTCGCAGCGGAAACAAGGTCCCTGATCCAATCCACCAATGTGGGACTGAATCATGACTGGGGATTAGATCATGGCGCATGGACGGTTGTACGGAAGATGTACCCGGATGCCACGATCCCGGTATTGCAATTAAGTATTGATTACAGCAAACCTGCGGCCTACCATTACCAGCTCGCCAAAGAGCTGGCGGCTCTTCGTAAAAAGGGCGTGTTAATTATTGGAAGCGGGAATATGGTTCACAATCTCCGGATGATAGCCTGGGATAAAATGGAAGTACCCAATTATGGTTTTGACTGGGCGATTGAAATGCATGAACTGTTCAAACAAAAAATCACGGCCGGAGATCATACCGCACTGATCAACTACGAAACGTTGAGTAAATCAGCCCTTCTCGCCATCCCTACACCGGATCACTATTTTCCGCTGATGTACATTCTTGGATTGCAGGAGAAAAATGAAGCCCCCGTTTTTTTTAATGATCAGTTGGTGGCCGGTTCGCTCAACATGACTTCCGTGAAGTTTGGTTAGTTCAGCTTAAGCCGGTAATGATACCGTTTTCATCAATGTCGATCCCTTCTGCGGCCGGGATTACCGGAAGACCCGGCATCCGCATCATTTCTCCCAGTATCGGAATCACAAATCCGGCACCGGCAGCAAATTCAAATTCACGGACAGTCACGATGAAATTTTCCGGGCGTCCGGTCTTGCGTTCATCATCCGATAAACTCTTGGGTGTTTTGGCCATGCATACAGGCATAAAATCAAATCCAAGTTCCTTCAGGTGCTTTAATTGTGATTTGGCTTTTACAGCATATTCCACACCATCCGCACCATATACTTTAGTGGCTATGCGGTGAATCTTTTCTTCGATCGGACTTTCCCGTTCATAAAGCGGATGAAAATCGCTTTCGTCTTTCTGGATCAGTTCTTCTACTGCATGTGCCAGTTCGGTCATGCCATTACCACCATCCGTAAATCCGGTGCAACTGATGGCTTCAGTGTCGTATTTATGACAGAAATGTTTGATGGCATTGATTTCTACTTCTGTATCGCCGGGGAAAAGATTGATTGCAACCACTGCTTTCATTCCGAAGAGTTTCATATTCTCCAGGTGTTTGCCCAGGTTGCCCAGGCCTTTTTCCACCCGGCTTACTGATGGTGTGGCCAGTTCATCTTTTTTTGCTCCTCCGTGGTGACGCAGGGCTCTTACAGTGGCCACCACTACCACGGCTTTGGGCCGGAGATTGGCGTTTACACATTTTATATCAAAGAATTTTTCTGCGCCCAGGTCGGCGGCAAATCCCGCTTCCGTAACCACGTATTCGCATAGGGACAAACCCATTTTTGTGGCAAGGATCGAATTGGTACCCTGTGCAATACTGGCAAAGGGGCCGCCATGTAGTATGGCGGGATTGCCTTCCAGGGTTTGTACCAGATTAGGCTTAATTGCATCTTTCAGCAGGATGGCCATAGCTCCCACTGCATTGAGGTCGCGGGCATAAACCGGATCGCCATTGAATGTGCTGCCGATATAAATATTACCCAGCCTCTTTTTCAGGTCTTCCATACCGGTACACATACAGAGAATCGCCATGATCTCTGAGGCGGGGGTGATGTTAAACCCGTCTTCCCGGGTGATGCCATTGGCAGTACCACCGAGGCCGATGATAATATGCCGGAGGGCCCGGTCATTCATATCCATGACCCGCTTCCAGACAATCGTACGCGGGTCAATCTGTAAGCTTCTTTTTTTATTCTGAAGATTATGATCGATAAGCGCAGCCAGCAGATTATTGGCTTTTTCTATGGCTGAGAAGTCGCCGGTGAAATGCAGGTTGATATCTTCCATCGGAATGATCTGCGAATATCCACCACCCGTTGCGCCTCCTTTCAGACCGAATACCGGTCCCAGTGATGGCTCTCTTAATACGGCTATGGTTTTTTTCCCAATTGCATTGAGTCCGTCTGTTAGTCCGACTGAAATGGTGGTCTTTCCTTCACCGGCAGGAGTCGGGGTTATGGCCGTTACGAGGATCAGGTGGTGCTGACGAATTTTTTCCTCATCGATCAGTTTGAGGGGTAGTTTGGCTTTGTATTTTCCATAATACTCAAGATCATTATTATTGATGCCGGTGGCAGCAGCAATGTCTTTGATATGGCGGATAGGCGCCGATTGGGAAATGGCAATATCTGTTAGCATAGCAGGCAATCGTTAAGTAACTGCAACTTAACTTCCTGCTTTTTACGGGTACATGACAATGCTCAGCCCGGTAATTGATACTCAGTTCCTGACTCAGTAAAACGTCAACGGGGGGCTGCCTGTCAGCAGATATTGGTTGCCGGTTATGTCGTTAGCTGATGGGCTGCATTGGTTTACCTAATCAAAGTCATAATTCAGGTTGAGGAATAGTTGTACCTTTTACTGAACTAAAACCATCATTTATGAAGCACTACCACATTATTTCAAGGATTGCTATTTATATTCTGGCAATCATCTTGTTTGTTTTCGGAGTCTTCCACTTTATGTATCCAAGGGATCTGTTGGTTTATGTGCCGGATTTTCTCCCGCTTGGAATTAAATGGGCCTATATTGTAGGCGGCGCCTTTATCCTGGTTGCCATCTCTTATTTTACCAATCAGTATGTAAAATTTTCCAGCTACCTGCTGTTTATCTTACTGGTAGTGTTTATACTGACCATTCATCTGCCGAACTACCAGCATGCCGGAGATGCAGAAATGCGTCAGCTGGCCCTGATCAATATATTAAAAGATACGGCTATTGCCGCCTTTGCCCTTCATATAGGTGCAAGTGCCTGGCACCAGCATTTTCAGATGGAGAATAACGATTAAAGATCCTCCTCCAACCCGTTTTAACAGGGATTGTACACGCCGTGTATCATCCCTGTTTGTTTTATGGACTATATTTATGCAATGAAAAGGATCCGACCGGATGTGGATATAATAATGGACCTGCTGGAAGCGGTAGCTCAGGCCCGGCCAGCTGATGCCTTTATTAAAAGCCTGCATATTCAATACCAGGAAAGGGGCGGACTGAGTAAAAAACAATTGCAGGGTTTATATGGAAAAGCGGCTAAGACTGCGGGGATACCTCCAGGCAAACTGGCCACCCTGGAAGCGATTATCCTGAAAAGACCAACCCGGGATAAATCAGCCTTACCCGGGGCCACCCCTGACTATAAACCTGATGAAGAAGTGGGAAATAAAATCAGGGCCATCCTTGAAAAATTTCCGGAACACAAGCGGGTACTTTTCTTTAAATCCAGGTTTGATAATGACGAACCACTCAGTCAGACAGAACTGGCCGAGTTGCTCCGGTTCGGGAAATTACTGGGGATCAGGTCCTGAGTCATTGGGCCCGTTTCCTGATTTTTTGGGAGGAGCAAATCCCCGTAAAGTAGTCTGGGCAAAACTGACCCGGTTGCGATTTAAAGCTGCTGAAGCCGTGTTTATCAGGGACAGGCAGGAAAACCATCAATTATGGGCCAATTCCCGTCCGACAGCTGATACCAGATAAATGCAGGTCAACCGGTTACATTTGGTGCTTCAAAGTTTACCTAGCAGATTAATTTGATTATTTTACCTGGCGGCCAGGCAACCTGGACAGCCCATGTTTCGATATGGAAACGAAACACTACACACACTTGTTAACGGCGGATGAACTAACTTACCATGTTGAGGCCTGTGGCCGCAACAGCCGGGAGAGCCAGAAAATTCTGTACAGCTCTTTCTATGGCTATGCCATGGCTATATGCGACCGTTATGTAAAGAACCAGGACGACGCTGTGGAGATTCTGAATGACGGGTTTTTAAAGATATTCCGGGAAATTCATCATTATAAACCGGCTTATGCGGATGTAATCAGTTCATTTAAAGGTTGGTTACGTAAAATCATGATTTTTACCGCCATTGATCATTTCAGAAAGCACCAGAAGCACCAGATGGTCACTTCACTGGACAATATGGTTTATCATATACCAACAGTGAATGAAGAAGCGATAGGAAAACTGACGTATGATGAAATCATCCGGGCCGTACAGGATCTGAGTCCGGGATACAGAACCGTATTTAATCTTTTTATTATTGAAGGGTTAAGTCATGAGGAGATTTCAAATCACCTGGGCATATCGACCGGGACGTCGAAATCCAATCTGTCGAAAGCAAGGAGACAGTTGCAGCAAATACTATTTAAAAAAAACGAGATTTCAATAGCTAAGAATGCAGTTTGAGGAATTTGATAAAAAAATAAAAGAAGCAGCGGAAAATCACCACCCGGCTTATGATGAACAGGCCTGGGCAAAGATGAACAAGCTGCTGGATAAACATATGCCCGAAAAGGAAGAACGGCGCAGACGGTTTGCCTGGTTGTTCTTTTTGCTTTTCCTGGCAGGGGGAGCCGGTGTTTTTTACGGGGTACAGTCTTTAGTTTCTTCAAATTCTGCTGTCCCGTCATTCTCATCATCCCGAAACGGGTCAGGGGAACTGGTTCCTGATATTGCGAAAGATAAAAACCTTCCCGTGATAAAGGATCAGGAGGGAACAGTTAGTCGTATTTCCACCGGAAGCAGCAGGGAAAATAATTCATCCGATGAACTGGCAAACCAGGAGGCAAAAAATTTAAACGAGAGGGGTTCAGCTAAAATGAAAAATCCCGGAACCATTACCGGTGATTTATCTGCTACCCGTAAATCAGGGAACAATCCGGTAACCGGCAATAAAGTGCCCGCTGGACAGCATGCTCCTGCAGACCCGTCTTTTACTTCGGGAATTGCCAAAAAGAAAAAGAAAGGAACTGGGGTTCCTGCTGTAGTAAATAGCGGAGTAAGGGTGGATGACCAGGCTGATAAGCAACCTATACCGGCTAATAATAACCTGATCATTGCCAGCCAAACCCCGGCTCCGGATAAAATTGCGCTTCAATCAATAACAGATACCATTTCCGGGCAACCTGTTGCTGTAATCAGCGGTGCTCCGCAGCTTACAGATACGATAAGTAAGTCAGATGCGGGTACGACTGCTGATGTACCTTTAACACAAGAGAAGAAACAATCACCGGTTAAACAAAGCCGGTTTTTCCTGACACTGAGCGCAGGCCCGGATGTCAGTTTTACCGCCAATGGGAAGCCCGGTCAGTTAATACCAGTTACCGGAATCGGAATTGGCTATATTTTCCGGGATCGTTTTTCCTTACGAGCCGGATTTTATAATGCGGATAAAAAATATACCGCTTCGCCGTCCGCCTATAATGCACCGGCCAGTTTCTATAATTATTATCCTTACCTGGTAAAAGTGGATGCTGATTGCCGGGTTTATGAAATTCCCGTTTCACTGGGTTATCATTTCGGGGCGCGGAAAAACCATAGTTGGTTTGCGTCGGCTACTCTTTCGTCTTACCTGATGAAGCGGGAGACCTATAATTACTCGTACAAGACTTCTGCATGGGGGACTGTACAACAACGTGAATGGTCTTTGTATAACAGTAACCAACACCTTTTTTCAGTGCTTGGTATATCCGGGGGGTATCAGCGGAAAATAACCAACCGTATTTCCTTTATTGCTGAACCTTACCTGCGAATGCCGGTGAGTGGGGTGGGGTATGGGAAGGTTAAGCTGAACAGTGCGGGTGTATTATTCTCCCTGGCTGTGGAACCTGCCGCATTTATGTTGCGTAAACAAAAAAAATAGTCGGTTAATTACAGGCAACCTGTTTTTCCTGTGCTGCGATTGAGTATAGACAAAACCAGCACAAGTGAAAAAAATATTAACCTCCCGCATTAACGCGGTACTCCTCGTATTCATTCTTTTGGTAAATGCCTGTGGAAAAGGTGGCGGAAGCACTACTCCGCCGGATCCCTGTAATGGAGTCACAGTAACGGTAAATGGTACTGTCACAAATCCGGTTACAGTGGGCGGGACTGATGGCAGTATCGCTGTTTCTGCTACTGGCGGCAGTGGATTTACGTATAAACTGGGTTCAGGTGCGTACCAGTCCGGAACCACTTTCAGTGGCCTTGCGGCAGGAAGTTATACCATTACGGCTAAAAATGCGAACGGATGTACCGGTACTGCTACATTTACGGTATCTAACCCACCTAATCCCTGTACCGGTATTACCATAACAGTAACGGCCACCAGTACCAACCCAACAACTGTAGGGGGTACGGATGGATCAATCAGTGCCACTGCAGCAGGAAGCAGCAACTATACATTCAGTATCAATGGTGGAGCTTTTCAGGCCAGCGGGAATTTCACCGGACTCCCCGCAGGATCATATACTATAGTAGCCAAAGACGCCAATGGTTGTCAGGGCAGTGCCAGCTTCACACTGGTAAATCCCAATCCCTGTGCAGGAGTGACCATTTCTGTAACGGGTACTACCACAAATCCTACATCTTCTTCTGCTGCTGATGGCAGTATCAGTGCCACCGCATCCGGCAGTACCGGATTTACGTATAACCTGAATGGAGGTGCTTACCAGGCCAGTGGAAATTTTACAGGCCTGGGAGGTGGTTCATATACAGTTGGGGCTAAAGATGGCAACGGCTGTACAGGTACGGCTAATTTCACGCTGACTGCTCCTAATCCTTGTGCGGGGGTTACCATCACAGTAAGTAACACAACGGTTGGGAATACCCCATGTCAAGCGAATAACGGATCATTAACCGCGACTGCCGCGGGAGGAACAGGCCCTTACCTGTATAGTCTCAACAGCGGCGCTTTCCAGGCATCAAATATATTCCTTAACCTGGGTCCGGGCACTTATACTGTTCAGGCAAAAGATGCAAATTCCTGTAACGGCGCAAGTGGTAACACCACGCTGGCAAATCGCCCTGCCGGTCCATTATTCAGTGACGTGAAAGCCGTGTTGCAGGCCAATTGTGTTTCCTGTCATAACAACACGCAACAGGAAGGTGGTATGAACTGGATGGTTGATTGCAATATTGTAGCGAATAAGGACAGAATAAAGGCAAGAGCAGTGGATGCTTCACCTTCTGCCATGCCGCCGACCGGATTATTACCGGCACCCGAACGTCAGAAAATAACGAGCTGGATTAACGCTGGTGGAAAGTTCACCGATTAGTTGGTTCATGATGGTGTATGTTTAGGGCCGTACCAGTTCACTGGTATGGCCCTTTTATTTACCCCAACGGTAGGTGTCAATACGGAGACCGGCCAGGTCAAGCACACGGTCTACAACCGTGGCAGCAGCTTCTTCAATAGTTTGCGGACGACTGTAAAAAGAAGGGGTAGCCGGACAAATAACACCCCCAGCCAGCGTTACGGTTTCCATATTGCGGATATGGATCAGGTTATAAGGCGTGTCACGGATCACACAGATCAGTTTTCTTCTTTCTTTCAGTACCACATCAGCTGCACGGGTGATCAGGTCATTGGAAATGCCCGTGGCAATACGTCCGAGAGTTCCCATTGAACAAGGAATAATAATCATCGTGTCATACTGGCCCGAACCAGATGCAAAAGGGGCAGAGAAATCGGTGGTGCTGAAATAACGGAAAGGATAGTCCGCCCAGGTCTCATTACTCAGTTCCGTTTTCCAGACTTCTTTGGCATTCGTAGTCATAATCACGGATACTTCGGTCCACTGATCTTTTATTGCCAGTAACCGGTTCATCAGTAAAGACGCATAGACGGAACCACTGGCGCCGGAAACGGCCACAAGAATTTTTCTCATATTGAACTGTATAACCCTGTAAAACTGGAGAAAGTTGCCGTAAGGTAGGGTAAATTGCGCAAACGATTGCACGTGGCCTATGTAGTACATCGTCTACAAATCTCATTATGAATGAGTTGAGTAAGGTCAAAAAAACGTGATTTGAGGATGATTTTGTCCCTTTCGGCTAAAAAACACGGCACAAATGTTTTGTGATTTCGCATTAATGCCGATATTAGCAATGAATTTTCATAGGATAAGGTTTAATGGTTAATGGTTTTTGATTAGGGCCCCCCGATTTTACATCGGGGGTTCTTTTTTTAGGGGTAGCCATGGGGGAGGCGTTCAAGGTAGTTAGCGACTTATAGAGGGAATGAGTAATCAGTAATGAGTAATGAGTAGCCCGGGAGGAGGCGTTGAAGGGAGATAGAGATTGAGAGAAGGAATGAGTAATGAATAATGAATAATGAGTAGCTATTCAAACAGACAATAAAAAATGAGCCCTCCGAAAATCGGAGGGCTCATTTTTTTATGAATAATCGATCAGCTACTCATTACTCATTACTG
>DAORKK010000126.1:0-9562 GCA_035439525.1 Chitinophagaceae bacterium
CCTTTCAGTAACCAGTCAAAATATTGTTGTTCGCGGATGGAGATATCTTTCTGATTTCTACGTTCGCGGAGGTTATGGGCTTCCCCATTATAATTAAGCATCCAAACCTGTTTACCCAGGCGGCGCATGGCGGTAAAGAGTTCAATACCCTGGTACCAGGGAACGGCGCCATCGGCATCATTGTGCATGATCACCAGTGGTGTTTTAATTTTTGGCACATGGAATAAGGGCGAGTTTTCAATATAAAGATTGGGCTTCTCCCATAAAGTGGCCCCGATCCGGCTCTGTGTTTTTTCATATTGGAACTGACGGTTCACGCCACTCTCCCAGCGAATACCGCCATAGGCACTGGTCATATTGGCCACCGGTGCTCCGGCCCAGGCCGCTTTAAACATATTGGTCATAGTGATCAGTTGGGCCACCTGTATACCACCCCAGCTTTGCCCCTGGATCCCGATATTCTTTGCATCAATCCATTTTTGTTTTGCCAGATCCTGCGCCGCACTCACCACATGGTTATAACAGTCTTTGGCCGGATGCCCGACCGTATACCGGATATCCGGAGAGAAAACCACATAACCGCGGCTTACAAAGAAGGAGATATTCAGCCGGCTGCCGGTAGGAGTCGGCGGAATATAACTATGCAGGGTATTGGAATGTGTTTCGTAGAAATAAAGGATCATTGGATACTTCTTCGTGGGGTCAAAATTTTCCGGTTTGTACAAGACCCCTTCTTCCATTTTACCGGTAAAGGCTTTCCATTTGTATATTTCGGCGGTGCCCCAGTTGTAGTCTTTTTGTTGGGGGTTAAGAGAAGACAGCTGACGCGTAATACTCCCCAGTTTACAGGTACGTTTTGCCTCATCCACCTGCCCTCTGATGATATCGGTCATCAGGTATAGATCAGGGGAGTTACGATAGTTCTCCAGGGTAAAAATTAAAACATCCTCGTCTTTTGAAGCAAAAACAGGACCGCTCATAAAAACATCGTCCGGCCCCATAATAAATGGTGAAAAATACTGATCAACGGTCCTGATATAGGTCAGTCCGGATCGTTTATTTATTTCATTAAAACTCCGGCATAGAAGACCATCGTTCTCATCAATACTTTTTTTATCCGGATCCAGACTGATATAACGGTAAGATGTTTTCATCTTCCTACCCTCTCCTCTTGAAACATTATCCAGCCCACCTGCAAGAGTCGTTTTGATTTTCCAGACATCATAGCGGTCATACACATATACCACACTATCCCCCTCCTGCCATCCCATCACTCCATAAGGCCCGGGATCATCCGGTGTATCATGCTCCTCATTCCAGAGCGGGAATTTAATTTTTTGTGATATATTACGGGTGCTGCTGCCATCCCAGGCAAAATAATGACGGGTCTTACTGTCATACCACATGATATATTTACCAGTAGGGGAAATAAAAGAAGGCGCAATAATACCCTGCAGGTCTTTTTTCACCAATTGCATCGAGCCGGTATTCACATTGATCGAATAAATATCTTTTTTAGTGCGGCCGGTCCATTGTCCTTCTACCCTTTTTCCAAAATCCGTCACGCCCACAAACTGATCTCCATCTCCTTCATTAGTTGGATACACTGTAGGAATTTCTTCTGACCCTAATTGCTTAAGTTCGTTTTTATCCAGGTGATAAACGGCCAGGTAATTGGTCTGTAATAAACGCTGCAGGTTGAACAGTTGCTGGGTCTGCAGGTAATCATCTTTATAATGCCAGATATCCAATCGGGCCAGGTCCATGTCCACCAGGCTGGTATCCTTCGGGGGCTGTATGGGCGCTGTGCCAAAGAATAAACGTTTGCCGGTTTTACTGAAACTGATGGTCCCGAACTCACTAATGGTCATCCCCAGTTTCATTCCCACCGTATTTTTATCGGCTAGTAAAACCGCACTGTCCATTCCTGTTTTATAGTACCATATTTTATAGAATTTCTGCAACTCCTTTGGTTTGGCATCCCGTTCAGCCGCATAAGCCACCTGTTGCCCGTCTTCGGCAAAAGCGAAATTCTTAAAATCATTGCCCCCCCGGCTCAGCACAATAGATTTACCAGCCGCCAACTCATACAAAACAACGGTTGGTTTACTCAATGAATCTTTCGGATTCTTTGCCTGCTCCATCAGCAGCTTACCGCCTTTTTTACTGAAATAATATTCAACCACATTAGAAAAAATCTTCTCCTGTCCGTTCGAAAGATTTCTTAGCACCAGATCGGTGCCCGCATCCGCACCGGATCCACCCGGCTCATCACCTTCTGCATCCATACTTCGTACTTCGTACATCGTACTTTCATCTTCATCCCGGTTTCTTTTCTTTTTCTGAGGCATCGCCTGTATCACCTGATTCAATGAATCAATTACTTTAGTAAGACTATCTGCTATTTTTTTCTCCGGTGAATCCGTTTTCTTAACCGGTTCTTTTTTCTCTATGGCTTTTTCGAGATGGTAAGCAACCCAACCGGCTTCTTTCTCCGGTGTCTTATACGTTTTTACCTTGGCGATCTTCCAGACACTGTCCTTGCCCAGTTCCACGATGGCCAATGAATCCTTCGGCGTATCCTCGGGTTTTTTCTTTTTTATCTTCGCCTCACGGGTATCTTTAAAAAGGGGTTTGATTTTAAAAATCACAAAGCGGGCATCCTCCGTAATCACAGCATTATAACCGCGGGCAATAGCTTTTTTGTACTTCATGTCGGCTGACTGAATTACAAGCTCATTATCCCCTTCCTGGGGGTCAATGGTATACACAACCCACTTCCCGTCATTACTGATCATCCGTTCGCCGATCCGTTGCCAGCCGTCATAAACTGTATGATCCAATGGTTTTTTCTGGGAATAACTAAACAGAGCCACAAACAGGGCGATCAGGGAAAAAGCAGTTTTTCTCATAATAAATAATGATGGTCAACAAATTAAAGCAAACAATTCAATTACTTAGCTGTTCTATATCAGCAATTCCTAATATGAAACAAATTTTTGCGCTTTTCCTGTTGATTTTGTCCAACCTGGCCGTTTTTTCACAAAGAACGGGGTCTGTCACGGGTACTGTGACAGACAAAAACCTGCAAACCACCCTCCGAGGAGTGACCGTGGAAATCGTAGGAACCAACCTGGCTACCAGTACGGATACAGCTGGAAATTTTCGGATTTCGGGCATAACACCTAAATCATATACAATCCGGTTCAGTTCCATTTCGTATACCCCGGTTGAACTCTTCAATATTGTAATCAATTCTGGTAATGAACTGAATCTGAATGTACAACTGGAACCTAAGGTTTCCAATCTGGAAGATGTTCAGGTTCGCAGCAGCCGCCGTACTGCAGTGGCGGCAAGCCTGGAAACCCCACTAAGTGTACAGCGGCTGACCACCGAAGAAATCCGGAGTAATCCAGGTGGCAACTTCGATATCTCCCGGGTAATCCAGGCGCTCCCGGGCGTAAGCGGAACAGCAGGCAGCGTGGGTGGTTTCCGTAACGATATCATCATACGTGGGGGCGCACCTAACGAAAATGTCTATTACCTCGACGGGATCGAAATTCCGGTGATTAATCACTTCGCCACCCAGGGTAGTGCCGGCGGTCCCACCGGTATCCTGAATGTGAGTTTCCTGGAAGAAGTAAAACTCAGTTCATCCGCCTTTGATGCCCGCTTTGATAATGCCCTCTCCTCTGTTTTCCAATTCAGGCAACGTACGGGCAACCCGAATAAAGTACAGGGGAATGTTCGGCTCAGCGCAACCGAACTGGCCGGAACACTAGAAGGACCTCTTTCAAAAAAAACAACCTTCCTTGCGTCAGCCCGTCGCTCTTACCTGCAACTGCTGTTCAAAGCCATTGACCTGCCCATTCGTCCAAACTATTGGGATTTCCAGTATAAAGTAACGCACCGGATCAATAAAAAGACCACACTCACATTGCTTGGTGTGGGAGCCATTGATGATTTTACGTTTGCAGCCCCGAAAGAAGCAACTCCTGAAAAACTCTACATCATTGACGCCACAGCCCCGATCCATCAATGGAATTATACTGTCGGCGCCAGCCTGCGTAAACAAATCAAAAACGGTTTCTGGAACCTGTCCATCAGCCGGAATATGTTTGACAATAAGATCGAGAAATTTGACGACAACGATGAAGGGAACGAAAGCAAACGCCGGCTGGGCATTTTCTCCAGGGAGATTGAAAACAAACTCCGGTTTGACGTGAACAAAACCGTCAACGGCTGGAAGATCGCTTATGGGATGTTGGCACAGTATGTAAAAAGTAATAATGACAACTACAAACGCCTGCGGAAAGAAATTCTGGACCAGAATGGTACTGTCGTTCAACCAGCCCTGGTGCTCGATTATACGTCCGATATCGCATTCATGCGTTATGGACTATTCTCCCAGGTAAGCCGTCGTTATTTTGACAACCGGCTGGGCCTTAGCGCCGGTCTGCGTTCAGACATGAATGGATTTACCAATGAAGGGATGAATCCGTTGCGAACGCTCTCTCCCCGTATCAGTGCTTCATACGTCCTGGCTGATAAATGGACCCTGAATGCGTCCGTCGGCCTTTATTATAAACTGGCCCCCTACACCGTCCTTAGTTTCCGGGACAATAATGGCAACCTGCTGAATAAAGATGCTGATTATACCCGCAGCACCCATTATACCATTGGCACTGAATACCTGCCTTCAAACAGTACCCGATTTACCCTGGAAGCGTTTTACAAAAAGTACAACCAGGTACCGGTCTCTGTCAGAGATGGAATATCATTGGCAAACCTCGGCGGGGATTTTGGCGTGGTGGGAAATGAAGAAGTGGTGACTACAGGAAAAGGGACTACCTACGGGTTTGAATTCTTTGCCCAGCAAAAACTGACTAAACGGTTCTTCGGCACGTTCTCCTATACGTTCTTTGTCAGCCGCTATAGTGGCCTGAATGCAACGGAAATCGCCAGTGCCTGGGATAACCGTCACCTGCTTTCATTTATCTGGGGCTATAAATTTAACCGCAACTGGGAACTGGGACTTAAATTCCGTTACCAGGGCGGCGCACCTTATACACCGTTTGATCTGACCACTTCCCAATTGAATTACCTGACATTCGGCACCGGCATTCTGGACTACAACCAGCTCAACAGTCAACGGCTGGAAGCCTTCCATGCCAGCGATATCAGGATCGATAAAAAATGGAATTACCGGAAGACCACCCTGAATCTTTTCCTGGACATCACCAATTGGTATAAAGCGATCAATCCTTCTTTCCCGCAGTATACGTTCAGGAGAACAGCGGACAATACCGCATTTCTGACTACAGATGGACAACCCATCCGGCAGGATGGTTCCAATGGTATCCCCGTTTTCCTGGATAACAGCGACGCGAGCGTAATACCGACGATCGGGTTTATTGTGGAGTTTTAACTCCCTTCCTGGGTCAGCTTTCGTTCAACCCTGATAAGAATGATAATATGGGTGATCAGGGCGGCTGCTATGATGGCAAACCCCCAGTAGAACCAGTGACTGAGGTATTTATTCTCCTGATATACTACAAAAGCCAGCAATATCCCATAAACCGGTTCAAGGTTATAAGTCAGATTGACCGTAAAGGCCGACAATCTTTTTAAAGCATTACCGGATAGCTGAAAGGCCAGTACAGAACAAAACCAGGCCAGCACGAGTAACCAGCCGAAGTCACTCCAGGTGGGTATAAAATGACCGGCCGGAAATTTTTGCAGATAAAAAGGCAACAGGAAAGACAGCGTAAGAAAGCCGCCAGTCTGTTGCCAGCTCAGTAAGGTCTCAACATTCACCCGTTTCAGAAACTCCCGGTTGAAAATCGGAAACAGGGCGGCCAAAACAGCGGAAACCAGACCGATTATTATACCGGTCTTGAATTGAGTATCAAAATGAAAAATGATATAGATCCCGCTCAGGGTAACCAGGCCGAGCAGTAATTCGGTCCAGTTTATTTTTTTCCGGAGAATGAGCGGTTCAAATAAAGCGGTAAAAAAACTGATGGCGGAGAAACAGACCAGGGCCACGGATACATTTGCATATTTAATGGCCCCGTAGAAAGTTACCCAGTGCATAGCTGCGATAAAGCCCACACCCATAATTTTCAACCGGTCGGACCATGATATCGTCTGCAGTTTTTTCAACAGGGCAAACAGGATCCACATAGTCAGCGCAGTGATCAGCAGACGGTACCAGACAATCAATCCTTCGTTGAGGGTAATCAGCAGTCCGAGAATGCCTGTAAATCCAGCCAGAAAGACAGCAATATGCAATTGCAGGAAGGCTTTCTTCATTGCCTGTAAATTAGGAAAAAGGAATGAATGGCTGGTTATTGTTCGGAATTGACCAGCACTTTGGAAGAAGCAGGCGCTTCGGTATCCGTATTTTTAAGCCGTTTCCGGTAGTTTTTGAAAAGGCTGTTCCAGCGTAGTTTGAGTACCCCTATCACCCCTTCCTTTATGATACCTTTATTCATTTTTGAAGTACCGAAAGTACGGTCCTGAAAGATGATCGGCACTTCTTTAATTTTAAACCCGAGTTTCCAGGCGGCAAATTTCATTTCAATCTGGAAGGCATAGCCCACAAACTGTATTTTATCCAGACTCATGGTTTCCAGCACTTCTTTTTTATAGCAGACAAATCCTGCTGTGGGATCCATCACCGGCATCCAGGTAATCAGCCGGGTATATAAACCACCTCCCTTGGAAAGAGCGATACGGTTAGCCGGCCAGTTGACGACCCCGCCTCCTTTTATATAACGGGAACCGATAGCCACATCTGCCCCTTCATTTTTACAGGCATTATACAAGCGGGGAAGGTCATTGGGATTGTGGGAAAAATCGGCATCCATTTCAAAAATAAATGCATAATCCCGCGCAATCCCCCATTTGAATCCATGGATATAAGCCGTACCCAGCCCCAGTTTACCCCGGCGTTCTTCAATAAACAACTGTCCCGGAAATTTCACCTGAAGGTCTTTAACAATTTGTGCAGTGCCATCCGGTGAACCGTCATCAATGACCAGCACATGAAAGCCTTCGTTGAGATTAAAAACAGCATGGAGGATATTCGTAATATTCTCCTTTTCGTTGAAGGTCGGTATGATGACTAGCTTTTCCACGCCCGGCTATATAAAATTTACTAACAAAAGTAAGATAAACAGTAATCACGCCCTGTTAAAATTCAGGTAAATGGGTTACCCTTTTTTCAGCAGGGTTCGGGTATAAATTTCTGTCAGTTTCTGCTTGGTATGCTGAGGAAAGTCTCCCTTCATCATCCAATCATAATACTGAGGCTCCGTTTTCAGAACATCTGCCACCGGGCGCCCCTTATATTTCCCGAAATTAAAAACTTCGATCCCATTCTCCATCACGAAACGACGGGCAAAATCCACCACCTGATCCTCTCCGATCACTTTCAGTATCGAATCAAGGGTATTTCCCAGCTCCGCATACTTTTCAAGCTGTGCCTCCAGAATTTCATGCGTGGCGCTGGCATCCACTTCCGCACTGTGTGCTCCATCCAGCGTTTTGTTACAATAAAAACGGTAAGCGGCTCCAAGAGTCCGGGGTTCCATTTTATGAAAAATATTCTGAACGTCCAGCAGTTTGCGGTTTTTCATATCAAAATCCACCTGGGCACGGAGAAACTCCTCCATCAATAAAGGAATATCAAACCGGTTTGAATTGTAACCGGCAAAATCGCACCCATCCAGCATCTGTTTCAACTCCTGGGCCACTTGTTTGAATAAAGGGGCGTCTTTGACCATTTCGTCCGTAATGCCATGGATGTCACTGGAAGCCTTAGGAATAGGAATTCCGGGATTAATCAGCTTCCGTTTAACACTACGGGTTCCATCGGTCAGGATTTTCACTATGGCAATTTCAACAATTCGGTCTGTTCCCAGGTTAATACCTGTGGTTTCAAGGTCAATAAAAGCCAATGGTTTTTTCAGTTGCAGCATCAGGGTTGTGTTTCTTATTAAATGAGGCGGTAAAGTTAACTGTTTGTGAAACTCCGCAAAATGAAATTATTCGGAAAAATAAGGGTTAACCTAAGAAAACCAGTCATTTAACTACCCAAAATCAGGTAAAAGACTGATAAAATACACTTTGAAAAGCCGGGATGGGACTTATCTTTGCAGTAACAAAATAATCCGTTTATAAAATCGTTTATCCACCAAATATCCCTTTTATGAAAAATAGATCCCTGATTGCCCTTTTTTTACTGACCCTGGTAGTTGTCGTTTCATCCTGTGCTTCACAGAAATATGGCTGTCCCGGTAATCCCCAGGCTAATTATAAATTCAGAGGTTAGTCCCACACAACATGAACTGGAAAGATTTGCTTACCGCCCAACAACTGGACGAAATCATCGGTTTGTCCCACCAGCAACCCCAGGTAATTTTCAAACACAGCACCAGATGCAGTATCAGCAGTACTGCCTGGAACCGGCTTAAAAACACTGAAAAACTGAAAGGAGCCGACTTTTATTACCTTGACCTGCTCGCTCATCGTCCGCTTTCAGGTCAGATAGCCGTTGCCCTGGATGTGGAACATGAATCGCCACAGGTATTACTGATCAAAAAGGGGAAATGTGTCTATGATGAAAGCCATCTTGGTATCACTCCGGATGAATTACAGGACCAGATTTTAAATGCCTGAACTTAAGGGTTCCTAAAAACAAGTAATGAATGTTCGTTTTATAATCCTTCAGACTCAATACAAACAGAAAATCATCTCCCGATAAGCTATCAATTAAAATAATCCCTATTTTTGCACCGCAATGAGAAATTACACACATAATCATCATCATCACTTTCCCTCGCACGGGTAGGCCATGTAGTTATTATGTGTTAACATAGTTCGGGGCTTACTTCAGGTAGGCCCTTTTTTTATTTTAAACTGTTTATATGAGTGAGACATTAAAAATAGCCGTACAGAAATCAGGAAGACTTTACGAAGGTTCCATGAAATTGTTGAAAGAGTGCGGTATTGAAGTCAGCAACGGAAACAACCAGTTACGGGTAAAAGCCGCCAATTTCCCCGTAGAGATTTTTTTCCTTCGGGATGATGATATTCCTGAATATGTGCAGGATGCAGTGGCAGATATCGGATTTGTCGGCGAAAATGTGGTCCGGGAAAAAAACAAAAGGGTAGATCCGTTGGAAAAACTGGGTTTTGGAAAATGCAGATTGTCGCTGGCCATTCCAAAAAATGGCACGTTGAAATCGGTGGCTGATCTGGATGGTAAAAAAATCGCCACCAGTTACCCGGTCATTCTTGGCGATTATTTAAGGGAGAAAAATATTAATGCCTCCATACATGAGATCAGTGGTTCTGTGGAAATTGCACCCCGTATCGGACTGGCAGATGCTATTTGTGATCTTGTGAGTTCCGGCTCCACACTCTTCACCAATGAACTGATGGAATTGGAAGTTTTACTGCAATCTGAGTCCGTGCTTATCAGCAATAAAAACCTGACGACCGAAAAGAAAATCATCCTGGAAAGCCTGCTTTTCCGCATCCGTTCGGTCAAAAA
>DAORKK010000127.1:0-9542 GCA_035439525.1 Chitinophagaceae bacterium
GAGCGTTGTTTACCGGTATGCTCAATAACCGGTTCCGGGAACTGACCTTGCAGGCAAACCCGCCCTTTGTGGGGGCCGGATCCTATTATGGTGATAGTTACGCGCGGACGAAGAATGCCTACCAGTTGTTTGCCAATACGAGTGATACGGGCATGAGCCGTTCGCTTTATACCCTGGTCGAAGAAAACAGGCGTATCCTTCTGCATGGTTTCACGCCATCTGAATTTGACCTGCAGAAAAAACAAGTCCTGAGTTATTATGACCGCGTATTCAATGAACGGGAAAAACAGGAATCCTACAATTATGTGGAGGAATATATCCGCAACTTCCTCGTGGAAGAACCGATCCCTGGTATTGAATGGGAATATGATTTTGTCAAACAATACCTCGCTTCGGTTACGCTCCCCGAAGTAAATCAACTGGCCGCCCAATGGATCAGTAATAAAAACATGGTGGTGACTTTAAATGCCCCTGATAAAGAAGGCATCAAAATTCCATCGGCGGATGAAGTAAAAGCGGTGCTGACTTCGGTGGAAACGGCCGCCATCAGTCCGTACAAGGAAAAAATACTGGCTAAAAATCTGCTGGATGCCCGTCAGCTCAAAGGCGGAAAAATCCTGCGTACCAAAACAGATGAAGAAGTGGGCACTTCTGTATTGGTTTTATCAAATGGCGCCACGGTGGTCCTGAAGCCGACTAATTTTAAAAATGATGAAATCCTGTTCCGGGCATTCAGTAAGGGTGGTCATTCCCTGGTCAGGGATGCGGATTATTATTCAGCCATCCATGCCTCCTCCATTATCAATCAGAGTGGTGTCGGTGCTTTCAGCGCCATTGATCTGGGTAATATGCTGAAAGGGAAAAACACCTCCGTATCTCCCAGTATCGGCGGATTAAGTGAAGGGCTGTCCGGCAGCACGATTCCGAAAGAAACCGAAACCATGCTGCAGCTCCTCTATCTCTATTTTACCGCACCAAGAAAAGATGCCGCAGCGTTTGAATCCTTTAAAACACGGCAGAAACAACTCTATGCGAATGTGGCGTCCAACCCTGATATTTTCTTCAGCGGAGAAGTACAAAAAATACTGACCGGCAATCACCCCCGTGGCGGAAAAATTCCGACCCCGGAGGATTTTGATAAGATCAGCCTGGACCGCAGTTTCCAGATCTATAAAGAACGTTTTGCCAATGCCGGTGATTTTACGTTCATCTTCACCGGTTCATTTAATGAAGAAACAATCCGTCCATTACTGGAGAAATATATCGGTAGCCTGCCCGGCTCGCCAAAAAAGGAAAATTTCCGTGACCTCGGCATCCGTCCGCCACAGGGCAAAGTAGATAAAACAATAAATAAAGGCAGCGAACCCAAGAGTACGGTGAATATTGTATTCATGACTCCCGCGGTCTATAACGGAAATGAAGCCTATGCACTAAAGAGCCTGGCAGAACTGATGGATATTAAACTGGTAGAGCAGCTTCGTGAGGAAAAAAGCGGGGTATATGGCGTGAGTGCCGGCGGATCCATGAATCGTATTCCGTATGGCAATGTCAGTTTCAGTATCAGTTTTCCCTGCGCCCCGGAAAATGCAGATACCCTGACAAAGGCCGCACTTGATGAATTGAAAAAAATCATGCAGAAAGGCGTCAGCCCGGAAGACCTGGAGAAAATCAAAGAACAACAGAAGCGGAAACTGGAAGTGGATATCAAACAAAACAGTTTTTGGGCCAACGGATTGCTGGAAGCTTATTTCTATGGTGCTGATCCTGCAGAACTGCTGAAGAAGCAACAGCAGATCGATAAACTGACGGGGAAAATGATGCAGGACGTAGCAAAGAAATATATCAATCTGCAACGCTATATTCGCGTAACGCTGAAACCCGAAACGGAAGAAGCCAAAAAGCCATTGAAAGGATTCTGATACTATAAATTATGAAATACCTGCGCCTGTTTATTTTCTTTATTGTCTCCCTGATTGTGGTCGTAATGGTGTTTTCCTGGTTAGTCCCGGTAAAACAATCACTCGATAAAAGCATCAGCATCCAGGCGCCTGCAGCCGTGGTGTATGAACAGGTGGCCCGGCTTGAAAACTTCAACCAATGGTCGTCCTGGAACCAGCATGACTCCACGGTAAAGCTGGAATACACAGGAACGGATGGCAGTGCGGGGGCGTCCAGTCACTGGACCGGTGATCCCAAAATTTCAGGAGAAGGCCGCATAACAATCGATTCGCTCGAACCGGGAAAAATGGTCAGCCAGCGTATTCATTTCATCAAACCTAAGGAGGGACATGCTTCTTCCATCTTTACACTCAGTGAACTGAACGGGCTCACCACCGTCAGCTGGCATTTTGAAAGTGAAACACCCCGGCCCTGGAATATTTTCAATTTCTTTTCGGATATAGAAAAGAACCTGGGCCCTGAATTTGAGAAAGGGTTGTCGGCCCTGAAAGCAAGAGTCGAGAAAGTAACCGTTCCTTCCGGACAATCGGCCGCCTACGATGTAAAAGAAGTGGATTTTCCGGAGACCAACTATGCACTGATCCGCCAGGAAGTGAAATGGAATGATATCCCCGTTTTTTATGCGGGCCATATTTCGATATTAAATGCGGAAGCACAACGTCAGAAAATAAAACCGGGTACCGCTACCGGTTTATACTTTACCTGGGACAGCCGGCAGCAGCTGACCGATATGGCGGCGGCTATTCCACTGCCCGAAGGAAAAGAGCTGGGCAGTCCCATCATCCGGATGGAAACCATCAACGGAAGCAAAGCGATCTATACAGATCATTTTGGTGATTATAAAAAAACACTGGCCGCCTGGACCTTCCTTCGACAGTATATTACTTCACATAATTTAAAAGAGAAAGCACCCGTGATCGAACAATACCTCAATGACCCGGCCACGGTCAAAGACACGGCGAAATGGCAGACAAGGGTGTGGATGCTGGTGGAATAGTGAGTGGTGAGTGGTCAGTGGTGAGTCCCGTACTTCGTACCCCGTACTTCGTACCTCGTACTTCGTACTTACTAATCCCTACCTTTGCGCCACAAACAATCAGTATGAAACTCTCTCACCTGTCGGAAACATTAATCGGTTCTGAAATCGTTAAACTCGGTGGCGAAATACGTGAAAAAATCAGGCAGGGTGAACGGATTTATAATTTCACGATCGGTGATTTTGATCCCGCTATTTTCCCTATTCCCAAAGAACTGGAAGATTCGATTGTGGAAGCTTACCGCAGGCATTTCACCAATTATCCGGCAGCAGAAGGCAACCTGGACCTGCGGGAAGCGGTTCATTCATTTATAAAAGATGAGGAGGGGCTGGACTATAACATCAACGAGATCCTGGTGGCTTCCGGAGGGCGTCCGCTGATCTATACCGTATTCCGTGCTATCTGCGATGCGGGAGATAAGATCATTTACGCGGTGCCTTCCTGGAATAATAATCATTACACGCATTTTGTGAGTGGTGAGCATGTCGTGATCGAAGCAGGAGCCGATACGAATTTTATGCCAACAGCAGCGGCCATCCGTCCGCATGTCAAAGACGCGGTGCTGATTTCCCTTTGCTCTCCGCAAAACCCAACCGGCACCACATTCCGCAAAGAAGAACTCGAAGCAATCTGTGACCTGGTGATTGAAGAAAATAAAACCCGGGGTGAAGGACAGAAGAAACTCTATGTGATGTTTGACCAGATGTACTGGCACCTTACTTATGGAGCTATACAACATTACAACCCGGTATCGCTTCGTCCGGAAATGAAGGAATACACCATTTTTATTGATGCGATCAGTAAAGTGTTTGCTGCAACCGGTGTACGCGTCGGATGGGGACTGGGACCGGCTGCCGTGATCAATAAAATGAAAGCCATTCTCACACATATTGGAGCATGGGCACCGATGGCTGAACAAAAAGCCGTGGCCCATTACCTGGGTAACCGGGGAGCGATAAAAGAATACCTGGTGCATTTTAAAGCAGAAATCGAGGAAAGACTGCAACGCATTTATGAAGGATTTTCCGCGCTGAAAGCAGAAGGGTATGCAGTGGAGGCGATTGCACCTGAAGCCGCCATCTACCTGACGATCAAACTGGACCTGGTGGGCAAAAAAACAGCAGATGGAACCGTGCTCGCTACACAGGCTGATGTAACCGCTTATCTGCTTAATAAGGCCGGATTAGCCGTAGTGCCATTCTATGCATTTGGGGCTTCTAAAAATTCACCCTGGTACCGCCTGAGTGTGGGCACCTGTAAGAAAGAAGAAATTGGTGAAATGATTGGGAAGCTGCGGGAGGCTTTAAGCACCCTGGATTCACCTGTAGAGAAACGCTGAAGACCCCAATTACTTGCATATTCATTTCTTTTTCCCTTGCGTAAAAATGGCCCGCTAAGCTTAAAAGAAATTCCGAAAGCGGAGTAAGCTGGCAATAATATAAAGTCTTTTTGGCTTTGCGGGAATCTTTTACGCAAAAGGCTGGCGTATTGATTTTTAAAAGTTGCGGAGTGTAAAGCCCCCTTCAGGGGGTTTGGGGGATTAATTCTTATTAATCAGAAACCTGAACTCCCTCAACCGGAAATGACGGGATTCTTTTAATATTCTGCGGGGATTGGAAGTGATGGAGTTGCGGTCAACCAATTCATTGGCATTACAGAATGCCTCGGGGGTGTCAGCAATGGCCAGGATACCATTAAGATAAGCGACTTCCTTTTCAATGGCTTGTTCGCTCATGAATTCATCTCTTGAAAACAATACAATGTTTCTGCTGAATGGCTTCATTCCAAAAGAGGTGATTTAGTATCCGGTCATTCCTTTGTGACTGGGACAGCCACAACCTTTCCCGCCTTTACCTGTACCGGAATAATAATTACGGTTGCAGGAAGCCAGGAGGATAATGAATAACAGGGCTAAAGCAATTTTGTTGATTTGTTTCATACACTTAATGTTCTAAATTAAAACTATTTTACGAACAAAATAGTATACCGCTGATCCATTTTTCACCAAATAATAAGCCTGATCAGGCCAAATACCCTGAAAAACAAGGAAAACCCCGTATCCTCGTTGCCCCGCTGGACTGGGGGCTCGGGCATGCCACCCGCTGTTTTCCCCTGATCCGGGAACTTCAGGCCCAGGGGGCCGATGTCTGGCTTGCCGGGGAAGGAGCCCAGGCCGCCTTGTTCAGCGAGGCTTTCCCCGAACTCCCCCTGTTACACTTACCCGGCTACCAGGTGGAATATGCAAAAACAAAAAGAGGTCTTTTCTTTAAACTGCTTTTACAGCTGCCCCGTATTTTAAACAGTATCTGGCTGGAAGGCCGTTGGTTAAAAAGAAAAGTCGCCGGCCACGGAATCGATGCGGTCATCAGTGACAACCGGTATGGACTATATCACAAAAAAATTCCATGCATTTTTATCACTCACCAGCTCTGCATCAAAGTACCCGGGAGCAAAAGAGCCGAACGCTGGTTACAGAAAATCAATTACCGGTTTATACAACGCTTCACTGCCTGCTGGGTACCTGATCATGCGGCCCGGCCCGGACTGGCCGGTGACTTATCCCATCCTGATCTGCAACCCGCAATACCTGTTACCTATATCGGCCCGCTTTCGCGATTTGAAAAACTGAATCTGCCCGAAACAGCGCAACATTTACTGCTGTTGCTTTCAGGACCTGAACCACAACGTACCCTCCTGGAAGAAAAACTGATCAGTGAACTGGTTCATTATAATGGAACCGCTACCCTGGTGCGGGGTTTACCGGGAAACACATCGATGATGTCTTCCACCAATATGATCCGGATTTATAATCACCTGCCTCAGCAGGTGCTCAACGAAGAACTGCATAAAGCAGGTATGGTCATCTGCCGGAGCGGCTACAGCACCCTCATGGATCTGGCGGCGCTGAATAAAAAAAGTATACTGGTAGCCACACCCGGACAAACCGAACAGGAATATATCGCTCAGCTACATCTGCAACAGAAAACGGCCAGTGCAGCTGAGCAGTCCTCTTTTTCATTGGATGATGCACTTGATAAAGCCAACCGGTTCTCCTTTCAGCCCTTTCCTTCTTCCGGAAAAAATGAATTGAGCACTGCAGTAAGCCGCTTACTGACTTCGCTCCGCTGATGTTTCCCTTTATCTTTGCCCCGTTGAAAATCACCAGCAAGGCCCATATCGCCGTTTTATTCACCAACCTTTTTTTTGCGCTCAACCTGAGCCTGGTGAAACATATCTCGCCTTCACATGTGGGCGCTTATGGCCTGAATATTTTCCGGGTGGGCATCAGTCTTTTACTTTTCTGGATGGTCTGGGCCTTTGGAAAAACACCGGCAGCAATCCGGCGAAAAGATATTCCCCGTTTTATTGCCTGCGGACTCAGCGGAGTGGCCATCAACCAGATGCTGTTTGTAAAAGGACTGACCCTTACGTCCACCATCCATGCTTCGTTGCTTATGCTCTGCACCCCTTTGCTGATTACGGTTTTCGCTTTCTGGGTATTGAAAGAAAAAATCACCATTCAGAAAGCACTCGGGCTTGCGTTGGGAATCGGCGGAGCCCTGCTGCTGATTCTTTCAAAAGAAAAGAACGGTACGGCCAGTTTAAACGGTGATCTGTTTATATTGGTAAATGCCATGGCGTATACCGTCTACTTCATCATTGTAAAACCCCTGATGCAGGTTTATCCGCCCCTGCATGTGATCCGCTGGGTTTTCACCTTCGGATTTTTTATGATCCTGCCTTTTGGCTGGACTGAATTTGCGGCCACGAGCTGGCCGGATTTTGAATGGACTCATTTTGCAGCACTGGGTATGGTTGTTTTTTGCGGAACGTTTCTCGCGTATACGTTTAATATTGTTGGACTGAAACACCTGGGTGCGGGTATAACCGGTTCATATATCTATACACAGCCGGTCTTTGCCGCCATTATCGCGGCCCTGTTTCTGAACGAAGCTTTTACAATAGAGAAAATAATGGCGGGTTTGCTGATCTTCTCAGGGGTATACCTGGTTAGCCGTAAAACACCACCTACTGTTGAAGAATAATCAGTCATGTCCGGATTTCGGCGAATCAAAAAACCAGAATTCCTTTTGGGCTACCCGGAAATCCTTCCAGTGATCGCAATGGATATTCAGCGCAAAAATGCCGCAGGTGGGAATATTATCAATACGGGTATTGGTCAGTTCATTGGCAAAATCCGTGATCCCGTTGTTATGGGAAAACAACGCCACATGGCTATGCAGATCGCTGATATGTTCGATGACTTTATAAAAAACATCCGCAGCCGGCAGGTAGAGTTCCTCTTTAAAAACAATGTCTGCTTTGGTATTCCCATAAGCTTCTGCAAAAAAACGGGCGGTCTTCGCTGCCCGCTTAGCCGGACTGGCAATAAACAGGTCTACCGGAATTTTTTTATCCAGTAACCGTGCTGCCATGACCGGGGCATCCTTTTTTCCCCGTTCATTCAACGAGCGGTCAAAGTCCGGAAGACCATCCCCGCTCCAGTCACTTTTGGCATGACGGACCAGGATCAGGGTTTTCATATTGAAATTTTTTAAACAGGAAATGCAAATACAGACTTAATATCCCCTTACGTTCTTGCCTTCCATATAATTCATAAAGGCTTTGTTCACCACTTTATTACCACCAGGGGTTGGATAATTTCCGGTAAAGTACCAGTCACCGAGATTATTGGGACAGGCTTTGTGCAGGTCTTCAATGGTCTGGAAGATTACTTTTACCGGAATACTCAGTTCGGGCGGAGTAATCAGTTTTGCGATCTTGGTGGAAATTTCCTCTGCGGTAAATTGTTTGTACAACTGTTTCACCACATTCTCACTTTCCAGTTGATTCATACTTTCCAGTTCCTTGCACTTTTCCAGCAGCTCGTTGAGCAAGGAGTATTTATTCCTTTCTTTCAGCAGTTCCACTGCCGCATTAAAAGCGATAAAATCTCCCATCTTACTCATATCGATCCCATAACAATCGGGATAACGGATCTGCGGGGAGGAGGAAACCACCACAATCCCTTTGGGTTGCAGACGGCCCAGCATCCGGATGATACTTTCTTTCAACGTGGTGCCCCGAACAATAGAATCGTCGATCACGACCAGGGTATCGAGGCCGGGACGTACTGTTCCGTAAGTAATATCATAGACGTGCTGCACCATTTCATTCCGGCTTACATCCTCGGTAATGAAGGTGCGCATTTTTACATCCTTGATGGCGATCTTTTCCACCCGTATCCTGCGGTTGATCATCTCCGCCAGTTTCTCATCATCATAATCCTTACCCCAGCTGAGTATCCGCTCCAGCTTTACTTTATTCAGGTAATTCTCCATCCCCTTCAGCATACCATAGAAAGCGGTTTCGGCGGTATTGGGTATAAAGGAGAAGATCGTATTCTTCAGGTCGTGTTCGATGGCATGCAGTACCGGCTCACTCAGGTTATATCCCAGGGCCTTCCGTTCCTTATAAATTTTCTCATCGCTGCCCCGTGAAAAATAAATACGTTCGAAGCTGCAGGCCTTGCGCTCTTTGGGCTCCAGGATCTGGGCGATTTCTATTTCTCCGGTCTCGCTCACAATCAGGGCCTGCCCGGGCATCAGTTCCTTCACTTCATTCTCCCCTACATTGAACGTGGTGCGGATGGCCGCTCTTTCAGAGGCTGCCACCACTACTTCATCATTGATATAATAATAAGAAGGGCGGATGCCGTGTGCATCGCGGAAGACAAAACCAATACCGTTGCCGGTCACACCACCTACATGAAAACCACCGTCCATCAGGGGCAGGGTCTTCTTCAATACTTTTTTAATGTCCAGTTTCTCCGGCGATGTTTCGTCTTCCTGGCAGAGATAAGTATGCATCAGTTCGATCATGGCAGCCAGGTCGCTGAAACGTACATTCGGATGAGGTTCTTTACCGGTAAGGGTAAACAGTTCATCGGAGTTAACAATATTGAAATTCCCGGCCAGTGCGAGGTTGCGGGCAGGGATCGTATCCCGGTTGATAAACGGATGACAGTATTCGAGTTTGTTTTTTCCCTGGGTACCATAACGGAGATGACCCAGGAGGAGTTCACCCAGGAAAGCCACATGGCCTTTCATCAGGCCGGGATGACTCTTTATATCGGGATGATACCGTTCGAGTTCATCGATTTCTTTACCAATCTGCTGGAATATATCGGCGATGGCCTGGGGGGCATTACTACGCAGCCGGTTCATAAAGGGATAACCCGGTTCCACATCGAGCTTTACCGTGGCAATACCGGCTCCGTCCTGTCCGCGGTTATGCTGCTTCTCCATCAGCAGGTACAGCTTATTAAGCCCCCACAGTACGGTATGGTACTTCTGATGGTAGTACGAAAAAGGCTTTCTTAACCGTATGAATGCGAGTCCGCATTCGTGTTTTATCGGGTCGCTCATGGAAGGCGCAAAGGTAGGCGTTTCGGGTTAATTAATCGGCTTCCGATTCCCGGTGATAAGGAATCGTCACATGGAGCACACATCCTTCCCCGGGAGCGGTCTTTAGTTCCATTTTCCC
>DAORKK010000128.1:0-9473 GCA_035439525.1 Chitinophagaceae bacterium
CGGGCTTTGGCCAGCAGGGCTTCGTTCTCACTTTTCATCAGGGCCATTTCCTCTTTTACCCGTTGGGCGGTGGCCAGTGATTCAGTGATGCTGTTCTCACGGTCACGCAGTCCTTTGATGATGGCGGGCCAGGCCATTTTCTTCAGCAGGAAGAAAACGATCAGGAAGGCCAGGAGGGTCCAGGCTAACAAACCTAATTTGGGAAGTAATAACTCCATAAAACGTCTGATTTCAAATGAGTGACCCCTTCCGGGACTTCCTCATTTCTTATTGATTATTTATTATTTGTCATTTAAATACTGCATCCTCCGCCCTGTGCTTTGGATGCAGTAATTTTTTTTCGCAGCAACGATATTATAATACCATTGCGAGGAAGCCCACGATGATCGCGAACAGGGCAGCACCTTCTACAAGGGCTGCAGTCAGGATCATGTTACCGCGGATGTCGTTAGACGCTTCCGGCTGACGGGCGATGGCTTCAACGGCACCTTTACCAATCTGACCGATACCGATACCGGCACCGATAGCTGCTAAACCTGCACCGATGGCTCCACCTGCGTTAGCCATTTCTGCTAAAAGAAATAAATCCATGTTTCTTTTTTATTGATTGTTAAAAAATACAAATTAATGATGCGCTGCATGCGCGTCGTCATGATGCTCTCCTTCAAATGCCTGTCCCACGAATACTGCCGTCAGCATCGTAAAGATGAAGGCTTGCAGGAAGGCCACCAGTACCTCGATCAGGTAAATAAACACGGTAAAGCCAATCGAGAGCGGTGAAGCACCCCATCCGGCAACCGGGTTCAGCTGGCCAAAAATGAATATCAGGGAGATCAGACAAATAATGATGATGTGACCGGCCACCATGTTCGCGAAAAGACGAATGATGAGGGCGAAGGGCTTGATGAATACACTCAGAAACTCCACCGGCACCAGGATAAACTTCACACCCAGGGGTACACCCGGCGGGTTGAAGATATGGCCCCAGTAATGACCATTGGAACTGAACAGAATCACTACAAAAGAGATCAGACCGAGTACCGCAGTGAAGGCGATATTACCCGTTACGTTCGCCGAACCGGGAATCAGTCCGAAAATGTTATTGATCAGGATAAAGAAGAATACCGTCAGCAGGTAAGGCAGGTATTTCTCGTATTTATGTCCCAGGTTGGGCTTGGCTACTTCGTCACGAACAAAAGTAATAACCGGCTCAATCAGGCTTTGTGAACCTTTAGGAGCAGATGTCACTCCTACCCCGCTCTTGTAGCGTTTGGCGATACGGAGCATAATCACTACAAAAAGGGTCAGGGCCAGGATCATCTGTACCACATTGCGGGTGAGAGAAAAATCAAAAACGCTTACCGTAGTATCGGGTTTGCCATCTGCACCAACGGCATAAATGTCTTCGCTTTTGAATTTCTTCGGATCCAGTCCCATTTCAGCAATATTGTGCTTGGTCAGGATCATGTACCCTTCGTGGGCTTCGGTACCGTGGTGAAAGGCAGAGGACATAAAGGCCTTGAAGCCTTTTTCTTTGGAATACACCAATACCGGCAGGGGTACAGATACACCAAAAAAGTGGAATTCATGGCCATCCAGTACGTGTTCGAAGATGACTTCGCCCACATTCAGCTTCTCTTCATGACCGCCTTTAGCATGATCTGCTTGTTCTGCAGCCGGCTGACCACCTTCTTCATGATGCTGAGCCATGGCTGGCAGCCCAAAAAGCATGAAAAAGACGCTGAAAACCGCTACAGTAAAGGATTTGAAACGATTGGTGCACATACCTCTTCCGAAATTTGGCGCAAAGATAAGGGGGGGAGGGTAAAAAACCTTGAAATAATCGGGCTTCAGACGCAATCTTCGGAACTATCTTTTTCGAGTGCTTTTACTTGTTCCAGAGAAATCACATCTAATTGATCCTTAGGCCTGTTCACTGCTTTTTTGTTGGCGATAAGATGATTGATATGAAGGAAGGGAATCCGTACATCCTCAATATCTGCGAGATTGGCCTGTTTCAGGCATTCATCAAAGCTCAATCCTTCTAACCCCTTCATGGAAATAAGAATATCCAGCGCAAAACCATTATTCAATCTGAAATTGACCCAACCAGGTATAAACTGCATGTTGGCGACTCCTGTAATGTCAGTACCGGAATAGGCTTTAAATGCCAACCTGAACTGTTCTCTGTTTTGCAGGGTGTCATCCAGCCAGATATCAATATCCTCTGTAGTGCGCTGATATCCATTGAGATTAGTAGCAACTCCCCCTACCATAATATAACGGACCCCTTCTTTATTAAGGGTGCGCCAAAAAGCAAGAAGATCCTCGTCAAAAATGTCCATCAGTCATTCGTATTTGGAGTAGAGGCCTGTTTGGTTATGCGGGCATTTGACAACATGCTGCCCATTTTCATCAGGCGGGTCATTACCAGGAATCGCTCTTTATAGGTTCTTTTCAAGGCCTCTTTGAGGCGGTCAGTTTCGGCCTTTTTGTAAAAAAAATCCGGATCACGGAGGTATTGCTCCTCCAGTTCCTTACGCTCTTGTTCAGTCATTTCACTGTAATCCTTCATAGATGCAATTTACAAAAAGAACTGCCCTGAAAAAAGAGTACAGAAAAAAGAATCAACCGGGTTACATCCTTCTCCCCGGCGAGTACTCCTTTATGTATTCATTATTATCAATAAAATTTAAAAGCCATGAAAAACACATTTTTTGTTGCCGTTTTAGGCGCCAGTCTTTTCTTCACCTCCTGCGAAAAATCCACTATCTCTGCCAATGCCGATGACAACAGCGGAACCGTGACCGGACGCCGCGGTGCTGATGATCCTCCCGCTATTCCTCCTTCCAACCTGCCGGCTGCTGTACAGGCCGCTTTTGCAGCCCGTTATCCCACTGCTACCCGGATGGAATGGCAGGCGGAGGATGGCAATACCTGGAAAGTGAAATTCTTTATCGGTTCGGTTCGCTGGAAAGCATTTTTCCGTGCTGACGGAACCTTTATTTCAGCCAGCCTTGCCTGATTGATCTAATAAAAAAGGGGTCTCCTGATATCAGGAGACCCCTTTTTTATTAAACCGTTGTATTTTAATCATCTATGACTTCAAACTGCATTTCATGCAGTTTCGCATAATGACCCTTTAGCCGTATCAGCTCTTCATGGGTCCCCATTTCCTTCACTTCCCCCTTGTCCAGTACCAGTATCTTATGGGCCTTCCGGATGGTAGACAGCCGGTGGGCGATCACGATCGAGGTCCGTCCCTTGATCAGGGTATCGATGGCGTGCTGAATCAGCTGCTCACTCTCCGTATCCACCGAAGAAGTGGCTTCATCCAGAATCAGGATAGACGGGTTATATAACATGGCCCTGATAAAGGATAATAACTGGCGTTGACCCAGGGATAAAGTGGCCCCCCGCTCCATTACATTGTAATCATAGCCACCGGGCAGCCGCTGGATGAACTCATGCATCTCAATCAGTTTGGCCGCTTCGATCACCTTTTCCTTTGTGATCTCCGGATTCCGAAGGGTGATATTATCCATCACAGATCCGGAAAATAAAAACACATCCTGCAGCACCACCCCCACATTCTTCCGCAACGCATCCAGGTCAAACTGCTCGATATCCACTCCGTCAATACTGATCTTCCCGCCCTGGATATGATAAAGCCGGTTGAGCAGACTGATGATCGTAGTCTTGCCACTACCGGTCCGGCCTACAATCGCAATGGTCTCACCGGGATTGACAGTAAAGGACACTTCTTTCAGCACCGGTACGCCGGGCGTATATTCAAACACTACTTTATCAAATTCGATCTTTCCCTTTACGGTTTCCGGTTTAAAAGCATCTGCCGGACTCTCCGGGGTGAAGTCGGGATTGTCCAGCACTTTAAACACCCGTTCACTGGCAATAATGCCCATCTGGAGTACATTGAATTTATCCGCAATCATCCGCAGTGGCCTGAATAACAAGTTGAGGCAAAGAATAAACGAAATAACCGTTCCCTGCTGACTCTCGTGCAGGTTCAGGGCTTCTTTGGAAGTCCACCAGACCACTAACCCGATAGAGAGTGCCAGCACAATCTCAACCAGCGGAAAGAACACCGAGTAGGCGAAAATGGCTTTGATATTGGCATCCCGGTGATCGCGGTTGATTTTTTTGAATTTGTCCATCTCCCGTTCTTCCGAAGCAAATGCCTGTACCACAGCCATACCGGTGAGGTGTTCCTGTACAAAGGCATTTAGGGCCGCCACGGCATTCCGTACTTTATGAAAAGAGCGGTTGATACTTTCTTTGAAATAATAAGTCCCGATGATCATGATCGGGAAAGGGATCAGGGCAATCAGCGTGAGTTGCCAGTCGCTGATAAACATATAGGTCAGCACACAGGCAATGGACAACAGATCCGCGATAATGGGTACCAGCCCATCCGAGAAGATATCATTGATGGATTCAATATCATTGATGGTCCGCGTAGTAAGGGTGCCGATCGGGGTCTTGTCAAACTGAGACAGGTTGAGATGCATGATCTTTTTATAAGTGGCCACCCGCATATCTTTTACCACAGATTGACCCAACAGGGCCGTAGTATAAGAAAAAAGAAACCGCATGGCCGTTTCCACCAGGATGAGTCCGATCTGGATCAGGGTGATATTGATGAGCATAGCGGCCATTTCATTGCTGATATACTCATTCACGGTCACTTTGATCAGAAGCGGGCGCACCGGGGTGATCAGGGCCAGCAGGATGGCCAGTACTACGGAGAGGTAAAACTGCCGTTTATAGGGCGCTGCATAACGGAATACCCGTTTCAGCAATGCAAAGTCGAAGAATGTTTTCTTTGGTTCAGCCAAAATAATGTGTTGTAAACCGCAAATTTAACCAGAAGCAGACAGAACCCGTTACCGTTTATTGATTGATGGCTTCCGGCCCCATGGCTTTTGTATAGGCTTTGATAAACAAAGCACCCAGGTTTTTGTGCGGGGGTACATAATCCTCGAAGATTTTATCGGTCACTATCTTATCCAGTTCTTCCCAGAAGGGGATCCACTTGATATCGCTGCCGGTCCGGAGTTTTTCCATGATCAACCGGAGGAAAGGATTATTCACCGGGGCGTCTGCGATCTGTTTGGTGCCGATGATATGTGCATCCGGTGCTTTTTGCAGGATATCGTGGATCATCCGGTAACCGCCGCAGGATCCCATGAATACGATCTTGGAAGCGGTGGACATCTGGTCAATGGTATACGGGGCATTATAACTGTGTCCGCGGTTAATGGTGACCGTTGGTATCAGTTTTTTATCTTCCAGGTATTTGCATAAGGCTTCCTGTGCTTTCGCATCTTCGTTGGTCTCCTCGGGCAGGGGACGGTTCATATAGAGGGAAACCGGTTTGCCTTTAGCGGAAGATACGGTCACCCATTGTTTATTGCTCTGGTCAATTTTCCAATTGGGGTTATTAAACATGCTGATCAGTCCGGGAAACACCCCGATCCCGTCTTTGTCGCCATAGATAAATAACTGTACGATTACCCGGTTGCTGTCGCCGTTAAGCGTGGTAAACGGCACTTCATATACCGGGGGAATACCCAATTCTTTGGTCAGGTCTATATTCCGGGTCGAATCCGCACTGAGAAAAAGTTTGCCAAGAATATTATAAATAGCGATGCCTTTGGGATTACCGGTACCCAGGTTACGTTCATAATTATCCTGGATATTCAGCAGCATACGGTCGGCCACGGGTTTTAGTGTCTCTGTTATACTGGCATACGAATCGGCCACATCCACCCCGTCTTCCAGACCATCTGATTGTTCCAACCGGTTCACAAAGGCTCTCATCAGGGTATTGGCCGGATCTTCCTCCCCTTCAGCGGATGCTTTTGGAAATGAAGCGAGAAACTGGTCGAGGGTATTGAAACCGGCCGACATTTTGATAAACTTCCGGTATTTGTCAAAGTTTACCAGCATCAGCAGTGAATCCCCGCGGTTATTGCTCTGCTTCATCATCAGTGGAAAAACGCCTTTTACAAAACTGGAGGTATAAATTGATCCATCGGAAGAAACGGCCAGGTAATAGAGTTCCTGGGCGTTCATCTGCTGGATACTTTTGAACCGGATATCCAGGTTACGTTCATTGTGCAGCCCGTTGATGACATTTACAAAATCAGCTTTGGCTTTGTCTTCCAGCCGGCGTGACAGGGCTTTGAATTCAAAGGCCGTGTCTTTATTGATGGCCCGGGCGATATAGTCCTGTTGTGTTTTTACCAGTAAACGGAAATAAAGTAACGAGTCATCCTTCGCCGCATCAATTTCGCGCAGGGTCATACGACCACTGACAATATTATCGAGGAAGGGAAAGTATTGCTGACCACTGCGGCTCTGGGCCATGGTGGCAATGGTTTTGATAAAAATATCATCCTGGATATTGCGGATCAGGACGCCCAGTCTGTTGGCCGCAGCGGCGTAATCATAAAACTGGCGGGCAAATTTCCGTTTATCCAGGGCCCGGAGCAGGCTGTCCGCAAATGGCACATCCGGGTTTTGTTGTAAAATGGTAAAGACCCGGTCGGGGTGCATTCTGCAAAGTTTCAACACCAGGTGATTACGGGCAGGCTGGTAACCGGGATTTTTATTGAAAATAGTGGCATTAATCAGATTCGTACCGGCATCATACGGCAGGCTATAAATAATATACTCAATGGTAGCCCCTTTCCGATCTGTTTTCATACAGGTTTCGTAAGCATCAATGATCAGGGAAAAATTCAGGGGATTGACATTCCGGTCGCCGGTCTGTTTCCAGTTTTGCCGGAAATATTTAAGCAGGTTCTCCAGTCCGGAGAGGTAAAACACTTTCAACCGGTGGTCCAGTGTGGAATCGGTTTCGATCCGGAACTGCAGCCAGTCTGTTTTACGGACCAGGGAGCGGGTCAGCAGCTGGTTAATCTCTTCTTTGTCACTGGGCGTAAACTGATTGTCTTCCCGTCCATCCCCGTCCATGATCGTCTTCTGTTCGCCATCAATACCATCATGATTCAGCTGTCTCCGGAACTCCGGCTTATACCCGGCCGGAATGGAAAGAGAGTCAAAGCCGGCAAAGCCCTGGGCTGTTGCACAGGTAAAGACCAGTAAGAGTCCGGAGAAAATAATGTATCTGCTGATTTTAATCATAGAATCGAAAAGTAAAGTTACTAAGCCTTAGGGAAAGATTCATGCCTGATTTATAACAGATAGAGACGATTTAAAGCTGAAAATGGAAGTCAGGCGGCTGTTAAATGAAAAAAAGGAAGTTTAAGCGGTATTAACTTATCATTAAGTCTGTGTAAAGCAGCGGGGTTAAATTTCCGGGCAATGGAATTAAACTTTAGGTTTGCGCAAACAATTTCCCACCATGGAATCCAACGCCCGGAAAGTATTGATTGCGGATGACGAACCGGACATTCTCGAGATCCTCAAGTATAACCTGACGAATGAAGGATATGAGGTGATTACCGCCAAAGACGGAGATGAGGCCCTGGAAAAAGCCCGGCGGCATAGTCCCGACCTGGTGGTGCTGGATGTGATGATGCCCAAAAAAACCGGGGTGGAGGTCTGCGAACTGCTTCGCGCCCAGGCCGCTTTTAAAGAAACCCTGATCATCTTCCTCACGGCTGTAAACGACGAAGGCACCCAGATCCGCGGACTCGAGACCGGCGCGGACGATTATGTCAGCAAACCCATCAGTCCCAAAGTATTTATCAGCCGGGTCAATGCCCTGTTCCGGCGATTGAACAAGACCGAGGTCCGGGTCCTGAATATCGGCAATATGACTGTTGACCCGGAGCGGTTTATTGTAAAAGTGGAGGAACAGGAGATCATCCTGGCGAAAAAAGAATTTGAACTGCTTTACCTGCTGGCCCTCAAACCAGGCAGGGTCTTTCTCCGAAACGAGATCCTCAATACCGTATGGGGCAACGACGTGATCGTCGGCGACCGCACGATTGATGTGCATATCCGGAAGATCAGGCAGAAGCTGGGGATTGATTGTATTACTACGGTGAAGGGGGTTGGGTATAAGTTTGAGCTGTAGGAACAGTTTCGAGCTACGAGTTGCGAGTTGCGAGACTCACAGTTCGCTGCAATCTTTGTGGCTCGAAGCTCGTAACTCGAAACTCGTAACTTTTGCCAAAGTTCCGGGATAGGCAAATCGTGAATTACGAGACCTATAGTTCGCTACAGTCTTTGTGTCTCGAAGCTCGTAACTCGAAACTCGTAACTTTGTCTTATGTTCAGCGCAAAAAACAGTTCCCCCAAACAAATCGCTGCATTTACTGCCCTGGTGCTGGCCATTCCGGAGAGCATCATGGTCTATATCGTGGAGCAATCCTGGTGGTGGGCGGCGGGGTCTTTTCTCGCATTGTTTATCGGCGGGTATTTCCTGATCTATTTTATGCTGGAACGGTTTATTTACCGGAAGATCAAACTCATTTATAAATTCATCTACAAGACCAAGGCCACCAAACGGGAAGAGACTTATTACAAATACGTGTTGCCCAAAAAGAGTATTGATGATGTACGCGAGGATGTGGAAGCCTGGGCCGCCAAGAATGAAGAAGAGCTGGAGCTGCTGCGGAGTAATGAACAGTTCCGGAAGGAATTCCTGCAGAATCTCTCCCATGAATTTAAAACGCCGGTATTTGCCATACAGGGCTATGTGGACACCCTTTTATCAGGTGCTATGTCCAACCCGGAGGTTAATAAACGCTTTCTCGAAAAGACTTCCAAGAATGTAGACCGGCTTACCCATCTGCTGACCGACCTGGATGAGATCTCCAAGCTGGAGCGGGGCGAACTGGTTTTATACAAACAGAATTTTGTGATCCAGGATATGGTTAAGGATGTGTACGAGAGTTTATCCGGCAAAGCTGAAAAGCAACATATCAGTTGTACCATCAAGAAAGGATGCGAATCTCCGCTCACCGTTTTTGCAGATAAGGAAAAAATAAGGCAGGTGCTGATCAACCTGGTGGAGAACTCCATAAAATACGGGAAGCAGAACGGCAACATTACGGCCAGTATGTACAAGACCGATGATAAGCATATCCTGGTCGAGATCGGGGATGACGGAATCGGTATCAACGAAAAGAATGTGGTCCGTGTCTTCGAACGCTTTTACCGCACCGAAGAAGGACGCAGTATCGATGTCACCGGCAGTGGCCTCGGTCTCGCCATCTGCAAACACATTATCGAAGCACATGGACAAACGATCCATGTAAGGAGTACGGAAGGTGTGGGTACGAGTATCGGGTTTACGCTGGATACGAGGAGGGATTGAAGACGGCTATTTCAATACACATAACATGCAGATTACTTGTATAAGCTAAGACTTAATCTGACAGTTAGGATTTTCATTCATCCACATTCTAATCTGACCATCATACTGTAAGTACCCCTAAAAACCAGACAGTTTAAAATTAGAGTTAAAAACTTAAATT
>DAORKK010000129.1:0-1920 GCA_035439525.1 Chitinophagaceae bacterium
AGAGGCGGGCCTGGGCCTGATCATGCGTCGTGGCTTCAATATGAACAATCAACCGGTGGTGAAGAGTGCCTCGTATGCCACCGGATTGTTTGGCGCCAACCTCCAATATAAACTGAATCATAAATGGGATTTGCAGATCGGTACCACGTATTCGCCGGCCAATGATAAAGAGGTGCAGCCGGCAACGGTCTTTCATTCAGCAGGTTTCCATTACACCTTACGGGAACTGAGCAAGGAACGGGTGGATCTTGTAAAAAAAGCGGGCTATCATTTTCCCAAACAGATTCTGTCGGTGGCCTATGCCAGCAATGTACTCGGGTATGGCGCCAATAATTTTGTATCCAAAGGTGTGGTTCCCATTTTCTGGGGCGGGGAGGTAAAAGCCCGACATGGTTTGTTGCTCAATTACCAGCACAATCTGTTTCATAGCCGCAAAGTGTTTTCGCTGGACTGGGGTATACAAGCCGGATTCTGGAAAACAGACCGGGATGGCACCAATTTTTTTACCCTGAGTGCTTACCCGATGATGCGGTTTCATACGATCCGCTCAAAGAAAACGGATTTCTATCTTGAATACTCGGTGGCCGGGCCTTCCTTTATATCAAAAACAAAAATGGACGGACTCGATACGGGTGAAAAGTTCACTTTTTATGATCAGATGGGGATGGGTGTGTTTACCGGCAAGGATAAAAACCTGAACCTGGGACTCCGGATTGCTCATTTCTCCAACGGAAACCTGTTTCCCAATAATGACGGGGTAATGGTGCCGCTGACCTTCAGTCTCGGGTATTCTTTCTGATAATAATTTTCCCGGAGTTGATTTTATCAGTACCTTTTTACTGCAAATACCATTACCATTTAACAACAACCAACCACATTATGAAAAAGCTGCTTGCTTTCGCAACGGTATGCATCTGCGTATTCGCTGCGGTTTACATTACCTCTTGTAATAACAGCACCGACACATCTAAGGAAACCGACAAAGTAAAAGACTCACTCGCCAAAGCGGTTGAAAACGGTCGCTATCTCGCCAATCATGTGGCTGCCTGTATCCATTGTCATAGTAAAAGGGATTTCAATAAATATTCAGGTCCCGTTGTTCCCGGAACCGAAGGCGGTGGTGGTGGTTTGTTTGACCACACGATACTTGATGCCATTCCCGGTACTATTTATAGTCCAAATATTACCCCGGACACGGAAACAGGTATTGGCAGCTGGACCGATGATGAAATACTGCGGGCGATTACCCATGGGATCAATAAGAAAGGAGATACCTTATTTCCCATTATGCCTTATGCCAACTATAACCGGATGGCCAAGGAAGATCTGCTGAATATTATTGCCTATCTGAGAACGTTGAAACCGATTAAGAATACGGTACCTGCCCGTCAGCTGATGATTCCGATCAGCATGGCGTATCCGGCACCGGCACTTCAGGCCTCGGTTGATAATAATAAGCGGCCGGAACGTTCCGACGCCGTGAAATGGGGAGAGTACCTGATCACTGTGGCCGATTGTGCCACCTGTCATACACCCTTTGTAAAAGGTCAGCCGGATTTTGCCCAATTGTATGGAGGCGGAAATGTATTTAATGTGGCCAATTTTCATGTGGGTTCAGCGAATATCACTCCGGATTCTTCTGGTATAGGTAACTGGGATGAGGATCAGTTCCTGAACAAGTTCACACTGTATCGTGAAGAAAAAAATTACAATCACAACCCAGGCCTTAAGAATACAACAATGCCCCTGGTGGATTATTCAGGCATGAAAGACAGCGACCTGAAAGCACTGTATGCTTATTTAAGAACAGTAAAACCGGTAACAAAATATGTAGTAAAATATCCGGGTATAAAAGTGAATACGGTGAAGATGGGGGAGATAAAGGTGAAGCAGTAGGGGATTGGGGGAATAGGAAGTGGG
>DAORKK010000129.1:2020-9457 GCA_035439525.1 Chitinophagaceae bacterium
TCCGGAGCTCTTTTTATTATTTGAGTTTAAAGCTTTCTCTTTTATACGTGCCGGGTTGTGCATGATCGCCTTCTTTGAAGTCGAGGTTGATGAATTTAATACCGGGTATTTCCGTGCAGTTATAGACTACTTCAGCAAAATAGACTTCTGGTCCGGAGGAGCCCATTTGCTGAGTCAGAAATGTGGCCTCGGGTATTTTAAGGAAAAGGGTATCACCTGACTGTTTGTTGTACTCCAGCTTTATGTTGGGATTGTTATTGTTCAGGTAACGGAGGATGACGTCTGGTGAAAGAGTATCTACATCCGGTGCGAGGACCTGTGCTTTCGTCAGGTTGCCAATTGAGTCCTGATCGATATTCCACATATTGATTTCAGGAGCCGGTAATGCTTCTGCATCAGTGTCAGAAGAACCGCATGAGTAAAGAAAGAAAAGTCCCGCGAGGAGAGTTATCGTGTTTTTCATATACCGGTTTTTGTGTATTAAAGATACAACGCCAACCGGCTAATTCGCCTAACAGAAAGTTAAAGGGGGGTATAAACGCTATTAACGGGCAGTTTCACGAGGAAACAACCCGTGGAAATACATTCTGACTCGCTTTTTTACGAAGTATGGTTAATCCTGGTGTAATAATTAATGCACCGCCGTCACATTTACTTTTTCAATCCCCTTCAGGTGCAGTTCTATATGCCGGTCGTGTGCCTTGTTGGCATATTCACTGATGATCTCCAGGATATCGTAATCAATGTACGTGCAATCGGTGCCATCGATATAAAGCACACTGTATTCAGGGATCTTATCCAGACTATCCCGGAGCTTCACTTTATTCAGGAAGGTGACATTGCTGTTCAGTTTAATCACATAGGTTTCCAGGTCGAGGTGTTTTGATCTTGTGATCCTGAACTCATCCCTGAAATTGCTCTGAACTATAAAGTAAATAGAGATCAGCAATCCGATACTCACCCCGATCAGCAGGTCGGTGGAAAGAATCACCACAATAGTAATGATAAAGGGCAGGAACTGTTTTAGTCCCAGGCTCCAGAGATTGCGGAAGAGTTTGGGTTTAGCCAGGTTATAACCGGTCATGATCAGAATGGCTGCCAGCGAAGCCAGCGGAATCATATTCAGCAGAAACGGAATCAACAATACGGCCAATAATAAAAAGGCGCCGTGTGTAAAGGCGGAAAGTTTGGTACGGGCTCCCGCATCGGCATTGGCGGCACCACGTACCACCACCGCTGTCATCGGGATGGCTCCAAGTAATCCGCAAGCAATATTACCCACCCCCTGCGCCATCAGCTCACGGTTCACCGGCGTAATCCGGTTGTGCCGGTCCAGTTTATCTACGGCTTCCACACATAAAAGGGTTTCGAGACTGGCCAGTCCACCGATCAGTAAGCCTGCTTTCCATATCTCCACATTGGAGAATAACTGGCTGAAGTCCGGAAATCTTATTTCGGCAAATACATTGGAGGGAACAAGTACTGATTGGGTAGGACGCAGAAAGAAACCAGGCATGCCATGTGTAAAAAGTAAATGAAGGAGAATGCCGGTTACTACCACCGCCAATGGAGCTGGTATCACCCGTAATTTTTTGGCAAATGGTTGTTGCCAGATAATAAGGATAGCCAATGAAACAACGGTAATGATGAGGGCTCCACAGGTGATATGCTGATTCAGGTTTTTAAAATTACTGCTGAATTCGGTTGAACTGAAGAGCTGGGAGAACCCGCTGTTCCAGAAATCGGGTTTATCCAGCCCCAGTGCCATCGGAATCTGTTTGGAGATCAGCATGATACCAATGGCAGCCAGCATGCCTTTGATGACTGAAGAGGGGAAGTAGTTGGAAATTTTACCTGCTTTCAACACACTTAATAATAACTGGAATGTACCTGCAACAACAACGGCAAGCAGGAAAACAGAGTAACCTCCGAGTGAGATTATAGAACCGGCAACAATAGTGGTCAGACCAGCTGCCGGACCTGATACACTGAGATGAGAGCCACTAAGTAAGGAGACGATCAGACCGCCGATGATGCCGGAAAGCAATCCCGCGTATACAGGGGCGCCGGAGGCATTTGCAATACCAAGACAAAGCGGGAGGGCTACTAAGAATACAGTAAGACCGGCGGGCAGGTCATGTCTTGTCCACATCAGCCGGTAGTACCTGATTGTGCGCTTCACAGTAAATAAAGAGTTGAGTGTAGAGACAAAGGTAAAAAATAAACAGCGGATATTCATTAAGAGATCAGCAGGGATTCGCATATGGCCTTCCGGGTAAGGATATCACTACATCAGATGACTTAAAACCCTGTTACCCGTGACCTTAGTTACTGAAGTAAAGGGATAAATACATCTTCTTTACATTTCCCCGGTCATCTTTTCATATTTATAGGAGATATACCTTTAACGGGGTTTCGGTAAAATGACTGCCTGATGCAGGAAACAGCACTGATACAATCCATTCTTAACGGCCAAACCGCTGACTTTACCCAACTGGTAAAAACCTATGAAACAGCTGTGTTTCGCATCGTAATGGGCTTTGTGCATCAGAAAGAAGATGCAGAAGATATCACCCAGGAGGTTTTTGTAAAAGCTTTTCAGTCACTGGATCGTTTTGCCGGTCGGTCCTCTTTCTCCACCTGGCTTTTCCGGATTGCCATTCATACCAGTTTAAATGAACTCAAGAAAAGAAAGCGTAAGCGGATTTGGTCCATTGCCGCAGAAATGCTGCAATTCCCATCCGGGAATAAAGATCCCGAACAGGAAATGACCGGAAAGTCGGAACAGGATCAAATTCGTAAAGCGATCGATACACTTCCCGAAAAACAACGTATGGCATTCATTCTCAGTCGTTACGAAGAGCTTCCACAAAAGGAAGTGGCGCAAATTATGGAGATAACGGAAGGTGCGGTTGAGCAGTTATTGCTTCGGGCGAGGGACAATCTGAAAAAAACTTTACAGCACCCATAGGAAACCCATTTCAACCATTGTCTAATTATCGAGGAGCGATTATGAAAAAAGAAACAGACATAGAAAACAGGATTGACCAGATGATCCGCGAAGAGCGGAATACGGAGCTGAATCCTTATTTGTCTACCCGTGTAATGGCAGCGATTGCGAAACAGCAGGATCGAAAAGCCGGCCTGTTGCCAGTGTTCCTGAAACCTGTACTGGCGATGGCCAGCCTTACAATCGTGGTTTGGTTGGGTATTATCGCTGGCAGTGCTTATTCATCCGGAAGTACAGAACAGGCAACGGTACTTACCAATGACGCCACTGCTGAGCATTTTGCTTTTTACCTGCAAACCGAAAAGGAGGATTAGTATGCTGCGCAAAACTCAACTATTAACCTGGCTGGTGATTTTACTACTTGTGCTGAATGCCGTTACTATCGGAACTATCATCTATCATCAGCGCCAGGAGAAAAAAGCGGCATCAGCACTCAGTATTGGGACTTATGGTGGTACCAACCCGCTGAACGGACGTTTTTTCCGGCAGGAAATGGGATTCAATACACAGCAGATGGATGTTTTCCGTGAATTGAACCAGGCATTCAGACCGGCCTCCATGGAAATCACTTTTCAAATTGACTCATTAAAAGAACTGATGTATAATCAGCTGATCCAGGCAAAATCTGATAGCCTGCAGTTGCGACAATTATCCGATGAGATCGGGGTATTGCACAGTCAGCTCAAAAAGGAAACCGTTCTTTTTTATATACGCCTCAAGGAAATATGCGATCCTGAACAGCAACTACAACTGGCGGAAGTTTTCAAGCCGTTGTTTATCAGTGAAAACCTGACTGATCATGGAAATTACCGGAACGGACCTGCGTGGAAGAGAAAACAAGCAGATTAAACATGTATTTACAATCATAAAAAAACGCATCATGAAAAAAGGATTTTCCTTCCTGTTATTTGCCCTGCTTTGTTTGCAGGCAACCGCTCAGCAAAGCAATGATATCACTACGAATGAAAGTAACGGACTCACCTATATGCGTGAGGAAGAAAAACTGGCCCGTGATGTTTATGACTCGATGTATGCAAAGTGGGACGTGAATCCCTTTGGTAATATCCGGCAGAGTGAGCGGGTACACATGGACCGTATGAAAACGCTGATGACCCGGTACGAAGTGAAAGACCCCGTTGATGCCACAGGGGACAAGCCCGGTGTGTTCAAAACAGCCGTTTTACAAAAAGTTTATAATCAACTGGTAAAATCAGGAACAGCATCACTCACCGATGCATTGAAAGCCGGAGCAAAAATTGAAGAACTGGATATTGCCGACCTGGACGAACGTATTGCACAGACAAAAAAGGAAGATATCCTTACCGCCTATAAATTCCTGCGTATGGGATCCGAAAATCACCTGCGGGCTTTTGTACGCCGGTTGAAATCACAGGGGGTGGACTATCAGCCTGAATTTTTAAAAAAGGAAATGTTCGATGCTATAATCAGCGGAGAGAATCAGGATGCAGGTTGTGGTAATGGTCCGGGTAACGGACAAGGACAAGGAAAAGGATTGGGTCAGGGACAAAGAAAGGGTAATGGACCTGGTAACGGGAACGGAGCAGCCAATGGACCATGTAAGGAAAAATGTTGCGATAAAGAAAACGGCCCCGGTTGTCAATCAAAGAATAATTAATTATTAATCAATAAACAGTATAGCCATGAAAAAAATGCTCATCACCCTCCTGCTCATTGCAGGTTTGGGTACCGGCCTGATGGCCCAGAAAAACAGTAATGCGGGTAATGGCCAGGGCACAAGAAATGCCAACAGTGCCTATGTGGATGCCAACAAGAACAAGGTATGTGATAACTATGAAAACAAAACTACCGTAACCGGTCGCGGATCCGGATATGGCCGGAAGGCCGGATATGGTCAGGGACAAGGAAGGGGCCAGGGCAGATGCGGCGGCAATGGACCGGGCAACTGCCGGAGAAGGTCCTGAGTAAAACGGGATGCGGAAAGTGAACGAACAGGTTAAACCAGTGAAGGCTATTTTTCCAGCTGGTGTTTAAGTTTAACAAACAAGAACGGAAATGATCACTATTATCAGACCCTGGAAACAGGAAGACCTCGAAGACCTGGTATTGTATGCCAACAACAGGAATGTCTGGAATAACCTGCGCAATTATTTTCCGCATCCTTATACTACTGAAAGCGGACTGGCCTGGCTGGAAAAAGTAGTGGATGCGCCTTTGCCGGCCATCAACTTCGCCATTGAGGTGGATGGAACAGTGGCCGGAGGCATTGGATTGATCCTGAACGGGGATGTTTATATCAAATCAGCGGAAGTCGGCTACTGGATCGGGGAGCCCTTCTGGGGGAAAGGTGTGGCTACAGAAGCGTTGCGGCAGATTACGGAATATGCATTTACCACGTTTGACCTGGTTCGGTTGTATGCGGAAGTGTTTGAGAGTAATAAAGCGTCCATGCGTGTACTGGAAAAAAACGGGTATTACCTGGAAGGCGTGCGGAGAAAATCCGTTTTCAAGAATGACCTGCTGATGGATGATTATATCTGGGTAAAACTGAGGGGCTGGTAGAAAACCATAGCACCTGTTTAATACCCGTATTGTTATTTTAATCTGTATTGCACTTATATATTTTCATCTGACAAATTTTGTTATGTACCTGCGTAAAAATATTGCGACCAGTGAGTCCGGTTTTATTTTCAATCCTGCCACCGGTGATTCATTTTCTGCCAATCCAGTGGCTGCTGAAATCCTTCTACAATTGAAACAGGGTAACGGGGCCGCACAGATCAAGGAATGGTTGCTCGAATCTTATGAAGTGGAACCGCTCCGTCTTGAAAGAGACTGGGATGAATTTATTAACCAGCTGAAGGAAGCGAATCTTCTCGAAAGCTGAAACTTGCTATATGAAAACGCCCGACAATTGGCTCACCATTGCGGTGACAGGACTGAATGCCATTGACAGCCCCGGTCCGGGGATCGCTGTGATCCGTGCTCTCAGAGAGGGACTGAACCGACCGGTACGGATCATCGGATTATCCTATGAGACCCTTGAACCCGGCATCTATATGCATGACGTGGTGGATAAAACTTACCAGATTCCCTATCCGGCTGCAGGCACCACGGCCCTGATGAACCGCCTGCAGTATATCCATGAAAAGGAAAACCTGCAGCTCATCATCCCCAATTTTGATGCGGAACTGCCGCAGTTTATCAAACTGGCTCAAACGCTCCGCTCAATGGGCATTGCTACTTTCTTACCTGCTGCCGAACAGTTTGAGGCCCGGGACAAAGTGAATCTCTACCAGTTTGGTCAAAATAACCAGTTACTGGTTCCCCGTGATAAAATCATACATACTGTAGCTGAATTACAATCCTGTGAGGACGCTTTTGGATATCCCCTGGTGGTGAAAGGAAAATTTTATGATGCGGTGGTAGCTTATACGCTGGAACAGGCACAAAAAGCATTTTATAAAATTTCTGCCAAATGGGGCTTACCCATCATTGTACAGGAGTTTATTACCGGTACCGAAATAAATATTGCGGTATTGGGTGATGGAACAGGTCGCATGATCAGCGCCATCCCGATGCGAAAATTATATATCACGGATAAAGGAAAGGCCTGGTCCGGTATAACGCTGGAGGATGAATCATTACTTCAGCTGGCACAGGCATTCACCGATGCCACGAAGTGGAAGGGTGGCTGTGAACTGGAAATCATGCGTACGGCAAAAAATGAATTATATATAATGGAGATCAATCCCCGCTTCCCCGCGTGGATCTATCTCACGGCAGCAGCCGGACAAAATCAGCCGGCGGCACTCGCCCGGATGGCGCTCGGGGAAGAGCAACCTGTTTACGAAGGCTATGAAGCCGGAAAAATATTTGTCCGCTATTCCTGGGATCATATTACTGACATCAAGGAGTTTCACCAGATCAGCGGGAAGGGAGAATTATAATAATTGAATGTATTTACTATGAAAAAAATATATGAAAGTCCGGTTATCCAGAAGATGAATGGCGGTCTGATGAATAAATTCGGTACCCGGACAGAATACGAGCCCGTAAAACAAATCGATGGCGTATCCGTGCAATCGCTGATGGCAGAATATGGCTCTCCTCTATTTGTATTGAGTGAGCGGACTTTACGTCGCAATTACCAGGATGCTTACCGGGCTTTTAGTACGAGGTATCCTAGTATCCAGTTTGCCTGGAGTTATAAAACGAATTACCTGAATGCGGTTTGTCGTGTCTTTCACCAGGAAGGCAGCTGGGCTGAAGTGGTGAGTGGATTTGAATACCAGAAAGCATTGGGAAATGGCGTACCCGGAAATAAAATTATTTTCAATGGTCCTGAAAAAACAAATGAAGAGTTGAAACTGGCGGCGGAGAATGGTTCACTGATCCATATTGATCATTTTGATGAGCTCTTCCAGTTACTGGAGATCAGTGATCAG
>DAORKK010000130.1:0-9383 GCA_035439525.1 Chitinophagaceae bacterium
CCTGCACCAACCGGTTAAAGTAAATTGCACTATGCCTTTTCAATTGCATACGCCTTTTCAACCCGCCGGTGATCAGCCCGACGCGATCCGTCAGCTTACCGAAGGAATCAATGATGGCGAAAAATTTCAGACCCTGCTCGGGGTAACCGGCAGCGGTAAAACCTTTACCATTGCCAACCTGATCCAGAACACCCAGCGGCCTACCCTGATTCTCACCCATAACAAAACGCTGGTGGCCCAGTTATATGGAGAGTTCAGGCAGTTCTTTCCTGAAAATGCCGTAGAGTATTTTGTCTCCTATTATGATTACTACCAGCCGGAAGCCTATCTCCCGGTCAGTGATGTCTATATTGAAAAAGACCTGAGTATAAATGATGAACTGGATAAACTCCGGTTGCGGGCCACCTCCAGTCTGCTGAGTGGAAGACGCGATATCATTGTAGTCGCCTCCGTCAGCTGTATTTATGGTATGGGTAACCCGACGGATTACGAGAACGGAATCATCCGGATCAGTAAAGGGGAAACGATTTCAAGACAGGCCTTCCTGCATTCCCTCGTTAATTCACTCTACAACCGGACCACCATTGATTTCAACCGGGGTACTTTCCGTGTAAAAGGAGATACAGTCGACATCAATCTCCCCTATGTGGATTATGGTTACCGTATCACATTCTTCGGCGACGAAATTGAAGAAATTGAAAGTATTGATGTGGTGACTTCCAAGCGAATTGCCAAAATGGAAAACGCGGCCATCTTCCCTGCCAATTTGTATGTGGCACCGAAAGATATTCTGCAACAGGTCTTATATGAAATACAGGATGAAGTAGCGGCGCAGGCAGAATATTTTAAACGGGAAGGAAAATATATCGAAGCACAACGACTCACCGAACGGGTGAATTATGATATTGAAATGATCCGTGAACTGGGATACTGTAATGGCATAGAAAACTATTCCCGTTTCTTTGACCGCCGTCGGCCGGGTACCCGCCCCTTCTGCCTGCTGGACTATTTTCCCAAGGACTTTCTGATGATCATTGATGAGAGTCACCAGACCATTCCCCAGGTCAGTGGTATGTACGGAGGTGACCGCAGCCGTAAACTCATCCTCGTTGATTACGGATTCCGTTTGCCTTCCGCCCTCGATAATCGTCCGCTGAATTTTCATGAATTTGAATCCATGACCAACCAGGTGGTCTTTGTGTCAGCCACACCGGATGATTATGAACTGGAAAAATGCGGAGGTATAGTGGTAGAACAAGTAGTACGACCTACAGGTCTGCTGGATCCCCCGATTGAAATTCGTCCCAGTGTAAACCAGATCGATGATTTACTGGAAGAAGTGGATAAGCGGATCAAAATGGGCGATCGCGTATTGGTGACCACCCTGACCAAACGCATGGCAGAGGAAATGGATAAATACCTGCACAAGATCAATATCAAATCCAAATACATACACAGCGAAGTGGATACCCTGGAACGGGTGGAGATCTTACGGGAACTTCGGCTCGGTAAAATTGATGTACTCGTTGGTGTGAACTTATTACGTGAAGGTCTTGATCTTCCGGAGGTCTCGTTGGTAGCTATTCTCGATGCTGACAAAGAAGGCTTTTTGCGGAATGAAAAATCACTGACCCAGACAGCAGGTCGTGCCGCGAGAAATGTAAACGGACTGGTGATCTTCTATGCCGATAAGATGACCGATAGCATGCGTAAAACGATTGATGAAACCATCCGGCGCCGTGAAAAACAAGTATCCTATAATATAGAACACGGCATTACGCCAAGAACGGTGATCAAATCCACCAAGGATGTTTTTGCCCAGACTTCTGTATTGGATATTAAAGGGTATGATCCGGCTGATCCCTATGCCATTGCTCCGGATGGCGAACTTGTAACCGTAGCAGCAGAAGAACAGGCAGAATATAAAACCATTCCACAACTGGAAAAAGCCCTGAATAAAGTCAAAAAAGAAATGGAGAAGGCCGCACGAGACCTGGACTTCATGGAAGCTGCCCGCCTGAGAGACGAAATGTTTATGATGCAGAAGAAACTGGAGGAAATGAAGAAGTAAATTCTCGTAGATTTACGATTTGCCAAAGCGTATTACTGCCCGATTTGACTAAATACCTTGTGTAAAGCTTTGCACAAGGCAACGACCCGGCCTATCTTAGCACTGTTATCCGAGAAACCAATTTTATTTAAAATCCAATACTTCCGTTATGAAAAGACGCGTTCGTAAAATCGCCAACTTCTTTGCCTTCAACCTGCTGTTTTTCGCCCTTTACCTGAATTTTATTCACAGGGATAAAGCCATTGCCGCTACCGGTACAACCGTAAATGCCTCTGCAGAAGCATTCAGCGGTACGATGGTAGATAATACCAACCCTGCACAGGAAAAGAGAACTGAACCCGCCGTTGTGGTGGTTGGAAAGTCACAAAACGAAGCCGTTAAATCGGCTGATAACAGCGCCCTGCGACTGTCCATCAACTAAGTTTAGCAGCGTTAACATTAATGATAGAACCCTGGCAATTGCCGGGGTTTTTTTATACCTCGCTCTCAATATCGGCTTCAATATTTCGCTCCTATGGAGCTCCAGATCATTCTCCGCCCTCCGGGCTATTGATATAACGCCCCGCTGGGGCGGAATACAAAACCAATTCTGGAATTTCAACATATGGGCTAATGATATGATGCCTAACGAAGGCGGAATTCAAGCCGCTATGCCGGAATCAGATCTTAAAAATGCGGACTGCCAACTGCCGTCAGCCAACTGGAGACCGTGGATCGTGGAATGGCGACTGGCGACTGTGGACTGCCAACTGCCGTCTGCCAACTGTGGACTTATCCCTACCTTAGAGCCATGGATAAACGTGTATTTCTCCTCGACGCCTTCGCCCTGGTGTTCCGGGCCTATTATGCCCTCATCCGCAGTCCCAGGCTGACCTCCAAAGGCAAGAATACCAATGCCCAGTTTGGTTTCACAAATGCCTTGGTCGAACTGATCAATAAACAAAAGCCTTCTCACATGGCAGTGTGTTTTGACACATCAGCACCGACTGAACGTCATACGGATTTTGCGGACTATAAAGCCAACCGGCAGGAAACACCGGAAGATATCCTGCTCGCAGTACCGGATATTAAGAAAATCATTGAAGCATTTAATATTCCCATTATTTACAAAGACGGATTTGAAGCCGATGATGTGATCGGGACACTCAGTAAACAGGCCGAAAAAGCCGGGTATGAAGTGTATATGGTAACCCCGGATAAAGATTACGGTCAGTTAGTGTCGGATAAAGTAAAAATTTACAAACCGGCTTACCAGGGCAATGATGCGGAAATACTGGGACCGGAAGAAGTCTGTGCCAAATGGAATATCAAAGACGTGAGCCAGGTGGTGGATATGCTGGGCATGATGGGTGATGCCGTAGATAATATCCCCGGTATCCCGGGTGTGGGAGAGAAAACGGCCGCTAAATTCCTGGCAGAATACGGATCGCTGGAAAACACCCTCGCCAATGCCGATAAGATTAAAGGAGCCATGGGCGAAAAAGTAAAGAAGGGAATGGAAATGGCTATCCTTTCTAAAAAACTGGCAACGATCATTACTGATGTGCCTGTGGAATTTCATGAAGAGGATTTTAAACTGAAAGACTGGAATAAAGACAAACTGAAAGAAATATTCAGTGAGCTTGAATTCCGGACGCTTGGCAAACGCCTGCTGGGTGAGGATCTTCCCGCTGGCGGTCCGGGCGCCACAGCTGTTACAAAAGAAATACCCCAGGGTGTACAGACCGATCTGTTTGGTAATATTATTGAAACAGCAGCGCCGGCAAAAGCAACCAGTAGCGATGAAGGTGAAGAAGGTCCTTCTTTGTCAGTAGAACATAATATCAACAACACACCGCATCATTATGAAGCCGTGGAAGGTGACGCAGCCATTAAAAAACTGGTTGCCGAACTTAAAAAACATAAAGAGATCTGTTTCGATACGGAAACCACCGGTATTGATGCCAATGAAGCCGAACTCGTCGGGCTGAGTTTTTCCGTAAACCCGGGGGAAGCCTGGTATGTGCCCTGTCCGGCAGACCAATCCGTCACCAAAGCCTTGCTCGCTCATTTTGAACCCCTGTTTGCCAGTCCGGACATTACCTGGATCGGCCAGAACACCAAATATGACTTACTCTTACTGAAATGGTACGGCATTGAACCCGCGGGAAAAATATTTGATACCATGCTGGCGCATTATGTCATAGAACCCGATGGCAAACGCAGTATGGATCTGCTGGCTGAAAAATACCTGGGTTATGAACCGGTGCATATTGAAGAACTGATCGGGAAAAAAGGGAAGACTCAGGGCACCATGCGGGATGTGGAGATTGAAAAGATAAAAGAATACGCCGGGGAAGATGCGGATATCACCCTGCAACTGAAGAATGTCTTTACCCCGATGCTGAAGGAAAAAGAAGTGGAGAAGGTATTCAATGAAGTGGAAAACCCGTTGGTGAAAGTGCTGGTGGATATGGAATATGAAGGCATCAAAGTGGATGTGGACTTTCTCAATGATTATTCCAAAGAACTGGAGAAGGATGCCAAGACCGCGGAAGAAAGTGTGTATAAACAAGCGGGTGTCCGCTTTAACCTGGCTTCTCCCAAACAACTGGGCGAAGTATTGTTTGATAAACTCAAACTCGATCCCTCTGCTAAAAAAACGAAAACCGGTCAATACCAGACCGGGGAGGATGTATTATTAAAACTGGCGGCCAAGGGGCACCAGATTGTGGATGATATCCTGACATTCCGGGAACTGACCAAACTCAAATCCACCTATGTGGATTCATTGCCCCAGCTGATCAATTCAAAAACAGGAAGGGTGCATACGACCTATGGACAAGCCGTGGCAGTTACCGGACGACTGGCCAGTAATAATCCCAACCTGCAGAATATTCCGGTGCGGACGGACCGGGGAAAGGAAATCAGGAAAGCCTTTGTACCGAGAGACAAGAACCATATTCTGATTTCAGCCGACTACTCACAGATTGAATTGCGGATTGTGGCGGCTATCAGCGGTGATCCGAATATGTGCCAGGCGTTTAAAGAAGGAACGGATATTCATACCGCTACTGCGGCCAGGGTGTACAATGTTCCGGTTGAAGAAGTAACCAAAGAGATGCGCTATAAAGCAAAGAGTGTGAACTTTGGTATCATCTACGGACAAGGAGCATTTGGTCTGGCTGATAACCTGGGTATTTCCCGTACTGAAGCCAAAGAAATCATAGATAACTATAAAAAAGAATTCCCGGGTATTCAGCAATACATGGATACGACTATCAACTTTGCCCGTGAACAGGGTTTTGTAGAAACCCTGATGGGACGTAAACGCTGGTTACGTGATATCAATTCCTCCAACTTCACGGTCCGGGGATTTGCAGAACGAAACGCCATCAACTCCCCGATCCAGGGTTCTGCCGCTGATATGATTAAACTGGCGATGCAGAAAGTACATGCAGCCATGCAAAAAACAAAGATGAAAAGCCGGATGATTTTGCAGGTACATGATGAACTGGTTTTTGATGCGCTGAAAACGGAAGTACATGAACTGAAACCCCTGATCCTCGAAAACATGGAGTCGGCCCTGCTCCTGCCCCATGAGGTACCGGTGATTGCTGAATGCGGGGAAGGGAATAACTGGCTGGAGGCCCATTAATTTTTACAAAAGTCAGGGAAAATAGAACTACAGTTCCATAAGTTTGCAAACTAATGCAGCCAACCATTTATTATTGCTATGATGCTTACTGCGGCTGGTGCTATGGCTTCAGTCCCGTTATTAAGAAAATTTCGGAAGAGTGGAAACACCGGATGGGATTTGAAGTACTCTCCGGGGGTATGATTCCGAAAGAAGCAGCCAGACCTGTAAGTTCAATAGCCGGTTATATCAGTGAAGCTTATAAAACAGTGGAGGAAAGAACTGGTATCCGGTTCGGCGAGGATTTTCTCTGGCATATGCGGAATCCGGAGCAGAGTGACTGGTTTATGCATTCAGAAAAAGCGGCCGCCGCCCTTTGTATTTTCAAGGAAATTCACCGGGATCTGCAGGTGTCGTTTGCAGCAGATCTCCAGTACAGCCTGAATTATGAGGGACGTGACCTGACCGACGATGAAGCATATCGACATTTACTCGTGAAATACGGGATTCCGGAAGATACATTTTACTCCCGGCTGAACAGTGAAGCATATATCGAAAAGGCGAAGTATGAGTTTTCGCTATGCAAACAACTGCAGGTGACCGGCTTTCCGCAGGTACTGTTGCAGGTGGCCGATCAGAAATTCTACCTGTTGTCAAAAGGGTATACTGATTATGAAACATTAAATGCCCGGTTCCTTGCCGTATGGGAAGAAATTAATAAGGATACCGAAAACAACTAAATTATTTCCCGCATGATCTTAACTGTTACGCTCAATCCCTGTATTGATAAAAGTTCCCGGGTGGAAAAAATGAAACCCGAAAGCAAATTGCGTTGTGCCGAAGTGGTGAATGAACCAGGAGGCGGTGGCATTAATGTGAGCAAGGCGTTGCAGAAGCTGGAAACTTCTTCCGTAGCCCTCTTCCCGGCTGGTGGCCACAATGGAGATATGCTCTGTTCCCTGTTGAAAAAAGAAGGAATCCTCTTTCATGCGGTTGATACCAAAGTGGAAACCAGGGAAAACTGGATTGTGCTGGAAACATCCACTAATAATCAGTACCGTTTTACCTTTCCGGGCCGGGAAGTGCTGGAAGAAACGGTAAAAACCATGGTGGATCAGATTCGTTCATTTTCTCCCAGCTTTGTAGTGGCCAGTGGCAGTTTGCCTCCAGGTCTCCCTGATTATTTCTATGGGCTGATTGTAAAAAACGCTGCGGCTGTTGGTGCACGTTGTATTGTGGATACCAGCGGTCCGGCGCTGCAGGCGCTGAAAGGCAAACATGCTTTTCTGATCAAACCCAATATCGGGGAACTTTGTAAAATGCTGAATGTGGAATGGCTGGATAAAGAAGAAGTACCGGATGCCGCACAGCAAGCCATCCGTGATGGTTTTGCCGAAATCATGGTGGTATCGATGGGACCGCTCGGGGCCTGGCTGATCAATGAGGAGAAACGATATTTTGTAGAAGCCCCGCCCGTGGAAAAAAAGAGTACGGTGGGAGCCGGTGACAGTATGGTGGCCGGTATCACTTATTCATTACAGAAAGGAAAAACTTTAAAAGAAGCGATACAGTTTGGTGTGGCCTGTGGCAGTGCCGCCACGATGAATGATGGCACACAGCTATTCAACAAATCCGATGCGGAACGGCTTTACGCACAAATCAATGAAAAATGATATCCGGAACCGCGAAGACCTGCTGCAGCTCGTAACCTTGTTTTATGAGAAGCTGCTGGCTGATAACAGCATCTCCTTCCTGTTTACAGATGTAGCCAGAATCGATCTCAGCCATCACCTGCCTGTATTGGTCGATTTCTGGGATAATGTCCTCTTTCAATCCGACACGTACCGGAAAAATGCCATGCAGCCCCACCTTGATCTGCACCAGCAATCCCCGCTCACCAAAGCTCATTTTGAGACCTGGTTGCGTTACTTTAAAGCTTCGGTGGATGAATTGTTTGAAGGGGAAAAAGCTTTCCAGGCCAAAGAAAGAGCGACCAGTATTGCTACCGTGATGCAGATAAAAATCAGTCAGTTAGGACAGAACCCGGCTACCCATCCCTGAAATGGTGCACTTATCCCCAATCTTTTAGAATACCAACAGAGTTTCATAGTTTAATGGTTCCAAAACCAAAAAATTATGAAACATATCACCACTCTGCTGCTTTCAGCAGCTTTCTTCATGACTGCCTGTAATAATAACGAGTCTTCCGGCACTGAAAAAAAGGAAACGACAGAAAATGCTGCGGATAGTAAAACAACTCCTGTTTTAGATTCCGCTACCAAGGCTGCGAATATGATGGCCTTTGGTACACCGGGCAACATACATAAAATGATGGCTTCCTGGGATGGAAACTGGACAGCAACCATTAAATTCTGGGTAAAACCGGAACTACCTCCTGATTCAATCATTACCAATTCCGTTAATAAAATGATCAATAACGGACTGATTCAATATAGCACGCATGATGGGAACTGGGCGGGTATGCCTTTTAACGGAGTGAGTCAAACTGGCTACGATAATCACCGTGAAGTGTTCTGGAGCACCTGGTATGATAATTTTGGAAGCGGCCTTGTTTATATGGAAGGCAAATGGGATGACGCTACCAAAACCATTTCCATGAAAGGAAAAACCACAGATCCGGAGAGTAAAATGCAACTGGATCTCCGGGAGACGCTTAAAGTAGTTGATGATAACACGCAGTTCATGGAACAGTTTATAACCCACGATGGAAAGGAAATAAAAGCCATGGAAATAACGTTCAGACGTAAAAAATAAACATATAAAAAACCCGGATCATGATCCGGGTTTTTTATATACATCAACTAATATATTCAACGGCGATTATCCCGGCTTTTTCACAATCACCGGCGCCATTTCTGATTTGAGATCCTGGGTAAGCCGGATTATTTCTTTTGATTTAACGTTCATCAGGTAAATATCAAACTCTTTGCCCTCGTGGGTGGAACGATCCATTGCCAACCATTTTCCATCCGGGCTCCAGCTATGCCAGCCGCTGCTGAGCGACCCCCTTTCTGTCAGCTGCCATTGTTTCTTTCCATCCGTACTCACGGCGTAAATCTGCCCCTGGCCATTTTGTTTAGACATATAACTGATGAACTTTTCTACCGGATTCCATTGCGGCGGACCGGCATGATACTCATACCATTGGGTACTGGTATCCCCGGCGGGGAATTGAGTCAGTTGTTTACCTGTTTTTCTCAGGCTTACGGTACCATCCGCTTGTTCAACCAGATCAAACTTCCAGAGTTCATCAGGTACAGTTTTTCTAAAGGCTTTATCCGGACGATAGGCCAGTATTACTTGTTTCCCATCGGGCAAAAACACCGGATCCCGTTTATTAGAAACGGTGTCATCGGTAATTTGTTTATAGGAACCATCCTGCAGGTTTACCAGGAAGAGCTGGTTGCGGACAGTTTTCCCGATTCTTCCCAGGACAATCATTTCAGTGCCATTTTTACGGCTGCCCATCCAGCTGTCTTCCAGTTGCAGATTGGTAATCCTGCGTTTATTATTTCCTTCCGCATCCATTTCATACAGGAAGTAACAACGGTGACAGGTGTCTTTATCGCTTACATAATATACTTTGTTTTCATAGGCATAATACACCCATTCCACCCCGGGTGTATTGGTCAGGTTCTTTTTATCAGAACCATCCATATTCATGCTGTAGATTTC
>DAORKK010000131.1:0-9380 GCA_035439525.1 Chitinophagaceae bacterium
AGCTTTACCTATAAATGCTCAAACCTTTATATGACTTTTTAAACCCTCGAACCTCGAACCTCGAACCTCGAACCTCCAACCTCGAACCTCGAACCTCCAACCTCCAACCTCCAACTTTCAACCCATGACCATCTTCTCCAGAATCATCGCCGGTGAGATCCCTTCTTATAAAATCGCCGAGAATGAGCATTTCTTTGCTTTCCTCGATATTTTCCCATTAAGGGAAGGACATGTACTGGTGGTTCCCAAAACGGAAACAGACAATTTATTTGACCTGCCGGCTGATTACCTGCAGCAGATTTTACTTTTTGCCCAACCCATCGCCAAAGCGATCGAAAAAGCCTTTGACTGCAACCGTTGCGGAATCAGCGTGATCGGACTGGAAGTGCCGCATGCACATATTCACCTGGTGCCGATCAATAATGCCAATGACCTGAATTTTAATCAGGCCAAACCACCCGCAACACCTGAACAATTGAAAACAGTACAGGCTAAAATTCTGGCAGCATTCTGAATTATTTTTTAAGGATTCTTCCGGGATTGTTTTTGATAAAATCTTCCCAGCCTTTGCCTCCCTTGCTTGTTGCTTTTAGCACAGCAGCAGATGTCTGGTAATAATGACACATGGCTACCGCCAGCGCATCTGTGGCATCATAGTACCTGGAGTTGTCTTTAAAAGAAAGGATCGTCTGCAGCATTTTCATCACCTGTTCCTTATCTGCATTTCCATTGCCTGTAACGGATTGCTTTACTTTTTTCGGAGAGTACTCTGTTACTTCTAATCCATGCCGCATGGCGGCGGCAATGGCCACACCCTGTGCCCGGCCCAGTTTCAGCATACTCTGCACATTCTTTCCGAAAAACGGTGCTTCAATGGCAAAGTCGGTGGGTTTGTATTGTGTAATAAGACCACTTACGGTATTAAAGATCAGCTGCAGTTTTTTATACCCGTCTTTTACTTTTCCCGGTTTGAGTACGCCCAGGTCGAGTAAACTGACTTCGCGGCCGGTTACTTTTACCAGCCCGTAACCCATTACAATGGTTCCGGGGTCAATACCCAATATTATTTTAACAGGCTTTTCCAGCAGGGAGTGTATTTTTACAAGATTAATGAAGCTGAACCGAAATAACAAACCCGATTTCATCCGGACCTTCATCAACTACTTCCTCGGTCCGCTCTTGTTTATCTGGCTTTCATGGTCAATTTACACAGAAATAAAAAACCAGCCGGATATTGAAGGCGCCTGGCTGCAGGTCCGTCAATCTTTCAGCAGTCCATTATTATTGAATATACTTGGTGTACTCTTCCTCATGATCATCAACTGGGCCATTGAAGCCCTCAAATGGCAATTGGCCGTTAAACCAGTTCAGCCGGTAACTTTTCTCAAAGCTTTCAGGGCTGTACTCTCCGGCGTATCCTTTTCTGTTAGTACGCCCAACCGGGTGGGCGAATACCTGGGCCGGGTCTTGTATATGGAAGAAGGTAACCGGCTGCGAACCATCGCCGTGACCATGGTGAGTAGTATAAGTCAACTGATCATTACCCTGTGTATGGGGTTGCTGGGACTTATCCTGTTGAAAAAAACGATCGAACAACAGCAGCTGGTATCCGGCCTGTGGTTGCTGGTGCTGATTTACGGAGTACTGATCGTTGTTATACTTCTGCTGCTGTTCTACTTCCGCCTGCATTGGCTGGCCAGATGGATATCAAAAATTTCTTTCCTGAAAAAGTATAGTTATCTCGTGGAAGCGGTGGGTCAGTTCGACACCTCCATCCTGCTTCGGATGCTGGCGCTTTCCTTTGCCCGGTTTGCTGTTTTTATCCTGCAATACTACCTGCTCTATATTTTCTTTGATGTAGAGATCGGCTGGTGGGCAGCCTGCTGGACGGTCAGTGTCTCCTTTCTCATTATGGCGATCATTCCAACTTTCGCCATTGCAGAACTTGGTCTTAAAGGCAAAGTGGCCTTGCTGGTTACCGGACTCTTCAGTGCCAATAAAGCGGGCATCTTCTTTGCCACCGCCGGTATCTGGTTCATCAATCTCGTGATCCCGGCTATATCAGGCAGTATCCTGATCCTGGGGTTGCGGAAATTTTACAAAAGCAAGGATCAGAGTTCCGATAGTTTAAAGAACTGATCAGGACGGATACCCCGCTCTGTTTGTTTTAACGTACAACATTCATACACGGGATCATGCTCAAAGAACAACACATAATCCCCCTCCAGGGCTTCTTTTAAAAAACTTGTTTTTTCATTTAATGTAGTCAGCGGGAACATATCATAACCCATCACATAGGGCAAAGGTATATGTCCCTGCGAAGGCAGCAGATCCGCCATATATACCACTGTACGTCCTTTGTATTGTATTTGTGGCAGCATCATACTTTCTGTATGACCACTTACAAACCGGACAGCTATATTATCGTTAAAACGGGTCTTGCCCAGCTGGCCATTGATGCCCCCGTTTACTTCCACCATTTCCAGCTGCCCGCTTTCCTTTATCGGTAAAATATTTTCTTTCAGGAAAGAAGCTTTTTCCCGTGCATTCGGGTATACGGCCCAATCCCAATGGGCGGCATTACTCCAATACTTGGCATTCTTAAAAGCGGGTACCAGTTTATCGCCCGCTCTTTTAATGGCCCCGCCACAATGATCAAAATGCAGATGGGTCAGAAAAACATCGGTGATATCATCGGGATGAAAGCCATGACTCTTCAGGGATTTCTCCAGTGTGTCATCCCCATGCAGGTGATAATGACCGAAAAATTTCGCATCCTGTTTGTCGCCATTGCCGGTATCCACCAGGATCAGCCGGTCTTCATCTTCAATCAGCATACAGCGCAGGGCCCAGTCGCAAAGATTATTTTCGTCTGCAGGATTGATTTTATTCCAGATCGACTTCGGCACCACACCAAACATAGCACCACCATCTAATTTAAAGTAACCGGTATTGATTGTATAGAGTTTCATAGTTATAATATTTTTTCCCGCAAAGGATGCAAAGATTTTTGTTTATAGAGAGCATCTTCCATCTTCCGACACTCTTTTATGCTTTGCGGGCAAATTTTAAAAGCGTGGCCTCATACAGCAGCGGGCCGGTTGGAAGCCGTAGACACCTTACTGGTCAGCAGCAAAAATACCAGTCCTAACACAAAAAACACAATCAGCGCGATAATTGAATTACGCATGCTGCCGGTCAGTCCTTCAATCAGTCCGAAGCTGATCAGGCCGATCACAATCGCCAGCTTTTCCGTCACATCATAAAAGCTGAAGAAGGAGGTGGTGTCTTTGGTCTCCGGCATGAGTTTCGAATAGGTACTGCGGCTGAGTGATTGGATGCCTCCCATGACGAGTCCGACCAATGCGGCCAGTATATAAAAATGAAATTCAGTGGTAATAAAATAACCGGTAATACAAACCCCGATCCAGAGCATAACCGTCAGCAACAGGATCCGTATGTTTCCGAATTTTTCCGATAACCTCGACATCCCGATGGCCCCGGCAATGGCGACCAGTTGTATAATTACGGCGGTGATGATCAGTTTGTCATCAGCCAGCTTTAACTCTTTTAATCCGAAATCAATGGCGACCAGCATAACGGTCTGCACGCCCATACTGTAAAAAAAGAAAGCAGATAGAAATCGCTTGAGCACCGGCATGTGTACCAGTTGCTTCCAGACCAGCTTCAGTTCATGAAAACCATTGACCAGTACATGTTTTTTTGATTTCCGTTCCGTCCGGCTGCTTATCGGCAGCCATTTCAGCGGGATCTGTGCAAAAGCAATCCACCAGATACCCACGAGAAGAAAGGTCAGCTGCAGGGCCAGGGCTTTATCTTCCATCAGCATCACCAGGGCAAAACCGATCATCTGCATCAGTACACTGCCGATATATCCAAAGGAGTAGCCGCGGGCACTGATGCGGTCACGGTCAGCTTCAGCCGCGATATCCGGCAGGTAGGAATTATAAAATACCTGGCTGCCATAAAAACCGATACCGGCAAACATGAAACAAAGCAAGCCAAACCCGACATTGGATTTGTCAAAGAAAAACATCAGGGAACAGCTCAACGCCCCCAGGTAACAAAACCAACGCATGAAAATCTTCTTATTGCCTTTATAGTCGGCAATGGAAGAAAGAATAGGAGAGGCGGCCGCAATCAGCAGAAAACTGAAGGCCAGTACATAGTCTTTCAGTTCGGTGTTGACGAAATTCCGCCCGAGAAAATGCACGCCGTTTTCAAAACCTTCATTTTCAGGTTTGGTAACAGCGGAATAATAAGCGGGAAAGAAAGTGGTGGTGATCACCAGGTTGTACACTGAATTCGCCCAGTCGTACATCGCCCAGGCGTTTACTACTTTTTTCGGAGCCGTCTGCATGAATGCTTGCTTTAGGTAAATATAGGAAATTGGCACACAATCCAAAAAAAGGGGCCATACCATTACCAGTACAGCCCATAGGTTTAAAAGGGTATATCTTTTATTGCAGGCCGGCTGCATCTGCCGGGTAGGAGTAGCGCCGCAGGGTTTTAAACTTTGTATCGGTCAGTTCAAAATGAACAGGTGACCCGTTAAATACCTTGTCCGAAATACCCTTGCTGATTTCCTGCAACACTTCTTCAGTGAAGAAGCTCATCCTGTCAGGATTCGCCACCATCCGGGCAATCACTTCTTTTGCTTCATTTGTTGTCAATTGGAAACTGAACGTGGTCTTCGGACTGAAATAACTGTTCATAAAAGAAGCCAGCTCTTTTACTGCCGGGGTTCCAACACCATCATCATAAACTTCTATGAACCCATCGGTATACTTTTCACCCCAGGAGGAGACTGCATTCTTCCGGTAGGCATAATTTTTAAATCCCTTAAATGTATTATCCGTGAGTGTAAGATTGACCACTGCCCCGGCAAACACACTGTCGGATACCACAGTGGTAATGGCGTAAAACGCATCATCCCCCACAGCACTGAGTTTGGATTTATCCGCTACCATTTTCAGTAAAATGGTATCCCCGTTTTTTAATAACTGAAAACTTTTTTTGGACCGGTCATCCGGACTGGATTCATTCAGCAACTGATCAAACAACCGGGCGGTTTTTTCCGCCAGTTCTTTGCTGATTCCGTCTTTATAATACACTTCAATATTGTCAGAAGTGGCTTTTGAGCCATAATTGCTGCAGGCGGCCAGGAAAGGAACAAGCAGCAGGAGGATATATTTTTTCATACTGTTATTTACACGCATAGATAGGAAATGAATGCGGAACGCTGACTACCCTGTTCAGGGGATATTTCAGCTTTTCAGGTATCCGGTGGCCAGGAGCACCAGTAACACAATACCACCTATGATCCGGTAATAACCAAACAGGCGGAAACCATGCTTCTGCAGGAACCCGATAAAGAATTTAATCGCCAGCATGGCTACGATAAAGGCTACCACATTCCCGATGGCAAAGAGTTTTATATCCTCGGCCCCCAAAGATTTATATCCTTTCAGCATTTTATAACCCGTTGCGGCGGCCATCGTGGGAACCGCCAGGAAAAAGGAAAATTCAGCCGCCAGCTTGCGGGTCAGTTTCTGTTGCATACCCCCTATGATACTGGCTGCACTCCGGCTTACCCCGGGAATCATGGCCACACATTGCCAGAGCCCGATCTTAAAAGCGGTGGGAAAACTGATCTGTTCTTCGGTGGTGATGGGGTGGTCTTTAAAAACATTATCAATAAATAAAAGCACGAACCCTCCGAGTATCATCGTAATCGCCACGGTAAGCGAACTTTCCAGCAACGTATCAATATAATCGGATAAAAGAAAACCCAGTCCCAATGCCGGTAAGACAGCTACCAGCAACTTCAGGTAAAAGTTCCAGCCCTTCTTGCCCTGGGTCAGCGGGGTCATGAATTTTTTCCAGTACAGTACCACCACCGCCAGTATCGCGCCCAGCTGAATACCCACCGTGAAGAGTTTGGTAAAATCATTGTCTTCCACCCCCAGCAGTTTCCCGGCAATGATCATATGACCGGTAGATGAAATGGGCAGAAATTCGGTCAATCCTTCCACTATGGCAATGATGATGGCTTCTATTGTTGTCATGCGGTTGTTTTTGGCTTGGAAAGCGTAAAGATATGTCTTTGAAAAAAGGCTAAAAAAAAGAGGCTGATCGGATGGATACAGCCTCTTACTTATTTAATCCGCCTCTCAGGCAGCTTTGGGTTTCTTAAAAATCGCAAAAATCTCCACGATCAGCCCTGCCAGGATCAGGATCGGGGCAACGGTAATCCGGATAGGACTATAAACTTCTTCTTTGTTAAAAACGGCCGGATCGGTATTGCTTTTTCCACCAGACATTAAAAACATTCCCAGGGCAATCAGGATCAGTCCGGCCAACATCCAGATATAGTTTTCTTTGCTGAACATCGATGTATTTTTTGATTCACTCATTTGGGGTCATTTTAGGAGGTGCAATATAGAGAAAAGAAGGGAAGTGGAAAGTGGAGAGTGGAAAGTGGGAAACAACTCCCACTCTCCACTTTCCATTCTCCACTCTCCTAATACAAGTCGTCCAGCTTCATTTTCAAGTACTTAATCACACTCCGATGGGTGCTGAATACCGTAATGGCGATACCGAGAAAGATCAGACCCACAAAAAGAAGCACAAGGCTGGTATTATCGTGGATGGCTTTCATTTCAGGAATAAATTTTTCAATGACCATCAGGAAAAGGATCACTGCTACTGCAGCAATTACTCCACTCAGGGCACCATTGATTACCGCCCTTACATTCATAGGTTTGGCAATAAACCAGCGGGTGGCGCCTACCATCTGCATGGTCTTGATCAGGAAACGGTTGCTGAACATGGCCAGTTTGATGGTATTATCGATCAGTACAATTACCACAATTGCCAGCACGATGGCCACAATGAGGATGCCCAGGCTGATATTACGGAGATTAGTACTCATCTTGCTGATCAGCGCTTCCGGATACTCCACATCACTCACATAGGTCTGGGCTTTCAGGTCAGCTTTGATTGCGGTCAGCGAATCTGTGTTGAGGTATTCGTTTTTTACTTTGAAATCGATACTGTTGGGGAGAGGATTCTCGTTCAGCACTTCTGACCAATCCTTATTACCATCTGCCAGGTATTTCTTTTTCGCGATCTCTTTGGTTACATACGTGAACTCCCGGATATAGGGTTTGGCACTCACATAATTGACCAGTTCCGTACTGTCTTTGGGGTTCAGGTCACCCCGCAGATAGGCACTCACGGTTACATTTTCCTTGAAATGATCCGACAGCTTATTGGTGTTGATAACGATCAGCCCGATAATGCCCAGGAAGAACAATACCAGCGTGACCCCCAGGATAGACATAAAATAAGATGGTTTTCCCCTTTTGATCGAGGCTTTTCCTGATTGCGACATGCGATTTCTTTTACAGATGAATGGATTACGGCAAAAATAGCCTTTTACACCCAATCCTGATGCCTTTTCAGGGGCCGGATTTGCCGGTAACAGGCTCTTACAGATACAGCCGATCTTTCGGGCTGTATTCAGTATTTTTGCACCCCAATTTAACGGGTACAAAAGGCACATATTGCCGTATCCGTTAAAGATAATGTTAAAGCTGTCCGGGTTACCCGGCAGTGATCATCGTATTAAAAAGAAAGAAGGAACACACATGGAATACCAGTTCAGGGACATTGAGAAAAAATGGCAGGCAAAATGGAAAGCGGATAACGCTTACCAGGTAAACAATGATTTCAGCAAACCCAAATTTTATGTGCTGGATATGTTTCCCTATCCCAGCGGGGCCGGTCTGCATGTGGGGCACCCATTGGGCTATATCGCTTCGGATATCTACAGCCGTTACAAAAGACTGAAAGGATTCAATGTCCTGCACCCGATGGGCTTTGACAGTTTTGGATTGCCCGCAGAGCAATATGCGCTGGACACTGGTCAGCATCCGGCCGTGACCACCAAGAAGAATATTGAGACCTTTAAAAAACAGCTCGATAATATCGGTTTCTGTTTCGACTGGGAGCGGGAAGTACAGACCAGCGATCCTTCTTATTATAAATGGACCCAGTGGATTTTCCTGCAATTGTTCGGCTCCTTTTTCAACCGGCAATCGGCCAAAGCGGAATCTATTGACAGCCTGGTGACCGTTTTTGAGCAGGAAGGCAATGCCGGTCATGCTTGTCCGGGCGATGAAAAGATAAAATTCACCGCCGCTGAGTGGAAGGCTTTTGACGAAAAACAACAGCAGGATATCCTGATGCAATACCGCCTGGCCTTCTGTGGTTATGGCGAAGTAAACTGGTGCGAAGCCCTCGGCACCGTACTCGCCAATGATGAAGTGGTGAATGGCGTAAGTGAACGCGGCGGTCACCCGGTGGTGAAAAAGAAACTCCGCCAGTGGTATCTGCGTATTACAGAGTATGCCGACCGCCTGCTCGAAGGACTGGAGCGGATCGAATTCAGTGACGCGATGAAGGAAATGCAGACCAACTGGATCGGAAGGTCGAGTGGGGCGGAGATTGATTTCAAAGTAAAACTTGCCGCCCGTAGCCTTGGCGAAGGGGGGAGTCAAAAGGAAAAAGTAAAAAACTTACGGGTATACACTACAAGGCCCGATACAATCTTTGGAGTTGACTTTATGGTGGTGGCACCTGAACTGGATATTGTGGAGGAACTGAAATCAGCTGAACAGGCCGCAGCCGTGGATGAATACCTGGACTATGTGAAGAGCCGGAGTGAACGTGAACGTATGGCCGAGAAAAAGATCAGCGGGGTATTTACCGGCGCCTATGCCATCAATCCCTTTGATGGCCGCGAAATTCCGATCTGGATCTCTGAATATGTACTCGCCGGTTATGGTACCGGTGCTATCATGGCCGTACCCTGTGGCGATGAACGCGATCATAAGTTTGCGCAGCATTTCAATATTCCCATTACCAATATCATCGGTTCTTATTATAATGGCGAGGAAGCCAATCCGACCAAGGAAGCGACCCTGGAGAATTCCGGTTTCCTGAACGGACTGCTGATGAAAGACGCCATCGAAGTGGCCATCAACGCCATTGAGGAAAAAGGCATCGGGGTGCGCAAAAAGAATTATAAAATGCGGGATGCTGCTTTCAGCCGCCAGCGTTACTGGGGCGAGCCCTTCCCGATTGTCTGGAAGAATGGAATAGCTTATCCTTTATCTGAAGATCAGTTGCCATTGGTATTGCCGGTGGTCGACAAATACGGACCCGGTCCGGATGGGGAAGGGCCATTATCTAATATTAAAGACTGGACCGATCGTGCGCTGGAAACGAATACCATGCCCGGTTATGCCGGCTCCAGCTGGTACTTCCTCCGCTATATGGATCCGAAAAATGAA
>DAORKK010000132.1:0-5373 GCA_035439525.1 Chitinophagaceae bacterium
AAAATATTTGCCGGAACCGGCTCACAGCACCTGGCAGAACAGATCTGCAAACGTTACGGGACCAAACTGGGTAAAGTCAATATCCAGCGGTTCAGTGATGGCGAAATCAGCCCAATTTTCCTCGAAAGTGTACGTGGAGACTATGTTTTCCTGGTACAAAGCACTTTTTCTCCCGCCGAAAACCTGATGGAGCTGCTGCTCATGATCGATGCAGCCCGCCGGGCTTCTGCCTACAAAGTCATTGCCGTAATTCCTTACTACGGATACGCCCGCCAGGACCGGAAAGACCGTCCCCGGGTAGCAATTGGTAGTAAGCTGGTTGCCAATATGTTAGTGGCAGCCGGGGCCGACAGGGTCATTACCATGGACCTCCACGCTCCCCAGATTCAGGGTTATTTTGATATTCCGGTGGATCACCTGGACAGCCATGCAGTTTTTATCCCTTATATCGAGAGTTTGAAGCTGGAAAATCTTACCTTTGCCGCCCCCGACGTGGGAGCTACCAACCGTATCCGGGAGATTGCCAGTTATTTTAATGCTGAAATGGTGATCTGCGACAAGCACCGGAAACGGGCGAATGAAATTGCGAGTATGGTGGTAATCGGGGATGTGACCGACCGGGATGTAGTGATTATTGATGACATCTGTGATACCGGGGGTACCCTGGCAAAAAGTGCCGGTCTGTTAAAAGAGAAAGGCGCCCGTACGGTAAGAGCCCTGATCACACATCCGGTACTGAGCGGAAAGGCCTATCAGAATATTGAGAACAGTGTGCTTTCTGAACTGGTGGTTTGTGATACGATTCCGGTGAAAACGGAAACGGAAACCGGAAAGATAAAAGTGCTGAGTGTGGCTGAACTTTTTGCAGTAGCAATCAGAAATGCCTATGAGAATAAGAGTATCACCAGCCTGTTTATCCATTCGCAACGACGAGACAAGTAAACTATAAAACAACAATAAAAAATGAAAACAATTACAATCGAAGGACAACTGAGGACCGGATTCGGCAAAAGCGCCACCCGACAACTCCGCTCTCAGGACATGGTGCCGGGTGTAATTTATGGCGGCTCACAGGAGATCAATTTCTACGCTCCTACTGCAGCTTTCAAAAATTTTGTGTACACACCGAGTTTCCAGATCGCTGAAGTAGTACTGGAGGGTAAGACCTACCGTACGATCCTGAAAGACCTGCAGTTTGACAAAGTGGATGATAAACTGATCCATATCGACCTGCTGGAACTGGTAGAGGACAAAAAAGTAATCGCTGATATTCCTGTGAAATTTGTTGGAACATCAAAAGGAGTAAAAGATGGTGGTAAACTGGTGACTAAAATGAAGTCACTGAAGATTAAAACCTACCCTAAATTCCTGAAAGAGCAGATTGAAGTGCCGATCGATACCCTGGAACTGAATGGTAATATCCGTGTGGAAGATGTGAAGGAGCCGAATTACGAGATCCTGAACTCCCCCCGTATTCCGGTAGCTTCCGTGGTAATGACCCGTCAGCTGAAACAGGAAGAAGCAACGGCTCCTGCCGCTGCCAAGCCCGCCGCTGCCGCTGCTGCCGCCGCGAAGCCTGCTGCCAAAAAATAAGGTTTTACACGAATCATACAAACCCGTATCAACTGATGCGGGTTTTTTATTGGCTAACACCGATATTTGAGCTACGACTATGAAATTTTTACTGGCCGGACTGGGAAATCCGGGCGCGGAATACGCCCATACCCGTCATAATATAGGGTTTGATGTGGTGAACGCCTTTGTGCAAAAGCACGGGGGACAGTTCCGCAGCGACCGGCTGGCCCTGGTAGCAGATGTGAAATGGAAAGGGAAGAATTTTGTCTGTGTATGCCCGACCACTTATATGAACCTGAGCGGGAAAGCCGTAAAATACTGGCTGGACAAGGAAAAACTGACCACAGAACAGCTCCTGGTGGTGGTGGATGACCTGGCCCTGCCCCTGAGTAAGCTGCGGCTGAAACCATCCGGCAGCGATGCGGGACATAATGGCCTGAAAAGCCTCCAGGAAAGCCTGGGAACGAAAGATTACGCCAAACTCCGGTTCGGCATCGGGAATGATTACCCAAAAGGGTTGCAGGCGGATTTTGTACTGGGAAAGTGGAAAAAGGAAGAAGAACCCCTCGTAAAACTGAAGATCGGGAAGTCGGTGGAACTGATTGAAATGTTTGCTGCACAGGGTATTACCACTGCCATGAACCATGTAAATAATAAAGATTTTTCATTATGAGAAATCAGATGGAATCCTTACTTTAGCACTCCTGACCTCGCCCCGGAAGGCGCCTCAACAGCAATTTAAACCGGGGAAATCCAATATACATATTGATTACCACTGAATATATGGGATGATGTCACCCCTGAAGGGTATCCGGTATATTTAATTAAAATGTGACTTCCTGTTATGAAAATTTTCTGTGTCGGACGAAACTATGTTGCACATGCGAAAGAGCTCGGAAACGAAGTGCCCGATGAGCCTGTGATCTTTATGAAGCCCAAGAGTGCTTTATTGCAACCGCATACACCATTCTATTACCCCGAGTTTACCAACGAACTGCACTACGAATGTGAACTGGTTCTCCGGATCAGCAAAAACGGGAAATATATCCAGGATAAATTCGCGTCCAAATATTATGACGCTATTACTGCCGGGATCGATTTTACAGCCCGTGATATCCAGAATGAACTGAAAGAAAAAGGGCTGCCCTGGGAAAAAGCAAAGGCCTGGGATAATTCCGCCGTGATCGGTAAATGGGTGCCGATGGCCAATGTCAAGAATAAAAAGGAAATCAATTTCTGCCTGTATAAAAACAAAGAACTCGTACAACAGGGCAATACCACCAACATGATCCATAGTTTTGACAAGATCGTGTCTTATATCTCCAACTACTTCTCCGTGAATATCGGGGATATTATATTCACCGGTACACCAGCCGGTGTGGGCGAAGTGGTGGTCGGTGATGAACTGGAAGGATTTATTGAAGATGACAGTATGTTCGCACTCGAAGTAAAGTAATTGCAAAAAATATTATTCCGACGAAAAGAACCAATACCAACTGCCAGCGGGGGTTGTATCAAAAGGAGATACAACCCCTTATTTTTTCTGAACCGCTTTACCTTACATTTGTTTAGTAATGTTTGCTGCAGATGACTGATTTATCCATTTTACTCCGCGCATATAAGCTGATGAGCCAGACCAGGGCCATGGCCGATCTGTATGAGGCTAACCGCTCCATTTGTAAATATGTGCATTCCACATCGCGGGGACATGAAGCTATACAACTGGCCACGGCCTTTAATCTGCAATCACAGGATTTTGTAAGCCCTTATTACCGGGATGAAAGTATGTTGCAGGGACTGGGCTTTACACCCTATGAACAAATGCTTCAACTCCTGGCAAAAGGAGCCGATATTTTTACCGGCGGCCGGGAATATTATTCCCATCCGAATTACCGGGGCGATGATAAACCACTGATCATCCACCAGAGCAGTGCCACGGGTATGCAGGCCATTCCCACCACGGGTATTGCACAGGGTATCCGGTACTGGGAAAAATCAGATCCTGGCCGGTTGAAGAAAGGGCCGGATGGAGAATTACCCGTAGTACTCTGTTCCATGGGCGATGCCAGTGTGACCGAAGGAGAAGTGAGTGAGGCCATGCAGTTTGCCGTATTAAAGCAATTACCGGTGATCTATCTTGTACAGGATAACAACTGGGGCATCAGTGTATCGGCTGGAGAAGCACGTGCCATGAATGCATTTGAATATGTAGCGGGCTTCAAAGGCATGAACCGGATCCAGGTAGATGGAAGTGATTTTGAAGCATCGTATAAGGTGATGAAAGATGTATGTGAGTTTGTACGCCGGGAGCGAAAGCCCGTGTTGGTGCATGCAGAAACACCGTTATTGGGACATCATACCAGCGGCGTGCGGTCCGACTTTTACCGCAGCCAGGTAGACCTGGAAAAACATCATCAGCATGATCCTATTCCACGGCTGCGCAAGCGGTTGCTGGAAAGGGGGGTATCAGAAGCTGATTTATTGGAAATAGAAAAAGCGGCTGAAGAAACGATAACCGCTGATTTTAAAAAAGCTGTAGCCGCTCCTGATCCCGATCCGTTGACGGTGGGTGATCATGTATTTGTGCCTGCAGTTATAAAAGAAGAAAAAGGAGAACGTTCCCCTGCCAATGCGGAGAAAGTACTGATGGTGGATGCTGCCCTGTATGCGATCCGCGAATTAATGGAAGACAATCCCGACATGATCATCTACGGGCAAGATGTGGGTAAACGGTTGGGTGGCGTATTCCGCGAAGCGGCCACCCTGGCGGAGCAGTTCGGCGATCACCGGGTATTCAACACGGCGATACAGGAAGCTTATATCGTAGGATCGACGGTAGGACTGAATGCCGTGGGTATCAAACCCGTGGTGGAAGTACAGTTCGCCGATTATATTTATCCCGGATTCAATCAGCTGGTGACCGAGATCTCCAAGAGCTGTTACCTCACAATGGGCAAATTTCCGATCTCGATGGTATTACGGGTACCTATAGGCGCTTATGGAGGTGGAGGTCCGTATCATAGTGGAAGTGTGGAAACTACGTTGCTTTCAATAAAGGGAATTAAAGTGGTGTATCCTTCCAATGCCGCCGATATGAAAGGATTGATGAAAGCCGCTTATCATGACGGAAATCCGGTAGTGATGCTCGAACATAAAGGACTTTACTGGAGTAAAGTACCCGGAACGGAAGAAGCTAAAATGGTGGAGCCTTCCCGCGATTATATTATTCCCTTGGGGAAGGCCAGCGTTGCAGTGGAAGCCGATACAGCAGCTATAGCGAATGGTGAATCCTGTCTCGTGATCACTTATGGCATGGGCGTATACTGGTCCAAAGCAGCGGCTAAAAAGATACCGGGAAGGGTAGAAGTAATTGACCTTCGCACTTTATATCCGCTCGATGAAACCCTGATTTTTGAAAGAGTCAAAGCCCATGGAAAATGCCTGGTGCTGACCGAAGAACAACAGAACAACTCATTCGCTGAAGCCCTGGCCGGCCGGATCGCCTACCATTGTTTTACCAGCCTGGATGCACCGGTGGAAGTGATGGGCGCACTGAATCTCCCGGCTGTACCGATGAATGCCGGATTGGAGAAAGCTATGCTGCCTAATGCGGAGAAGCTGGAGGAAAGGCTGAGGCGGTTGTTGGGAGAGTGACTAAATGGAATGCGGCTTCGCAGCGATTTAAACACATAGGCACATAGGAACATAGAAGAGACCTAGAAGAGATTGTATTTCTATGTGTCTCCTATGTTATTCTTATCAGGTTGTCCCGTTAAAAGAGAGTTGTAATTTTAAGTC
>DAORKK010000132.1:5473-9291 GCA_035439525.1 Chitinophagaceae bacterium
TCCTATGTTATTCTTATCAGGTTGTCCCGTTAAAAGAGAGTTGTAATTTTAAGTCACTCTGATCTTTCGTGAAATAACTAAACCAATGTGTTTAAAAAATCCGCGTAGCGGAGTGCGGCTTCGCCGCGGTTTAAACACATAGTATCATAGGGACATAGGTTACACATAGAATACAAGGCATCTATGTGTAACCTATGTTATTCTAATCGGTTTGTCCCGTTAAAAGAGAGTTGTAATTTTAAGTCACTCTGATCTTTCGTGAAATAACTAAACCAATGTGTTTAAAAAATCCGCGTAGCGGAGTGCGGCTTCGCCGCGGTTTAAACACATAGTATCATAGGGACATAGGTTACACATAGAATACAAGGCATCTATGTGTAACCTATGTTATTCTAATCGGTTTGTCCCGTTAAAAGAGAGTTGTAATTTTAAGTCTCTCTGATCTTTCGTGAAATAACTAAACCTATGTGTTAAAAAAAAATCCGCGTAGCGGATAGCCATGCCAGATTTACTTCAGGTTTAGTTTTATCTGCAATTCCTCAAACTGCTTCTCATCAATCGTTGCCGGGGCATCGAGCATCACGTCGCGTCCTGAATTGTTTTTCGGGAAGGCGATAAAGTCGCGGATGCTTTCACTTCCACCGAGGATGGAACAGAGCCGGTCGAATCCGAAGGCGATACCACCATGCGGAGGCGCACCGTATTCGAAGGCGCCGAGCAGGAAGCCGAATTTGTGCAGTTGTTCTTCCTTGTCCATGCCAAGGGCGGCAAACATTTTTTCCTGCAGTTCGCGCTGGAAGATCCGGATGGAACCACCGCCGATCTCATTTCCGTTGAGTACCATGTCATAGGCATTGGCCTTGATATTGGCATAGGGATGCTGCAGGTATTCAGCCGCATTTTCAATGACGGGGTTATTATTGATCATCGTTTCGATCTGCGCCGGCTTCGGTGAAGTGAACGGATGGTGACGGGCCACCCAGCGGTTGCCTTCCTCATCGTATTCAAATAACGGGAAGTCGAGTACCCAGAGCAAACGGAATTCATCATCCTTACGAAGCCCCAGCCGCTTACCCATCTCCAGCCGCAGTTCGCTGACGGCTTTACGGGTTCTTTCTTCGGCACCGGCCAGGATCAATACCAGATCACCGGCTTTGGCACCAGCGGCATCGGCAATGGCTTTGAGTTTCTCTTCACTATAGAATTTATCGACACTGCTTTTATATGTGCCGTCGGTATTACACTTGATAAAGACCAGCCCTTTCATGCCGATCTGCGGACGCTTGACCCATTCGGTCAGTTCATCCGTTTGCTTGCGGCTGTATTCGCTGCAGCCAGGAACGGCAATGGCGATCACGGTTTCTGCTTCATCGAATACTTTAAAGTCGGCGCCATCGATTAAAGCAGACTGGCCTTGTTTGTTTGTATAAACAGACCCCGGTTTTTTCAGGTTCAGCAGTTTCATGCCAAAGCGGATATCGGGTTTATCATTTCCGAAATTCCACATGGCATCTTCCCAGGTCATACGCTCTACTGTGTCGGTATAGTCAATGCCTTTTACGTCCTTAAAAACTGATTTGATCAATCCTTCAAACATGCTGAGGATATCTTCCTGCTCCACGAAAGCCATTTCGCAATCGATCTGGGTGAATTCCGGCTGGCGGTCGGCCCGCAGGTCTTCATCACGGAAACATTTTACGATCTGGTAATAGCGATCATAGCCACTCACCATCAACAGTTGCTTGAAGGTCTGGGGTGACTGGGGCAGGGCATAAAACTGACCGGGGTTCATCCGGGAAGGCACGACAAAGTCGCGGGCTCCTTCAGGGGTGGACTTGATCAGGAACGGTGTTTCAATATCCATGAAACCCTGGTTGTGCAGGTAATTCCGGGCGGCACGGTTCACGGCATAACGGAGTTCGAGGTTACGTTTTACTGCATTTCTGCGCAGGTCAAGGTAACGGTATTTCATGCGCAGATCATCCCCTCCATCTGTATCATCCTGGATGGTGAAGGGAGGAACGGCTGATTTATTCAATATCTTATAAGAACTGATGGCGATCTCAATATCACCGGTAGGGAGATTCGGGTTCTTATTACTCCGCTCACTGACGGTACCGGTGGCCTGTAATACAAACTCGCGACCCAGGGGACTGTCCTCCAGTTCCTTGTTCAGGTCTTCCCCGAAAAGCAATTGGGTGATGCCATAACGGTCACGCAGGTCCACAAATGTAATAGCGCCGAATTTGCGGACGGTCTGTACCCAGCCAGCAAGGGTTACCTGGTTGCCGGTATGGGTTGCTCTGAGTTCGCCGCAGGTATGAGTTCTGTACATGGTCGGTTGATATGTTGAAAGGTTGAAAAGTTGATAAGTTTACGGGTTGACAGGGCCGTTCTATCAGCGGATCGGCAGTGTCCCGGGGCTTTTGGCCGGGGGGCAAAGATAGCAAATCGGGGTATATTTTCCGGTCGTATCCATCCCTTGTCTGCGGAGAGAAAATTTGTAAATTTGCTGCTTTATGCCCGGGGATACCACCACCACACCTTATTCTGATTCAGCCGGTTTCGATAACTTTTATATTTCCACATACGGAGATACAATCTGGTTGCGACCTCCGCCTCCTGTTGAGGAGTATCAGCCATATCAGTCAAATGCAAAGCCTTCAGGTGAAAGTAAACCAATGGATTCAGCCGATCTGGCCATCATTTTCGGTTTATTTATACTTTTCTTGGCCCTTGCCAATTGGAAAAAGAAAGAAGAAGAGGTGCCCTATGCTGAACTTTCTCCGGAAAAAAGAAAAAAACTGGCGCGAGCGGTAGTTGAGGAGAAAGGAACTGAGTATGATGAATGGCTGAGCAGGTATAATCCGTACTATGCCAGTTTGCCGTTGCATATGCGTTCAAGGTTTATGCAACGCACGGTGGAATTTGCCCAATCAAAGGAATTCCGTTTTCATGAACTGGAAGAGGATGAATCCATCCTGATATTAATCAGCGCCGCCGCCGTTCAACTGACATTCGGGTTACCGAATTTTCTGATGGATTATTTCCACGTGATCCATGTGATCCGGAAGGAATATGTATTACATCATGACAATGAAACCTATTACGGCCATGTCAGCCGGAACGGAATCTATATTTCCTGGGATCATTTTGCGCGGGGCTATCATGATTATACGGATGGGGTCAATGTGGGACTGCATGAGATGGCGCATGCCATTTCCTATGATGTTTTCCTTGGTTACCAGGACCGGCATGACCGTGGTTTTAAAAGACGGTTGCAGGAATTCCGTGTGGAAGGCGGACCTGTTTTCAGAGCCATGAAAGAAGGCGACCCTCATCTGCTTGACAGTTATGCGGCCACTAATTTTGATGAGTTCTGGGCGGTCTGTATTGAAACCTTTTTTGAAACACCCGAATCACTCAGGGATGAGGAGCCGGGATTATATGCAACCATTTGCGAACTGCTGAACCAGGACCCCACCCGGCAAGATAAGATCATTGATAAAAGAATGGCCGGTATCCGTGATTAATTACATTGTCGTTGTTTCGTTTGCTCTTTTTTCTTTCGGACGGATGAATACATAGTAATAAAAAAGTATCAGTGCGCCGATCAAAAAAGGGATCAGGGCCATATGTTTTCCGGTCCAGGTGCCAAAAACAATAGACTCATCAAAGTGAAAAAATTCACTGATCATCCAATAGCCATTGGCGGTAATCCAGAAGGCTATGGCCAGGTTATGGGCCAGCTCTGATTTCAACTGACGGGTACGCCACGCTATCACAATGGCAATGGTCAGGGTGGGTATAAACATAGC
>DAORKK010000133.1:0-9263 GCA_035439525.1 Chitinophagaceae bacterium
GCCGCCAACTTTGAAAAGGAAACCCTGACCGGCCTGGTGGAAGCCAGGGCGAAAGCTACTTCCGTAAATTTCACGGCCGATCAGCTGACACCGGAGAACATGGCGAAATTCCAACAAGCCCAGGGACAAATGACCGGAGCTCTCAGTCGTTTGCTTGCAGTAGTTGAAAACTACCCTGATCTAAAGGCCACGGATAACTTTAAGCAGTTGCAGGGTCAGCTGGAGAGCATTGAGAACGATGTAAAAAATTCCCGTAAAACGTTCAACGAAGCGATTAATCAGTATAACCTGAAAGTGCGTTCATTCCCGATGAACCTGCTGGCGGGTATGTTTGGTTTTAGTGCGAAGGAAGGTTTCAAAGCCGATGAAGGCGCTGAAAAAGCACCCAAGGTTAAATTCTAAGCCTGGCTGATCATGCAAAAAAAATATACCGGATTATTCATAGGAGGAGGTATCCTGGTCATTTTACTGATCTGGATCTCCTCTTCCTATAATTCCTTTGTAAAAAAGGAAGAGAAAGTGAATCAGCAATGGGCGGAGGTACAAAGTACCTATCAACGCCGGCTGGACCTTATTCCCAACCTGGTGAATGTGGTAAAGGGCGTCTCCGATTTTGAACAGGGGACCTTGGAGAAAATTGCGGAAGCCCGGGCTAAAGCAGCTGCCGGTCTTACCATAACTGAACTCAGCGGGGCGAATTTTGAAAAACAGCAGCAACTGCAAAATGAAGTGGCCGGTTCCGTAAACCGCCTGATCATTCAGATTGAACGCTATCCGAACCTGAAAGGAACGGACGCCTATGCCGGATTACAAACCCAGCTGGAAGGTACTGAACGCAGGATCAGAATTGCCCGAAACGATTTTAATGCGGCAGTGCTGATTACAATCAGAAAGTCCGAAGCTTCCCGACTAACCTGGTCGCCGGCTTGTTGGGATTCAGTCAGAAGACCGGATTCCAGGCCGATGCTGGTGCGGAAAAAGCAGTCGAAATAAAATTTTAACTCCTAATCAATTTTCCGGTGAAATTATTTCCCTGGCAAAAAAACAAACCGCTCCTCGATGAGGAAGAAAACCGGCTGATTGTAAAAGCGATCCGTCAGGCAGAGAAACGAACGAGTGGAGAAGTGCGGGTCTACGTGGAAAGCCGCTGCCGGTTTATGGATGCAATCGACCGGGCCGCTGAGTTATTCTTTTCCCTGCAAATGGAAAAAACGGATGACCGCAACGCCGTACTCGTGTATGTGGCCCTGAAAGATCATCAACTGGCGGTATTTGCAGATGAGGGTATTTATAAAAAGACCGGACCGGACTACTGGAATAATGTGGTGAAGGAAATGCTCAGCACGTTTAACAAACAGGATTATGCCAAAGGAATTGCTGAATGTGTGATCCAGATCGGGGATGCCCTGACCACCCATTTTCCTTACGATAGCGATACCGATAAAAATGAACTGCCGGACCAGATCGTTTTCGGCAAATGACATCCATGAAGAAATTACTCCTGATACCTGTTTTATTGTTTTCATTCCTGTCTTTCGGACAGATGGAAAAAATTATCAGCACGCCTCCAAGTCCCGCGAAGCTGGTGAATGATTATTCAGGTACGCTGACTTCCGAACAGATAGCAACGCTCGAAAATAAACTGGTGAAGTATGATGACTCTACTTCTAATCAGTTTGCGGTCGTACTGGTTAAATCCACCGATGGTTATTCCATTGAGGATGCAGCGATCGAGCTCGGACGTAAATGGGGGGTAGGCAATAAAGATTTTAATAATGGACTTGTTATTCTGATCGCCACAGAGGATCGTAAAATGACCATTCAGATGGGTTATGGTCTCGAAGGAGCTATTACCGACCTGCAATCTAAGAGTATTATCGATAATGCCTTTACGCCCAATTTCAAAGCAGGTAATTATTACCGCGGTATTGATGAAGGCGTGGATGACCTTATAAAAGCAGCAGAGGGCCGTTACCAGGCTCCGGCTGGCTATGGCAAACGAAAATCATCAAAATCGCCCGGTATAGGCACTATTATTTTCATCATCATTGTACTGCTGATCATTTTTGGTTCAGGCCGTGGCGGAGGTACCTATGTATCCCGCGGCGGTTATCGTGGCTGGGGAGGTTTTGGTGGAGGCGGATGGTCCGGCGGAGGTTGGTCTGGAGGTGGCGGCGGCAGCAGTGGTGGTGGTGGATTTGGCGGCTTCGGCGGCGGATCGTTTGGTGGGGGCGGATCGAGTGGAAGCTGGTAGTCTAGTTAGTAGATAGTAGTCGGTAGTTAGTAGCCTGCCTGCCGGTAGGCAGGTCAACAGCCCATCCTAAGTACAGTTATCAGTTAAAAAAATAAACTATACTTATACAAAGTGCCCTCCGAAAATCGGAGGGCACTTTACTTTAATGACATTTCACCACTCACCACTCACTACTCACTACTCACACTCACCACTCACTCAGAATCCCTTCTTATCCGCCTCCGGCAACTTGGCCTTGATATATTCCACCAGTTCAGCCAGCGCTTTATCATCCGGTGTTTCCTTTAATTGTTTGCCCTTGGCGGCCAGGATGCCTTTCAGCACCATGCTGTTGATAAAAGGATCGGTCTGACTGCGGAAGTTTTCCGGCACTTGTTCGCGGAACTTCACCACTTCATCCACACCCCATTTTATCTTTTCTGTATTTTTTATCGCGGCCAGGTATGTGGTCATGCCGTTCAAGGCTTCAAATTTTCCTTGTCCGAGTGGCATTTTAGCGAAATCACCGATGATCTGATCGGCCATTGATTCATCCCCTGACTTGAGAATCTCACTCATTACCACAGACTGTAAAATTCCTTTCATGGGTGTCCCGGAGAGTTTCTTTACAATTGGAACGGCTGCTTCAGGGTCAACACTGATCAATGCATTCAGGGCATTCCCGGCCACAGAGTAGGACGAGTCATTTACCGCGGCTTTGAAGAGGTCTGCATATTCTTTCTTGCCAAATTCAGCCAGGCGGTCAATAGCTGACGCTTTTACAGTAGCTGCTTTTTCATTTTTAGCCATATCGGCCAGTAAAGGCTCTGCCATTTTTTTCACGGCTTCTTTCTTCAGGTCCAGTTTACTGATGGCAAATCCGCGAAGTCCTTTGTAAGGGTCGTTCAGCGCGGTTTTCAACAGATCAACGGCTTTGGAATCGGATTGGTTCTTAGCGGCAAAATCAATGGCTTCGCGGCGATCCATATATTTTCCGGCATATTTATACTGGTGAATATAATTGTCCAGTGTCTTGGCGTCTTTCTTTACCCATAACATCACTTTATCGCCATCCACATTGATCAGGTCCGGACGGGTCTTGTAAGGGATGCTGAATGTATCGGCCGCATTTTTTGACCAAACATTATAACGGGTTTTCTCCGCACCGGTATAGACATCAATGGCCAGGGGCAGGGTGAAGAGTTTGGTTTTCTGGGTTTGCTTTACGATTACGTTGGCAATACCCGTGGTATCGTTGTACTGGTAGCTGATATCCACCTGCGGATGTCCGCTGCCGAAGTACCATTGGTTAAAGAACCAGTTCAGGTCACGTCCGGTTACTTCTTCAAAGGCCAGGCGCAGCTGGTGTGCTTCCGCGGATTTGAATTTATTCGTCGTCAGGTAATTATTCAGCGATTTGAAGAAAGCACTGTCACCTACAAACGTGCGCAGCATATGCAGGATACGTCCACCTTTCTGATAGCTCACGGCATCAAACATATCTTCCCGGTCTTTATAATGAAAACGGACCAGGTCTTTTTTATCGCTGCCACTCATCAGGTAGCCCTGCATGCCCTGGTAATTTTCAGCATCGCCGGCATCTTTTCCATATTTGTATTCATCCCACAGGGTCTGGCTGTAATCTGCGAACGATTCGTTTACGGTCAGGTTGCTCCAGCTTTCTGCGGTTACATAATCGCCGAACCACTGGTGAAAAAGCTCGTGCGCAATCGTTCCTTCCCAGTTATTGCCATCCACCAGTTCCCGGGCATCCTGCTGGGCACTTTCCTGGTGAATGGTGGCGGTGGTATTTTCCATAGCACCTGCCACATAATCACGTCCGGTGATCTGTGAATATTTAATCCAGGGAAAATCCACGCCGGTGATTTTTGAAAAGAAGCTCATCATTTCCGGGGTGTTACCAAAGATCTTCTTCGCAACGGAGGCATATTCCTTTTCCACATAGTAATTTACTTCCTTGCCTCTCCAGCTGTCTTTTATTACCGCGTAATCACCCACTCCGAGGAAGAACAGGTAAGGGGAGTGAGGCAGGTCCATTTTCCAGTAATCGCTCCGGGTGCCGTCGGCATTTTTCTTTTGTGACATCAGTTTACCATTACTCAGGGTCACATATTTATTGTCTACCGTTACTGTAAGTTCCTGGGTGGTTTTCTGCTGGGTTTTATCAATCGTAGGGAACCAGGCGGAACTGGATTCCGTTTCACCCTGTGTCCAGATCTGGGTGGGCTTATTTTTATCTTCTCCTTTTGGATTGATAAAGTACATGCCTTTGATACCGAGCATGGCGCCCTTGGCATACTTTTCTTCAAACTCATCCGGCTTGGCCGTGTACTCTATATATACTGTATAGGATTCACTGGCTTTATAGGTTTTATCCAGCCTGATTTTCAATTGCCAGTCATCATACGAGTATTTCAGCGGCAGTTGTTGGGTGCCTTTAACCAGGGCGATTTTTTTAAACTCCATTCCTTTCGCATCGAGGGTCAGGGAATCCGTGGCGTAGAAATGTGGTTTCAGGGTGATCCAGGCTTTTCCGTAGAGCCAGGATTTACTGAAGTCCGGCTTTACGTCCAGCCTGGTGTGCACCAGGTTATTGATCCGGGTGGCCGTTTCCCGGTATTCTTTTTTCCAGGTAGTGTCTGCCGCCGGTTTGGTTTGCGCCATCATGGTAAAACCAGCCAGGAGAAAAAGAAGGGAAAGCAATACTTTCTTCATAAATAATAGTTGAATTTAGGCGGCAAAATTAGGTGATTCGCCTGCCATCAGACATGGTTTTTGGATGGAAGGTTACCAGCTTTAACAAGTCCTTGTGTTCCGCCCCACTCCCTCACTTCGTTTCCTACCTGTGTTAAAACTACGGTAGACAGGCGGGAAGGACAGGCTACTCTGTATTTCCTATTTTCCATTTCCTATTTACCATTCCCTAATATTCCCCCAATTCAGTTAAATTTGTTACGAACCAATCAGGTTGTATGAAACGATTTATCTTTTTGATAGTGCTGGCGGTTTTTTTTATGACCGCATCTGCCCAGAAAGTGTATTTTATGTACCTGCAGGCAGAACCGGCGCAGCCATTTTTTTTAAAGCTGAATGGAAAGGTACATTCTTCATCTGCCAGCGGCTACCTGATTCTATCTCGGTTGGTTGATACTACTTATACTATCACAATTGGTTTTATTAAACCAGGCATTCGCGAACAGGTATTTACGGTCAGGACGGAGCAAAAGGATCATGGATTTCTGTTGAAGGATTTTGGAGAAAAAGGATGGGGGCTTTTTGACTTGCAGCGCCTGACTGTACAGTATTCAGAAACAGTACCAGTGACCGGACAGCAACAGGCAACGGCGGGAAAAGAAGTTTCTCCGTTTACTGATCTTTTATCCAAAGCCACCGGAGATCCCTCACTCCGGGAAAATCCGCCTGCACCCAAAGTGGAGGAGGTAAAGCCGGAAGTTAAACCTGCTATTGTGGTCGTTGAGCAGCCTAAGTCGGAACCACAAAAATCCGTTTCAGCTGATGAGCCGAAGCAGGTAGTTGTTACGCCTGAGGAAGCCAGCCCCCGGCTGATTACAGAGAAAAAGGAAGAAGTATCCCCGGTTAAAACAGAGCCTGTTCTGGCAAAAGCAGAAACGGTTGCCGACAATAAAGAAGAAAAAAAGGAAGACACGGTCATTGCAGTGAAGGAAAAGGAAATTAAAGTACCCGTTGTTCCGGATACAGTAACGAAAGCAACGGTTATTCCTCCGCTTGTCAATGAAACAAAAAAGGAAGAACCGAAATTGGCACCCGATCAGGAACAAGTAATTCCCGTGGAAAATATTCCGGAAAAAGCTGAAGCTGTGACAGAAGTGGTGTATAAAAGTTCAGTCGTAACCAAACGATCAGAGAGTTCAACCACCGAAGGGTTTGGTTTGGTGTTTATGGATACCTGGGAAGGAGGGAAGATTGATACTATTCGTTTACTTATTCCAAATCCGAAGCAGGTGGTAGCCCTGGTGAAAGAGACACCTAAAGTTGAAAAGAAGTTTTTAGAAATTCAGGCTACAGCAACCAAACCGGACGAAAAGAATCCAGTGGTTGAAGAAAAAGTAAAACCCGCAGAACCCGTTAAGCCGGTTGTGGAAGTGAAAGCGGAAGGGAAACCGGTTGTACCGGCGGATAAGCCGGTGACGGCCGGTTCATGTGTGGAGACAGCGACGGAGGCTGATTTCTTTGCCCTTCGTAAATCAATGGCTGCTTCAGAAGGGGATGAGGAGATGATCAGCCAGGCGAAGAAATATTTCAAACTGAAATGTTTTACGGCTGCCCAGTTGAAGAATCTGAGTGCTTTATTCCTCAATGATGAGGCCAAATACAATTTCTTTGATGCGGCTTATAAATATACCACTGACAAGGCCGCATTTGCCACCCTTGAATCCGAATTAAAAGATCCCTATTATATCAATCGGTTCAAAGCAATGATACATTGATTCGTATTATAGCAGTGAAATGCTAAGAAAGCGACTCTCGACTCCTGACTACTAACTCCCGACTGAATATGTCCCGTTACTTCCTGGAAATAGCATACAAAGGCACTGCTTACAGTGGGTTCCAGACCCAGGAAAATGCAGTAACGATACAATCCGAAGTGGAGAAAGCGATCGCTGTATTACAACGGGAGCCGGTCAGTCTCACCGGTTCCTCCCGCACGGATGCCGGGGTACATGCCCTTCAGAATTTTTTTCACTTTGATTTTGAGGGAGCGTTGCATCCTCAGTTCGTTTATAAGCTGAATGCTATTTTGCCCCCGGATATTGTATTACATAAACTGCTGCCGGTGACAGGGGAAGCACATAGCCGTTTTGATGCGGTCAGCCGCGAATACAAGTACTTTATCTATCGGTCCAAGGATCCCTTCCTGCAGGACCGGGCCTATTATTTCCCATACCAGATCGATCTGGAGCGTATGCAGGCCGCCGCAGGCATGCTGAAGGAGTATGAAGACTTCACGTCTTTTTCCAAGCGTAATACGCAGGTAAAGACGTTTAAATGCCGGTTGGAACTCAGTGAGTGGGTGGAGGAAGGATCATGCCTCGTGTACCGGGTTAAAGGCAACCGGTTTTTAAGGGGGATGGTCCGGGCGCTGACTGCCACTATGCTTAAAGTAGGGCGGGGAAAGATCAGTCTGGACGAATTCCGGTCTATTATAGAAGCCAGGGATTGTACCAAAGCCAGTTTTGCCGTGCCGGCACATGGGTTGTTTTTGTTGCAGGTCAGTTATCCGGCGGCCTATTTTCCTCAATAAGTCCATTTTGGGTGTCTTTTTCGGTAATCCGGAACAGCAAACTGCTCCGGGAAATGAGTCATTGGGCTCACTTGTAGTAGTTTATACTGATTTTTTTAGGGGGATGGAGGGCGCTTCAGAACTTTTACAGTGCTGTGAATAAGCCCGGAAATCCTCTTTTTTGGGATCTGTGAGGTACGAAAAAGCCTCAAAAAGGGCGAGTTAGGAAGAAAATTTCAAAGTTTTTTTCGCTGAAAACCTGCATCAGTACTGCATTTCAAAATCCGGGGTGATATTTCTGGTGAAAATCGTTGGTTAGTAAACAGGGCGCCCTTATCTTTGCAACCCGCTTGAAAAAACGGGTAGTTCTCTGAAGGTTTTGAAGGATAAAAGGAAGAAAGTTTTGAAGAAAAATCAGCAATAAAATTTGCTGGTAATAAACAAACCCCTACCTTTGCCGTCCGCTTCCAAAAAAGCGGGTCAGTTCTTCACTAAACAAGTTGATTTTCAGTCCAAAAGCTTCTGAAATTTTTTCGAAAAAAATGAAGAAAAATTTGGTAGAAATAAAAAAGCCCTTACCTTTGCACTCCCAATCAAAAACGGGGTGCTGGTAAAACGGCAAAAGATCTTTGAAAGTTGGGAAACAATAGCACTTCTTTCCGAAGCAATTCGGGAAGAAAACAAATAGGTAAGTCAAGCTAAATTTACATTTAGATTTGACACTGTTAAATTTTCTAATGAGAATAAAAACATGTCAGTATCAAACATCATTTACAATGGAGAGTTTGATCCTGGCTCAGGATGAACGCTAGCGGCAGGCTTAATACATGCAAGTCGAGGGGCAGCATGACTGTAGCAATACAGTTGATGGCGACCGGCAAACGGGTGCGGAACACGTACAGAACCTTCCTTCGAGCGGGGAATAGCCCAGAGAAATTTGGATTAATACCCCATAGTACAACGGAGTGGCATCACTTTGTTGTTAAAGATTTATCACTTGAAGATGGCTGTGCGGCTGATTAGGTAGTTGGCGGGGTAACGGCCCACCAAGCCTGCGATCAGTAACTGGTGTGAGAGCACGACCAGTCACACGGGCACTGAGACACGGGCCCGACTCCTACGGGAGGCAGCAGTAAGGAATATTGGTCAATGGACGAAAGTCTGAACCAGCCATGCCGCGTGGAGGATGAAGGTCCTCTGGATTGTAAACTTCTTTTATATGGGACGAAAAAAGGGTTTTCTAACTCGTCTGACGGTACCATATGAATAAGCACCGGCTAACTCCGTGCCAGCAGCCGCGGTAATACGGAGGGTGCAAGCGTTATCCGGATTCACTGGGTTTAAAGGGTGCGTAGGTGGCTTGGTAAGTCAGTGGTGAAAGCTCGGAGCTCAACTCCGAAACTGCCATTGATACTGCTTAGCTTGAATCAGGTCGAGGTGGATGGAATGTGACATGTAGCGGTGAAATGCTTAGATATGTCACAGAACACCGATTGCGAAGGCAGTTCACCAGCCCTGTATTGACACTGAGGCACGAAAGCGTGGGGATCAAACAGGATTAGATACCCTGGTAGTCCACGCCCTAAACGATGTAAACTCGACATTAGCGATACACAGTTAGTGTCTTAGCGAAAGCGTTAAGTTTACCACCTGGGAAGTACGTCCGCAAGGTTGAAACTCAAAGGAATTGGCGGGGGTCCGCACAAGCGGTGGAGCATGTGGTTTAATTCGATGATACGCGAGGAA
>DAORKK010000134.1:0-9199 GCA_035439525.1 Chitinophagaceae bacterium
CTACATCTTCCGCGGCGCCCTGGATGTGCGGGCCCGGCAGATCAATGAAGCCATGAAACTCGCGGCGGTAAGAGCGCTTGCGGATCTGGCCAAGACACCGGTACCGGATATCGTCAATATGGCTTACAACGAAACGAATATCAGTTTCGGCGAACACTATATCATTCCCAAACCCCTCGATCCGCGCTTACTCGCCACCGTTGCACCTGCTGTTGCCAAAGCAGCTATGGAGAGCGGTGTAGCCAAACTGCCGATCACCAACTGGGAGGGTTATGTCAATGACCTGAACAAACGTCTCGGACTTGATAACCAGGTAATGCGTGCTATCGGGAATAAAGCCCGCCGGGATCCCAAACGAATTGTATTTGCTGAAGCGGATAATGTTAAAATCCTAAAATCGGCCCAGATTATCTTTGATGAAGGAATCGGCTACCCGATCCTGTTAGGTGATGAAAACAAGATCCGCACCATTGCTGATGCCAATGGAATTGATATTGAAGACCTGCCCATTTTTGACCCGCGCAGTGATGCGCAGGAAGAAAAAAGAAATCAGTATTCCGAGATCTTTTTTGCCAAGCGGGGCCGTCGCGGCTTCAATGCCTATGAGGCCAGGAAGATCATGAAGGACCGCAACTATTATGGTTGTATGATGGTGGAATGCGGGGACGCCGATGCCATGATCTCCGGACTTTCAAAAAACTATCCGGATACGATTCGTCCGGCTATTCAGACTATCGGTACCGAAGAGGGCGTTCGCAAAATCGCCGGCATGTACATGATGCTGACCAAGAAAGGCCCTTTGTTCCTCGCTGATACCACGGTAAACTTTAATCCGACAGCGGAAGAACTGGCCGAGATCACCCTCCTCGCGGCCCGTGAAGTGCGGCAGTTCAATATTGTTCCCAGGATCGCCATGCTGAGTTACTCCACGTTTGGCAGCAGTGATTCACCGGAAGCCAGATTGGTAGCGGAAGCCCGGAAAATCGTGAAATCAAAAATGCCTAGTCTTATTGTAGATGGTGAAGTGCAGGCCGGCGTAGCCCTGAGTAAGGAAATGATGAAGGAGAATTATCCGTTTAGTGAACTGGTAGACCAGGACGTAAACACCTTGATCTTCCCCAACCTGGCCGCCGGTAATATTGCCTACAACCTGATGAAAGAACTCGACGTGGCAGATGCGGTTGGTCCCATCCTCCTGGGATTGAAAAAACCCGTGCATGTACTTCAATTGGGCAGTTCGATCAGGAGCATTATCAATATGGCCCAGATTGCCGTAGTGGATGCGCAGCTTAAAAGCCGTATTTCCACCCAGGATATCGTAAAAAAATCACCCTGGTGGAAACGTATCCGTAAAGAACCGAAAGAAATACACTAAACCGCTATATTAAAGCTAAAAAAGCCAGTCCGCCCTGCTCAGACTGGCTTTTAATTTTTCATCCTGTATCTTAGCACCCGGTATGACCATTTTCAACGACATCGGCCGCTATCTCCTGATGATCAAGGGGATGTTTTCCAAGCCGGAAAACCATAAAATGTACTGGAAGGAATTCGTTCACCAGTGCACCGAAATTGGTTTTGGCTCCCTGGGCATTGTGGCAATTATTTCCGTCTTTATCGGGGCCGTTTCCACCATTCAGACCGCCTACCAGCTGGTCAGTCCCCTGATTCCCCCTTCCACTATCGCCCAGATCGTAAGGGACACCGTTATCCTCGAATTTGCCCCTACCCTGGTCTGTATCGTACTCGCTGGTGTGGCCGGCAGCCGGATTGCCAGTGAACTGGGAAATATGCGGGTCAGCGAACAAATCGATGCGCTCGAGATCATGGGGGTAAATACCAAGACCTATCTTATTCTTCCCAAAATCGTTGCAGCATTGCTGATGATTCCCATGCTTGTGGTAATCGCCATGGCATTGGGCATCTGGGGCGGACGGCTGGCCGGTACGGCTGCAGGCATTCTTTCAACCAGTATGTATGACAAGGGATTGCTTGAGTTTTTTGTCCCCTATAATGTAATATTCGCCCTGATCAAATCCTATGTATTCTCTTTTATCATTTCCAGCATTCCCGCCTTTTACGGCTATTATGTAAAAGGAGGTGCCCTGGAAATCGGAAGAGCGAGTACCAAGGCTGTGGTGGTGAGTTGTATCCTGATCTTATTTGCCGATTATTTATTATCCGCTTTACTCCTGTAACAACATACATGATCGAAGTACACAACATAAAGAAAAGTTTTGATGGCCGTGTGGTGATCGAGGATGTCAGTGCCGTCATGAAAGCCGGTCAGTGCAACCTGATCATCGGGTCCAGCGGGAGTGGTAAAACAGTTTTGCAGAAATGTATTGTGGGTCTGTTTGAACCCGACAGCGGAGATATCCTTTACGGTGGCCAGCAGTTTACGTCAATGAGCAGAGAGGAAAAAACCAATATCCGCAAGGAAATCGGGATGCTGTTCCAGGGTTCAGCCCTGTTCGACAGTCTCAATGTGGAAGAAAATATCATGTTCCCCCTGAGCATGTTTACGACAGACAGTCATCGTAAAAAACTGGACCGGGTGAATGAAGTGCTGGACCGGGTAAACCTGAAGGATGTGAACCGGAAGTTCCCCGCTGAACTCAGCGGCGGGATGAAAAAAAGGGTGGCCCTGGCAAGAGCCATTGTACTTAATCCCAAATACCTGTTTTGCGATGAGCCCAACTCGGGACTGGATCCTCAAACGTCCCTGGTGATTGACAAACTGATCAAAGAGATCACGATTGAATTTAATATGACCACGGTGGTCAACACCCACGATATGAACAGTGTGATGGAGATCGGCGATTATATCCTTTACATGTATCAGGGCCGGAAAGAATGGGAAGGCTCCAAAAAAGACATCATTTTCAGCAAGAATGAGCGGCTCAACAGCTTCATTTTTGCTTCCGAGTTCCTGCAGGATGCCAAGGATATGCGGATGCTGGAAATGACCGGTAAAATCCCGAGTCTCCGGAATATGGATGACATGATGCGTAAAGATGGTCCCTCCCTCTGATCTTCGTCAACCTGCAAATAAAGTAGTCAGCAAAACCCCGTAAAAGCCTTACTTTTGCACCACTTTTAAGACCAAAATATGAGTATCCTCGTAAATAAAAACTCGAAAATCCTGGTTCAGGGATTCACCGGTACAGAAGGTACCTTCCATGCTACACAAATGATCGAATACGGCACCAATGTGGTGGGTGGGGTTACGCCCGGTAAAGGCGGCAGCACACACCTCGAACGTCCTGTATTTAATACCGTGGCCGATGCCGTTAAAACAACCGGTGCGGATGTAAGCATCATTTTCGTTCCCCCGGCATTTGCTGCCGATGCAGTGATGGAAGCCGCTGAAGCCGGAATCGGCCTGGTGGTTTGTATCACAGAAGGCATTCCCGTACAGGATATGGTAAAGGTGAAGAATTACCTGCAAGGGAAAAACACCCGGCTGGTAGGTCCCAACTGCCCCGGCGTAATCACAGCCGAGGAAAGCAAAGTGGGTATCATGCCCGGCTTTGTATTCATCAAAGGCCGCGTGGGTATCGTATCCAAGTCAGGTACCCTCACTTACGAAGCAGCTGACCAGGTAGCTAAGGCCGGACTGGGCATTTCCACTGCCGTGGGTATTGGTGGCGACCCCATCATTGGTACCACTACTAAGGAAGCCGTTGAATTATTTATGAATGATCCCGAAACCGATGCCATCGTAATGATTGGCGAGATCGGTGGTGGCATGGAAGCCGAAGCTGCCCGCTGGATCAGGGATAATGGAAACAAAAAACCCGTGGTTGGCTTTATCGCCGGCCAGACAGCGCCTCCCGGCCGCCGGATGGGTCACGCAGGTGCCATCGTAGGTGGTGCTGATGATACTGCTGCTGCCAAAATGAAGATCATGACCGAATGCGGCATCCATGTGGTGAGCAGCCCGGCTGATATTGGGAAGAAAATGGCTGAGGTTCTCGGGAAATGAGTAATCAGCAATGAATAATGAGTAAGAAGGTCGTTTAAATTCGAAATAGCAATAAAGAAAGAGTCTCTCCGGTTTTCGGAGAGACTCTTTCTTTATTGCTATTCCTGCTTTAGGAATTACTCATTACTGATTACTCATTACTCATTGCTCACCCCCTCCTCACAAACTTCGCCAGCTCCTCCTTGCTGCTGTTAAACGTCAGCACTTCATTCACCTGGTAATAATTCTGTTTATCCACGGTTTTAGGGTATGCATACTTGGCAATTTCCAGTCTGTTTTTTTCAAAAGTAAAGAGCAGCATCAGTTCCTTCACCTGTTTTGTAGTAAAATTGTTTTTATCTATTACAAATTTCACGGACTGAAGACGGTTGCTTTCAAACCATTCCTTACGGAGGGATTGTTTCAGGTCTTCAAATTCGCCGGCCTTCATTACGTTACCATAACCGCCGTTCCAGCCACCGTTGCCATTTCCGTTATCATATCCGTAATCGTCATTGTCATATACATCATCTTCTTCCTGGTACCAGTCGTCATTACGGTCAATGCGGCGTTCATCAATCAGGACTTTACCAAAACGGTTAACCGTGATATCAGTATGGAAGCCCCGGCGAAGAACGATGGATCCGTTATAAACGATATCTTCCCTGCGGCCAAAACCATATCCGTTTTTCTTACTGTCGCGGAAGATCTTCACCTGGTGACGACCTTCGCCCATGTATCCGACCGTAATGCTGTTATTTTTCATACTGAATTTGCGGCCATCAATTTCAATTTTCAGTTCCTTGCTGGCAGCGGCAGAAGATATGCTCAGGCGGGTTCCGTCGAAAGCCATCAGGCTCAGTGAAAAAAGAGAGGCGATAAAGAGTGTAAAGATTTTTTTCATGACTTAAAATTTAAAAGTGAAATAATACGGTTCTGTAAAGGGTATTTCCAAACCCGTGCCAGCGTGCCAAAACAGGGGGGTAACAAAATGTTAAAGACCCGGGCAAATTTTGCGGAGAAATGCAGGATTTTGCGTCATTCCTTATCTGGCATGCATTCCATTTGCAGGTATTACGCCACCCGAATTGAATGACATTTCGGTATCCCCCGCTGGCGGGGGCCGGATCTTCCCTATTGAACCATTTTCAAACCGGGGTGGACTTGCGGGAATCTTTATGAAAACACACACAATTATGCATCTCATTCACAACCCGGAACAATTAACTTTATACTAAAATAAACCAGCATGAAAATGCGCCTCCTCAATAACCTTTTCCTAACCATTTTTTTTACTTGCCTTATTGTTATGGACAGCAATAGTCAACCCCCGGTCAAGAATTACGATAAAGAGTGGAAAAAAGTGGAAGCAGCCAGTCAGAAAGGTCTTCCTAAATCCGCTTTAACAGAAGTGAAGAAGATTTTCGCCCTCGCCAAAAAAGAAAAGCAGGAAGCCCAGGTGATCAAGTCCCTGTTATATATATCCGGCTTGCAGTCAGATACCCGGGAAGACAATGAAATCCTCTCCATCCGGGAAATGGAAACTGAACTCAAAACAAGTAAAGAACCCGTCGCGTCGTTGCTGAAGAATATTATAGCCGGTATGTACTGGAGCTATTACCAGGAAAACCGATGGGAACTAATGGACCGTACCCAGACTTCGAAATTCAATAAATCAGATATCGCTACCTGGGGAGCGGAAGATTTTCATAAGAAGATCAGTGAACTTTACCTGCAATCCTTGAAAGACAGCCGCCGTCTGCAACAAACAAAACTGGATCCGTTCAACGCAATCATCATTAAAGGGAATGTCCGGCATCTTCGTCCCACTCTTTATGACATGCTGGCCCACCAGGCATTGAACTATTTTGAAAATGACGAACGGAATATCACTAAACCGGCTTATGCGTTTGAAATTGACCTGGCCAGTGCCTTTGACCCGGCTGCGGATTTTGTACAACGAAAATTCGTGACTAAAGACTCCTTGTCGCTTCAACACAAAGCCTTATTGATCTACCAGGAACTGATTGCTTTCCACCTTGCTGATGCAAAAGCAGATGCCCTGATTGATGTGGACCTCAAACGGCTGGAATTTGTAAAAGAAAACGCCACCCACCCCGATAAAGACCAGCTCTACTTCAACAGTATCAATCATATTGCCCGGCAGTACGAGAAACTGCCCGCGGCGGCCCAGGCCTGGTACCTGCTGGCCCAATACTATAATGAACAGGCCAATGAATACACCCCCCATGGCGATACCACACATCGTTTAGCCCGGATGAAAGCGAAAGAGATCTGTGAACAACTGCAATTGCAAAAAGACTCTTCTGAAGGAAAGATCAATGCTGGCAACCTCCTGCTTGAACTAAACAGAAGCAGCTTTGAATTTCAGCTGGAAAAAGTGAATAGTCCGGATATACCCTTTCTTTCATTGGTCACTTACAGAAATGTAAGTAAGTTGTATCTCCGGCTGATCCTGACCGACGATAAATTACGTGCCAAACTGGAAAATCAATGGAGCGAAGATTACTGGCCCTCGCTCATTAGTGCTGGCCCCATGAAGAGTTGGGAACAGGCACTACCAGCCACCAATGATTTACAAGAACATAAAGCAGAGATAAAAATAGATGGACTACCTGCCGGTGAATATATTCTGCTGGCTTCAGACAATGCCGATTTTAAAAATGCGAAGAGCTTGTTGGGTGCCCGCAGCTTTTATGTATCCAGCATCAGTTATGTCAATAACGACCAGGACTATTTTGTCCTGCACCGCGAAACCGGCCAGCCCCTGGCCAATGCCAGCGTACAGGTATGGGAAAAGAAATATGATCAGAAACAATCAAAGTATATCAAAGTAAGAGGCAAAGCGTACACCACAGATGTCAATGGTTATTTCCAGTTAGACAAACCTGAAAATGTTGAAAAAGGGAATACCAACTTTTCTTTCATATTGGACATCCGGCATAACAATGACCGATTATTCATGCAAGAATACCAAAACAATTATTATTACAACGTAAAAGAGGCAGCGCCGAAAAAAGAAATATCCATATACCTGTTTACTGACAGGGCTATCTACCGGCCGGGACAAACTTTATATTTTAAAGGCATCGCCTTGAACAAGGAATCGGGTGGCAAAAAAAACAATGTCTTAAAAAGTTTACCGGGCACCATCATATTACGGGATGCAAACAATAAAGGGATTGATACCATTAACTTTTTAAGCAACGAATTTGGCTCTTTCAATGGAAAGTTTCAACTCCCTTCGAATAGCATGAACGGCCAGTTCAGTATCTATGTAAAAGAAGGATATGGAAACGCCGGATTCAAAGTGGAAGAGTATAAACGACCTAAATTCTATGTTGATTACGAAAAGATAAAAGGCACCTACCAGGTTAATGACAAAATTAAAGTTACCGGCATTGCCAAAGCATATGCAGGGAATAACATTGATGGTGCTTCCGTCAAATACAGGGTAGTTAGAGAACCCCGCTTTCTCTATCCCTGGCTATTTCGCCGGTGGTGGCAGCCGCCAACAGCATCGATGGAGATTGCTCATGGTGAGACCAAAACCGATAAAGAGGGAAAATTCACGGTAGAGTTCACCGCCATTCCAGACTTAAAGATTGAAAAAAAGTTTGAACCGGTATTTGACTATAAAATCTATGCAGACATTACCGATATCAATGGTGAAACACGCAGCGGCGAAAAACAGGTTTCAGTCAGCTACAAAGCACTCAAACTGGTAAGTACTATTCCAGACAGACTGCCTGCTGACAGCCTCCATTCGCTCAATATCCGGACGGAAAACATGAATGGCGAATTTGTACCCGCTACAGTTACTGTCAATATTTCAAAGCTGGTGGAGGAAAAAAGACTGATCCGCAAACGTTACTGGGAACGTCCAGATCAGTTCACCATGGAAATGAATGAATACGTGAAGCTTTTCCCTTATGATGAATATGACAATGAATCAGACTATACCAGTTGGGCAACCGGAGATGAGCGGTTTTCAAAAACAGATAGTATAGGCGAAAACGGGAAATGGGAGCTGTCGAAAAAAGGATTGACAACAGGGTTTTACATGATTGAAATCACAGCAACAGGGAAAAATAAGGATAGCGTAAAAGACATCCGTTACATTGAATTGTTTGATGAAAAAAATAATCAACTGAACCGACCTGAGTATCTCTGGACCCAAAACGAAATTGATGTAACCGAACCGGGGCAATCTGCCAAAATCGAACTGGGTACTGCTGCATCAGATCTCTTCGTCGTTCAGCAAATTCAAAAAGATGCTTCACCCAGGAATATGCAAGCGAATCCCGGTTATACATTCCTGAGACTATCCAAACAAAAGCAATCGGTAAGCTTTCCAGTCACGGAAGCCGACCGTGGTGGATTTCAGGTGAGCTGGATTTTTGTTAAAAACAACCGTGTATTCCTGAATAACAATAATATTACTGTTCCCTGGACCAATAAAGAGCTGAAGATTGAATATGCCACTTACCGGGATAAGACACTCCCTGGCGCCACAGAAAAATGGAAAGTGAAGATTACAGGATACAAACAGGATAAAGTAGCCGCAGAATTGTTAGCCAGTATGTATGATGCATCGCTGGATCAGTTTATTCCGCATTTTTGGAATAAACCTAACATATGGCCAAGCTTTTATTCAGTCAAAGGCTGGAATACTGATAAAACATTCAGTTTTTTCCAATCCTCTCAAAAGTATAACACGGAATCAGAAAGAAAGTACTATACCAAGGCCTATGACCAACTGATCTATGAAGACGGAACCATCCGGACTGAACGTCATATGATACTGAGAAGCCCAGGTGTTGTTATGGAAACCCTTTCTTCTACTGATTTGGGAGATATCAGGAGAAAAAACCTGAGTGATGCACTAAGTGGGAGAATACCCGGGGTTCAAATCAGAAGCCAGTCTTCTGCCAAGTTGGGCAATGCAGGAACAGGAAACCTTCGACTAAGAGGAGAGACTGGTTTTGGTGGTGGGGGGGTACCGCTTTACGTGGTTGATGGGGTCATTGTGGCCAATATTGATAACCTTGACATGAATGATGTCGTGGAAATGACTGTACTTCAGGGACCCGCTGCAGCTGCCATTTTTGGCCCACAGGGTGCAATGGGGGCCATTGTTATTACAACTAAAAAGGGACCGTCAAAACCCAGAATTGAAGAAATTAAAGTCCGCAAAAATTTTTCCGAAACCGC
>DAORKK010000135.1:0-9168 GCA_035439525.1 Chitinophagaceae bacterium
GGGGGATTTCACCGGCTGGGAGTTGTTTGATATCATCGCCCTCATCCTGTTCCTGTCCGGAGGGGTATACCTGTTTATGGCGATGCGGCGATTCTATGGACAGGGATTTTTCAAAACATTATTCAAATTTATTTTACTGAACATCGGGGCGATCCTGGCATTGCTTTTTCTCTTTTTTGCCTTCCTGATTTTCTCCGTGTATTCAATATGATTTTATGAGTCCAAACGCTGAAGCTGCCTTCACCCGCCTGGTGAATATCATGAATGACCTGCGGGAAAAATGTCCCTGGGACCGAAAACAAACCATTCAGTCCCTCCGCCAGATGACGATTGAGGAAACCTATGAGCTGGCCGATGCGATTACCGGAAATGACTGGAATGGAATCCGGGAAGAACTCGGGGATTTGCTGCTACATATTGTGTTTTATGCCAAAATTGGTTCGGAGCAAAATCAGTTTGGCCTGGTGGAAATGATTGATGGGATCTGTGATAAACTGATTTACCGGCATCCGCATATATATGGCGATGTGAAAGTGCAGGATGATGAGGAAGTGAAACGAAACTGGGAACAGTTAAAACTGAAAGAAGGCAAAACCTCTGTGTTGGGAGGGGTGCCGGTTTCTCTCCCGGCAACGGTAAAGGCCATGCGGCTCCAGGAAAAAGCCAAACAAGCAGGTTTTGAATGGGATAATAAGGAGCAGGTATGGGAGAAAGTGGAGGAGGAAATGCAGGAACTCCGGGAAGCGATTGCTGGTGGTAGCCAGGAAAAGACAGAAGAAGAGTTTGGGGACCTTGTTTTTTCCCTCATTAATTACGCACGGTTTTTGCAGGTTGATGCTGAAAACGCACTCGAGCGCACGAATAAAAAATTTATCCACCGGTTTACCAGTATGGAGCGTATCGCCCTCGAAAGCGGACGTCAGTTGAATGAGATGTCCCTGCAGGAAATGGATGCTATCTGGAACCAGATCAAAAAACAGCGAACCGAATAAGTGAAGCCCGCATCAAATACTATAAAATGGGGTAATTATATCTTCCTGGCCCTGGCGGTATTGCTGTTTGCTTTGTCTTTTTTCTTTAATACCCTTTATTCCAGCCGGACTTCCGTTGCCCGTGAAGCAGCCCTGGCAGAAAAATTCATTCAATCCCAGCAAAAGGATTTTTCGGTATTCCTTGGAAATGCAGCCCTGGTGGAACGACTGGCGCATAAAAAAGAAAGCTATCAGGAACTCTTGCATTTCACTGCAAAAAAATACGGCATCTTTCTTTTTGAAACGGCCGACTTCGGGGAGATCAGGATGCTGCGCTGGAGTGATCAGTTGATTACACCGCCCACGGAAATGTTCACTGCCGCAGACGGGGAATATTTCACCAAACTCTCCAATGGCTGGTATTATATCATTAAACGCACCATCAACGGGGCTGGGGCAGATATGGCGTTTGCCATGATCCCTGTTTGGTCTGAATTTTTTATCGAAACTGATTACCTGCCGCAGCAATTCATTTTCAGTGAAGACGCAGCCAGGCGGGTAAGGTTAAGTGAATCCGTTACTGATTTTCCGGTGCGCACACTTACCGGAAAAACGCTTTTTTATCTGGCCAAAAAAACGGTTACCGCTGTTCCTTTTAATGATCAGTTCACGATCTGGCTCCGTTTTGGCGGTCTGCTCTTCCTGCTCTTATTTATTCACCTTTTAGCGGAGCACCTTGCAAAACGGAATGGTCCATGGAGATCTATCGGGTTGCTTTTCCTGGTATTGGTATTGATCAGGGGACTGACCTATGTTTTTCCGTTGCTGCTTAACCTCCGGCAGTTTGAGCTTTTTAACCCTGTCATTTACGGATCAGACCCTATCCAGCGTTCGCTGGGTGATCTGCTGATTAATGCCGCCCTACTTTGCTGGGTGGTGTTGTTTGCCTGGTATAAACTGAAGGGGCGTGAACACCCGTTTTCTTCCATGCCGACCAGCTGGCGCTGGCTGCCGGGTGTTATTTCACTGATTGTCCTGATCTTTTCCAGTTTTGTACTGGCCAATGTGGTTCGCAGCATGGTAGCTGATTCAAAGATCTCATTTGATGTGACCAATTTCTTCGGGCTGGATCGTTATACGATTGCCGGTTTTGTGGTACTGGCCTGTTTATCGGTTTCTTATTATTACCTGTCACAGTTGTTATACCAGTTTATTTTTCCGTTGTTCGCTGGTCGCGATTACCTGATTTATTTTTCCATCGGTTTTGCCGGACTGATCTACCTGACCACCCGTTCCGGACATCCCCAGGTATTGTTTTACCTGCCGGTACTTTGCTGGTTACTCGTATATACCTGGCTGATTCAGCGGCAGGGTACTATATTTAACCGGCTTCGGGTGAATATCGGAGGGATGCTTGCCTGGCTCTTTATTTTTTCTGTTTCCATTGCCGTAATTATGCTTTCGGAGAATAAGAAAGTGGAATGGGAGAAGCGGAAAAGAATGGCGGATAAGATGGCCCAGAGTACGGACCGGTCCAGTGAAATGCTGATGAGTATCGCTATCCAGTACCTGGATGCAGAATTTCTGCGCGAGAATTTTAACCGTTTTAGCGATCCCGTAAGTGGCAAGAAAATACGCGACAGTATCATTGCGGACAATTACCGTGGATACCTGAACCGGTATGATACCCGGTTGTATGTGTATGATGAACTTAACCGGCCATTGTTCAATGAGGATGTAACCACGTATGAATCCCTGAATACGATTCTGACCGTTCAGTCAAAGGAAACCGATGTGGAGGGCTTATATTATTATGAAACGGACCTGGATAAATATAACTATATCACCCGTCGTGATATTCAGGATACCAGCAATAACCGGATGGGCACCTTCTTTATCGTTTCCAATCCGAAGATCTATAGCAATGAAGCCCTGTTTCCCGAACTATTTCGTCAGTTCAAGCAGGTGGATCCGGAGAATTCACCAACCTATGCGATCGGGGTTTATCACGGGGGGCGGCTGATATCACCTCCGGGCAATTATTCATTCCCTATCTGGTTAACACCTGAAGAATTGCCGAAAAAGGAGTTTGAACAAAGGGCCAATGGCGATTTTAATGAACTCTGGTATAAGCCTGGTAATGAAAAAGTGGTGGTTATTGCCCGGAAAAAAGAAACGTTCATCCAGGCGATCACCTTGTTCTCCTATATTTTCTGTTCATTCCTTTTTATAGTAGCTGTGGTGCAATTGCTGGGCTTTGTTTTCCGGACCTGGCTGAACGGCATCAGCCTCCGGCGGATGCTGCAGCTGACCATCCGTAAACAGATTCACAGTACGTTTATTTTTATCAGTGTATTTTCCTTTGTGGTGATCTTCTTTGCAACGGTATCGTCTTTTATCAGCCGTTATGAGCAGAATAACGGGGAGAAGCTCAGCCGTACGATGAAGATCATGGTGAATGAAATGCAGAAGAAGATGGCGGATCATACTACGTTTGATGATGTCATCAAGATCTATGATTCCGTATCGAATACCGGGCTGCAGGGGTTGGTGGATGAAGTATCGGATATACATGGGGTGGATGTGAATGTATATGACCTTTCGGGTAATTTGCAGGTTTCCTCCGAAGGTAATGTGTACAACAAAGGAGTACTCAGCAAGAAAATGGATCCGCTGGCGTATTATAACCTGGAAAAAATGAGGAAAGTGCTGTACCTGCAGAAAGAGAAAGTGGGTACATTTTCTTTTTACAGTATGTATAGTCCGGTGCGGGATGCGGACGGCCAGGCCTATGCCTATATTAATATTCCTTATTTTACTTCTCAACCGGAACTGGAAAAAGAAATTTCTAATTTCCTGGTTACAATCATTAACCTGAATGCTTTTATTTTCCTGATTGCCGGTCTGCTTGCGGTGTTTATTACCAACCGGATCACGGATTCTTTTTCCCTGATCAGTGATAAGATGAAGGAAGTAAACCTGGGCCGGATGAATGAGGCCATTATCTGGAACCGGAATGATGAGATCGGTGAACTGGTACAGGAATACAATAAGATGGTGGCCAAACTGGGCGCCAGTGCCACTGCCCTGGCCAAGAGCGAACGGGAAGGAGCGTGGCGGGAGATGGCACGGCAGGTGGCGCATGAAATCAAGAATCCCCTGACGCCAATGAAACTGAGTATTCAGTACCTGCAGAAAGCGATCAATAATAACCAGGAAAATGTCAAAGAGCTTTCCGCCAATGTGGCGAATACGCTGGTGGAACAGATTGATCATTTATCCAAGATCGCCGCTGATTTTTCACAATTTGCCAATATCGGGAATGCGCATACTTCAGTCTTTGACCTTCATGAAGTGATTTATTCGCTGAAGGAACTGTTTGCTGCCAATGAGAAAGTCAGCTTTGCCTGGAACCCTGTTGCAGGGCCCGTAATGTTACAGGCGGATAAAACGCAGATGAACCGTTTATTCACCAACCTCATTGCCAATGCAGTGGAAGCCTGCAGTGAAAAACCGCATTGCCATATTATTATGAATGAGCGAATGGAACAAGGCGCAATATTGATCAGTATCCGCGACAACGGAGAAGGGATCCCACCCGAAATGCAGGAACGGATATTTGTTCCCAATTTCACCACCAAGTCCTCAGGAACCGGCCTTGGACTGGCCATGTGTAAAGGGATTGTGGAGCAGGCCAAAGGACGAATCTGGTTTGAAACCGAACAGGGCGCAGGAACTGTTTTTTATGTGGAATTGCCCACACACCACCCGTAATTCTGCAAGTCCTCCTGTACTATTACCTGTATAAACCGTGAAGATATTCACATTTGAGTGGGGTAATTAACAAAGACGAATGCATGGCATTTTTTTTGTTCCTTACAGGCAGCACCATATATCCTGTCGGGTTTCACCAACCCGGTTAAGACACTGATTACATGAAAGACTTCAATCGTTTCCAGGTGAGTCCTAACCCGGCCCCTCTAAATGCGAGTATTATGGTTTTATTCCCGGTGATTCCGGTTATTGCGGAATCCTACCAGATTACAGATGATGATGGCCATCTGATCAGGCGGGGAAAAATTACAGACCGCGACCGTGAGTTGTTGCTCAGTACGGGCGGAATGAGCGATGGGGTATACTGGCTGATCGTTGGTGAAAGCAGGGAAAGATTTATCATAAGCTGATAGCACAATTCTGCTCAGGTTGTTTACATTATCGTGTACGACAGTATCCGGTGATGACCACGTTTTTTCTTCAGGCTTGTACCAGGGTCTTTACAGGACCCCTTTTCTGCATACTTACCCGTTCCGTTTGACAGGGGTAAACCCTGAAATTGGGAAAAAGGCCTGCAAAAGATTCCGCCTTTCAGTGTCAGTGCCTAATTTTATTTATCTTTATGGGTATTCACATTCATAGTCTGTTGAGGTTTTTTGGTTAGCATGTCTGATTATAAAGAAAAATATGAAAGCCTCGTAAGGCTGGCCTCAGACGGGTGTATCATTTATGACCCCGGGGGCAAAATCCTCGAATTTAATGAAGGGGCATGTCGTCATCTCGGTTATACACCGGAAGAATTCAAACATCTTGGACTTTTTGATTTATTTCTTGAAGAAGATCTTCGGAAAAGACCGTTACGGTTTGATCTGATGAAAAACGGCGATACGGCCCTCGATTACCGGCGGATCCGCCGGAAGAACGGAGAGGCCTACCTGATTGAACTGAACTCGCTGATGTTACCGGATGGTAATATCATGGCGTTGGCAACGGATGTTACGGAAAACGCCAAGATCCGGAAGGAATTAAGCATGAAGGAGCATGCTATTGCCAGCTCAATCAGTGGTATGGGCATTACTGATCTGGATGGGCGTATAATTTATGTAAATAAAGCACTCTGCAACATGTGGGGGGCAACGGAAGAAGCCGCATTGCTGGGGCGCTACGTGCAGGAAATGTTTGACAGCAATGATGTCCCCGGATTGTTGCCCGGGTTGCAGGAAAAGGCGATTGAGTATGGGGAGTGTACAGGTATCAGACTCAATAAGTCGAGTTTCCCGGTGGCGTATTCGGCCAATATTGTACCGGATAAAAACAACAAGCCCGCCTATATTTTTGGATCATTCCTGGATCTGTCTGAACAAAAGAGAACCCGTTATTTATCAGACAGGATCATCGATAACCTGCCTGTTGTTTTCTTTATGTATGATGTTCCAACCGGCAAGATCAACCGGTGGAATACCCGTATGGAGGATCTTATGGGCTTTTCCCGTGCTGAAATGGCAGACCTGAAATATTATGAACTGGTTTGCGAGAAGGACCGGGAACTGGCTGCACTAAAACTGGCAGAAACTGTCCGGGATGGGAAAGGAGAAGCTGAGATTTCCCTGGTGGATAAGCAGGGGAACGTTCATCCGTTTTATTTTACCGGTTTCCTGGTTAAACTGGCCGATAAAGAAGTGGTGATTGCCAATGGGATTGATATTTCAGAACGGAAAATGGCAGAAGAGAATCTCCACCGGAAATATGATCAGTTGCAACTCATCGCCAATCTGTCGGATGCCGTAAGTAAAGCGAATGAACTGGAAGATATTTATAAACTGGCCCTGAACGGCTTACTGACTACTATACGGGCTGACCGTGCGTCTGTTCTGCAATTTGATGAGAACGGAGTTATGCAGTTTAAAGCCGCACACGGACTTTCTGAAAGTTATTGTAAGCATGCGGCAGGACATTCTCCCTGGAAAGAAGATGCGGTTAATCCCACACCCATATTCGTTACCAATGTGTCTGAAGAGCCAACACTGAGTGGACTTTTGCCGGTCATTCAGCGGGAGGGGATTACTGCGCTCGGGTTTATACCCCTTGTTTATATGAACAGGTTACTGGGAAAATTCATGGTATATTTTAACACTGTTCATCATTTTTCAGCGGAAGAATCACAGTTGCTTCAGACCATTGCCCGGGAAGTAGCGTTTGCCATTGGAGAAAAGCGGAATGAAATTGCCCTTCGGAATAGTGAACAGCAATACCGTGAATTATCAGCGCATTTGCAGGACATACGGGAGGAAGAGCGATCAGCCATCGCCCGCGAAATACATGATGAATTAGGCCAGCAACTTACTGTACTTAAAATAGATTTTTCCTGGCTGGAATCCAGGCTGAACCTGGGGGATAATAAAGTACTGACCGATAAGTTTGCTGATATATCCAGCTTACTGGATCGCGCGGTGAAGACCGTCCGGCGTATGTCGACCAGTTTACGGCCCAGTATGTTAGACGATCTTGGATTGGTGGCAACGATTGATTGGTACCTGGCAGATTTCGGAAGAAGGGTAAATCTGAAAACCGAATTTCATCATGATGATGACGAATATAATATGCCGGATAAGATGCGAACGGCTTTTTTCCGGATATTCCAGGAATCGGTAACCAATGTCATCCGGCATTCTGATGCCACAACAGTTATCGTGGAACTCAGCCGGATAGGAGATCAGTTCAGTTTGCGGGTGATTGACAACGGGAAAGGCTTTGATACCTCTACCGTTTCCGGTAAACGGACATTAGGCCTGCTTGGCATGCGGGAACGTTCACTCCTCATTGGCGGAGAATGCCGCATTGAGAGTGTACCAGGCAGAGGTACAACAGTGTCTGTTAAGGTTAGCCCTAACTGATTGCCTTGTCTTTGTAAAATCCGGAATAGTTTACCATCCTAAAATATCCACCAGTCCTTTCATAGCGAATAGTACACCCAGTGTGGTGAGGCCGTACATGGCCAGTTTGATATCCCCGCCACTGTTATACAACAGAACAGTCAGCATGCATCCCACAACAAGCAAGGCTACCCCGATTCCACAACAGGCAAAGCCGGTGCTTCTTTTACGGAGCAGCTTTAATTGTTTCAGGTGGTTAATGGCTTCCTGAAAAATAGTTTCAGGCGCTCCCTTTTCTTTTAATTGCAGGGTAATCTGGTCCATATTGTACCCCTCTTTATGCAGGGTACTGACCAGTTGAAGGAATTCATTGTTGGCAGAGGTGTTCATAAATTGGCAAGCTTTAGGCTATAAATTACGGAATTCCCGGAAACTGCCAAAACCTGCCCCAGTTTAATCACAGGGCAATACCGGCACATGCTCATACAGGGCATAAGTAGCCACGCTATGCTGGTATCCTGCTTCAGCAAGCCAGTTCAGGATTTCGTGCCCCTGATTCTTACCGGATAAGGGAATGCTGATCTCTTTACCCAACCCGTTTGTTTGCGCATACGGGCTCAATCCGCTGGTAAATTCCAAAACGGTTAACCCTGATTTTATGAGACCGAATACCCGGGATAATGGCACCTGGAGGTTTTTATACCCCACCAGTATCTCTGCTGCAGACAAAGAGTCGCTGTACAAATTCCCCAGGGCAGCAATACGTGTGGCTGATGGGAATTTGGGAACAATATCATTCCTGTTTTCCACGCGTATCGAGCGGGGAAATTTTGTATTAAAATCCAGGGCAAATCCCTCATTTCCGGCTGCAGGGGCAGCAAAAGTAATAATATTGATCAGTGCAGTTTCTTTTCCCTTTTTTTGACGTGAATCAGCTAAGTAAGAACCGTAAACAGTAGCCAGATTGCCTCCAAGGCTGTGTCCGGTAATCAACAGAGGAGAACCGGTATCCAGTATGGAATCGAGTACCGGTAACAGGAGTCGTTGATTTCTTAAATCGGTCATCCCGGCCAGGTTTTTCCATCCGGTATAGGCTCCCGAGGAGATACGGGCCTCCAGGCTATCTGCCGCATAGGGCCATTTTTCCTGGGTGCTGATATGGAGGTCCTGATAAATCCAGTTTTGAAAGGCCGCCCAGCTGAAATTGATCAGAGAACCACGGATAGCCAGCGCAAAATCACGCCCGTTTCCTGCTACAAAAGCGTGATTACCATTCGATTCCTTACCCTCCCACAGCAGTGACCACCCAGGCATATACGTCAGCAGGGTACTGTCAATATTGATACAATACGCAACCTGAGAAAGGAGGCAGGCGGTATCTTCTGTAAGGCCGGACCTGAAAATTGGTTCAACAGGCTGATTTTCATTATTTTCTGCCTTTTTCTGCTCATAGGTAGTGCAGGCTGTACAAAGTAATAGTCCGATAAATAGTGAAAACACAAATCTCATTTTGCGGATTTAATACCTAAAAATAAGTTTATCTATGATTC
>DAORKK010000136.1:0-9134 GCA_035439525.1 Chitinophagaceae bacterium
GCCTGCAAGGTCAGTTCCCGGAACCGGTTATTGAGCATACCGGTAAACAACGCTCCGTTCATATACCGTACATAATCCCCCACGGTGGTTTCCGGCAGCGGCTCTTTTTTATATAGGATTTCTACAGAAGGAAAGGCGGTTTCCTTGTCCTTGGCCACTACCGTCAGTACTTCATCATGATCCGGAACCGGGAAATTTTCCCGCTTACGGGGCGTGCCCGCGGCAGGAATATCACCAAAAGTTTCACGGATCTTTTGTTCCATATCATTTACATCTACATCGCCTACCACAATGATGGCCTGCAGATCGGGCCGGTACCAATCGGTATAAAACCGCTTCAACGCAGCATGGGTGAAATGCTGCAGGGTTTCGAGTTTGCCGATCGGGAGCCGCTCCGCATACCGGGAGCCCTGGTACTGTACCGGCAGGGTTTGTTTTAACATACGCTCATCTGCCCCCCGGCTGAGCCGCCATTCTTCAATCACCACTCCTCTCTCTTTCTCTATTTCAGTGGAATCAAGCAAGGCATTATGCGCCCAGTCCTCCAGTATCTGTAATCCTTTATCCACGAGTCCGGGTTTGTCTGTTGGTACGGGCAACATATACACGGTTTCATCAAAACCGGTATAGGCATTCAGGTCGGCCCCGAATTCCACCCCGATACTTTGCAGGTAGTTTACCAGTTCGTTTTTGGGAAACCGTTTGGTGCCGTTGAAATTCATGTGTTCCATAAAATGGGCCAGTCCCAGCTGATCCGCATCTTCCAATACGGAACCGGTATTGACCACCAGCCGTAGCTCCACCCTCTTTTCCGGTTTGATGTTATGCCGGATATAATAAGTCATTCCATTCGACAGTTTTCCGATCCTGACCTTGGGATCAACCGGCATCGGTTGTAGCGGATTGATCTGGGCAAACAGGCTGACACTGAGAAGAAGCAGGATAAGGGTGCTGCATAAGCGGGAGCAAGTAGGCATACAAGGAACATTTAATAAGTAAAATTATTACATCGCCGCTTTTAAAACTAAAAATCCCGGCAGGGAGTTGCCGGGATAGTTACTTATTAGTTTATTTTATTATTGATTCGTTTTTTCCTTATAATTTTTTGCGGCTTCGTTTGCTTTTTGAAAATCAAGGATCACCCCATTGATGCAATAGCGAAGGCCGGTTGGTGGAGGACCATCATCAAACACATGACCCAGGTGGGCTTTACAACGGCCACACTGTACTTCGGTCCGTTCCATACCATGGGTATTATCGGGGGTATAAATAATACTTCCTTTACTGATCGGTTCGTAAAAACTGGGCCAGCCGCAGCCGCTTTCAAATTTTGTATCACTTTTAAACAGGGCATTGCCACAGGCGGCACAGTAATAAGTGCCCACTTCCTTAAAGCTTTCAAATTTACTGGTCCAGGGACGTTCCGTGCCTTTCTGCCGGGCTATCTGGTATACATCCGCCGGTAATATTTTTTTCCATTCCTCTTCCGGCAGATTGATTTTCGAGGTATCGGAGTTGGAATACACCGGGTTGTTTTTCTTGAGGCTGTCCATGGTTGCTGTTTTTGCGGGTGATTGATTGTTCTGCGAATAGCTGCATTGCTGCAATAGCCCGCAGAACAGGACGAGGAAGCTGAAGCGCATGATTGGTTTCATATTCATTCTTTAACAAACATACGCAAACAAGGTTTGACCGGTTTCCGGCATCGGGAACTACTGACATTTGTTAACATTTTGATGGCAAATAAGAATCCTCTTTAAAAGTGAGCGATGGCAGGCGATTTTCAGTGCTTGTATGTTATATTTGTCCATACACCAACATAGCTATCTGATTATGTTTAACTTAATTCTCTTTGGCCCTCCGGGCAGTGGTAAAGGCACCCAATCCGACAAACTGGTCGAAAAATACGGGTTGAAACATTTGTCAACCGGTAACCTGCTGCGCCAGGAAATTGCGGACAAAACCCCGCTCGGACTGGAAGCAAAAAGTTTTATTGACAAAGGGCAACTGGTGCCTGATGAAGTAGTGATCGGTATGGTGGACTCATTCTTTGAGCTGCACAAGGAAGCCAAAGGATTTTTATTTGATGGATTTCCCCGCACAGCTGCCCAGGCTGTAGCACTCGATAAATTACTCGATTTAAAAGAAACCGGTATTGCAGCCGTTCTCGCCCTGGAAGTAGGGGAGGAGGAACTGGTAAAACGCCTGCTGAACAGGGGCATTACCTCTGGCCGCAGTGATGATACCAATGAGGAAGTGATCCGCAAACGGTTTGCCGTCTATAGCACCGAAACGTCTGCGGTAGCCGAACATTATAAGGCGGCGCATAAATTTCAGTCAATAAAAGGAGAAGGATCGGTGGATGCCATTTTCGATTCGCTTTGCGCAGCAATCGATAAGAAAATGAAGTAATCAGATTCGTACATCATCTTCGCCGGCCCGCCGCAGAATATCTTTCTCTTCGGCGGTCAGTGAATTGTATCCGCCCTGGTTGATTTTATCCAGGATGGCATCAATCCGTTCGGCTGTTACATGGGGTGTTTTGGTATAGGGGGTGGTGCCGGTTTTGTAAAACAACTGGTCTTTTATCGGCGGCTGTCCCTTCCGGGGTTTATCCGGGTTAAAGAGATCATTTATCCAATCGAAGAAATTACTCATCCACTCACTCCAGTCATATCCCCTTCGAATAAACCAGATAAACAGGTAACCGGTTAAGGCCCCGGCCACCGGCGGCACATAGGCGGTTACACTATAAAAAGGCAGGGTGGCAATAGAAATCAGCAGGTAAAAAGCGGTCAGTATCCAGAGCGGGAATCCGCCGTTCAGCAGTGGGAAAATGCGGTACCCCGGGGATACCACCGTAGTGGCAACGGCAATGGCGGTAATGCTGGCGGCTCCTCCAAAATAAATACTGGCTGCAGGATGAGCTGCATTGGCCGGGAGCAGATTGGCCGCCAGTAAAAAGCCAATCACACCTGCTAATCCGCCGTAAATATATAAGGGAACAATTTTCCGGTTACCGGTAAGGTCCTGCATGATATAACCGAACGTCCAGAGCCAGAGCATATTAGCCAGGGTCATCCAGACCCCGATATGGGTGAACATGGACGTAAGCACAGTCCAGGGTTTATATAAGAGATCCGAAAGACTGGCCGGCAAAACAGCCAATGGTATTACTTCTGCGTTGAAATGAAGGTCCACTTCCGCCTCAGTGCGGTAAGTGTAATAATAGAACACTTTGGTCAGGGCGATGGAAATAAAAACCACCAGGTTGATTACAATGAGGCGGGTGACCGCATTATTGCTCTGCCCGAAAGTGATTCGTTGTCTGTATGAAGGCTCAGTGTAAGTCATAATGTAACGCTGGCAAAGGTACGGGTTGGGAGTAAGTCATTTTACCTGTAAAACGTGCGGCGGTTTCTTTTGTTCCAGAAATACACCAATAAAAAACCGGTCAGGGCCCCGCCCAGGTGGGCAAAATGCGCTACCGTATCACCGGCTGAGTTCCGGAAAGCCAGTAATAGCTCCATACCGGCATAGATCAGTACCAGCCATTTGGCTTTCATGGGAAGCAGGAAGTTGATCATGATGATACTGTTCGGGTACAGGTAGCCAAAAGCGGCCAGACAGCCAAATACCGCACCGGAGGCACCAAGGGTGGCAGCATTTAGTTTATAGAAAAAAGCCGGGGTATTCATCAGTTCAATTTGCTGATCTTCAGGGAGTGCCCTGTAAATCTTCATCATTGGCTCAATTTCAACATAAAGAACACCCAGATGGAGAAGAGCGGCACCCAGCCCCGAAATGATATAAAACTGGAGAAATCGTTTGGCCCCATAACGGTGTTCGATGGCCACCCCGAACATCCAGAGACCGAACATATTGAAAAACAGGTGGGCGAAACTGCCATGCATAAACATATGCGTGATCAGCTGGTGGGGTTTGAAAAATTCCGAGTGGAGGTCGTGCAGGGCAAACCAGTTCTCCACAAGCCCCTCTTCCCGTTGACCTACAATATTTTGGGTAAGGAACACCAACACATTGATAATCATCAGGTTTTTCACCACCGGGGGGAACTGAAACGGACTGGAAAAGCGAAAATCGGCCATGGGGCAAAATTAGGGCTTATTGAAAGCTTTTGGCCACATCAATTCGTTAAGATACGGCATACCCGAATGTTCATTTTTTCAGTTTCAGCTGTACCACGTTTTCAATATGATGTGTGTGCGGAAACATGTCCACAGGCTGCACCCTGGTTACCGTATACTTTTCATCGAGCAACAACAAGTCGCGGGCCTGGGTGGCGGGATTGCAACTTACGTACACTACCGTGGGGGCTTCCATGTCCAGGATCTTGCGGACCAGTTTTTCGTGCATACCGGCGCGGGGCGGATCGGTGATGATCACATCCGGTCGGCCATGGGTGGCAAAAAAATCGTCATTACAGATATCGATCACATCGCCGGCAAAAAAGGCGGTGCTGTGTAAATTATTCAGGGCCGCATTTTCCTTTGCGTCTTCGATGGCGGCTTCCACCATTTCCACCCCGATGATCTTTTTCGCTTTTTCACTGACAAAGATCCCGATACTGCCCGTACCACAGTATAAGTCGTACACGGTTTCTGTACCGCTGAGTTCCGCAAATTCACGGGTCACTTTATACAATTCTTCTCCCTGTTTTGTATTGGTCTGGAAAAAGGACTTGGGCCCGATCTTAAAGCTGAAATCTTCCAGTTTTTCGATCACATATCCCTTGCCGTGGTACGTCACTGGTTCCAGGTCGTACAGACTGTCATTCCATTTAAGATTGATCGTATATAACAAAGTAGTAATGGCGGGAAATTCGTTTTTCACCGCTTCCATCAGGATACGGATCTTGTCCTGGTCATCTTCACCTACCATGATATTCACCATCAGTTCACCGGTCTGGCAAAGCCGCACCTGCATGGTCCGCAGGAATCCGGTATGGTTGCGGATATCATAAAAAGGCCAGCCCTTGGTTATGGCCAGTTCTTTTACAAAAAGCCGGATAGCATTCGTGGGTTCGGCCTGCAGGTAACAGGTGTCAATGTCCACCACTTTATCAAAAAAGCCTTTGGCATGAAAGCCGGCCACATCCTGCTGTCCGTTGATCGTTTCATCCCCGATTTCTTCTTTGGTCAGAAAGCGCTTATTGCCGAACGTATATTCGATTTTATTCCGGTAGTACCTTGTTTCAGCCGCACCCAGGATGGGTTGTATCGGGGGCAGGGGCACTTTCCCGATCCGCTGAAGCACATCGGAAACCTGCTTGCTTTTATACTGCAGTTGTTTTTCATAAGGCAGCATCTGCCATTGACAACCACCACATACCCCGAAATGGGAGCAGAAGGGCTTGACCCGTTCGCCTGAAAATTCATGGATCTTCAGCACCATGCCTTCGGCCCAGTCCTTTTTATTCTTCAGGAGGCGCACATCCACCAGGTCTCCAGGCACTACGCCTTCCATAAAAATGACTTTCCCGTCTACCCGGGCCAGGCTCTTTCCTTCGGCGGCATAGTCATCCACCCGGACATTTTGCAATACGATATTTTTCTTCTTTTTTCTCACGCCGCAAATATACCTAAGAGGCCCCGCCCTGCCGCCGGAATTTTCCTCTCCAAAGGCAACGAATTGCCCGTCTTTACCCTCTTAATCAACGAATTTCACAGGGTCTCTTTCAGGGGCTGCCCAATTTTAATATCTTTACCGGATTCAACAGATTATGAAAAAAGCATTGATTTTTACGGGACTCCTTTGGTCACTGGCAGCTGCAGCACAAACCGGCTATGAGATCAACGTGACCTTTAAGCCCTTTAAAAACCAGTATATCTACCTGGGTCATTATTTTGGGAAAAGCTATCCTATCATCGATTCGGCTATGCTGGATGAGAACAGCCAGGCCAGTTTTAAAGGCACAAAGGCCTTACCGGGAGGCATCTACCTGGTTGGCTATCCCAATAAGGCCGGTTTTTTTGAAATCCTGATCGATAAGCAACAGCATTTTTCAGTAGTGGCCGATACTGCTACTATCGCTAAAGGGGCCAGTTATGTTAATTCCCCCGATAATGTACTTTTTACGAACTACCAGCAACGGATGTCGGCTTTTGGGAGAGCGATCAGTGGCTTGCAGGCACAGCTGAAAGTGGCTGCTAATAAAGCGGATTCTGCGAAAATCACCGAAGCACTCACGGCAGAAGACAAGCAGGTAGGCAGCTATCGGGAGGAGCTTATCAAAAACAATCCGGATGCCCTGCTGACCACCTTGCTGATCTGTATGCGTGAACCAGAACTGAAAGGAGCGTTGAAGAATCCGGCAAACAAAGCGGATTCCACGGAAGCCTATAATTATTTCAAATCCCATTTCTGGGACGGCGTGAATTTCTGGGATGGACGACTGGCCTTTACGCCGTTTTTTGAGGAAAAGCTGGAGAAATACTTTAGCCAGCTGGTACTGCCGCATCCGGATACGGTGATCAAAGAAATTGACCGGATGCTCAGCTATGCCAGTATCAATGAGGAAATGAACCGTTTTCTCCTCGTGAAGTTCATCAACCGCTACCTCAATCAGAAATACATGTGGGAGGATGCGGTTTTTGTTCACCTGTTTGAAAAATACTTCTCTCAGAAAACCTATCCCTGGCTCAATGAAGCGGGTAAGAAAACAATCACCGAAAGGGCCTATAGCCTGATGGCGAATATCCTCGGCACACCGGCATCGGATATTGAACTGAATAATACGGAAAACAAGCCGGCATCACTTTATAGCACAAGCGCCAGTTTTACGATAGTGGCCTTCTGGGATCCCACCTGCGGACATTGCAAGGAAGTGCTGCCGAAACTGGATTCCTTTTACCGCAGCAAATGGAAGGCCGACGGATTGAAGATCTTTGCAGTCGCCAAGGAAACCGAAGGCACAAAGGCTGACTGGCTGAAGTTTGTGAAAGACAATAAGCTCACCGCCTGGACTCATGTTTACTATTCAAAAGAGGCGGATAAAGCCAGAACGGACAATGGGATACCCGGGTATTCTCAGTTATATGATGTGCAGTCATTCCCTACTTTATATTTGCTGGACAAAGACAAACGAATTATCGCCAAAAAACTGACCTATCAGCAGCTGGATGAAATAATCCAGTTGAAAAAGAAAGGGCAGTAGTGTTTAAAATCAGATCCGGTATGAACAGAAAAAACCTTCTCCTGCTGTTGTTATGCGGCAGTATGCTCCAGGCATCGGCGCAAACCCTATTTACTTACGGACCGTACAAAGCAGATGCAAAAGATTTCTTAAGAGCCTTCAATAAGAATAATATGAATGTCGCGGGCAATAAGGCCCAGGCGATGAAGGAGTACCTCGATTTATATATCAAATCAAAATTAAAAGTCAGGGAGGCTTATGAAAGAAGGTATGACACCCTGATCACGATCCGCACCGAGGTGGAAAACCTGCGGGCCCAGATTGCGGAAGGATTCATGACCGATCCGGAAATCATCAGCCGGTTGCAGAAAGAAGCCTTTCAGCGCAGCCTGAAAAATATCCGCGTCGCACATATTTTTATTGCGTTCCGGAACAGTATTGGCGTTACGGATACATTGGCGGCTCAGCAAAAGAAAGAGCAGTTGATGGCCCGGCTTCAGAAAGGGGAGGAGTTTGGTAAACTAGCAAAAGCGTTTTCGGATGACCCCTCTGTCAAAACAAATAACGGGGAGATCGGTTATATCACGGTTTTCACCCTGCCCTATGATTTTGAAAATGCTATCTACGCCACAGCCCCTGGTAAAGTAACCGTACCGGTCCGTTCCAAAATCGGGTACCATATTTTTAAGAACCTGGAAGAAAAAAAATCGCCCGGAAAAATGAAAGCCCGCCAGATCCTGCTGGCATTTCCACCGGATGCTACGGATCAGGTAAAACAACAATTGGCCCGTCAGGCAGATTCACTCTATAAGCGCCTGCTGGCCGGTGATGCTTTCGCTACGCTGGCCACCAGCTTCAGCAATGATTATATCAGTGCCGCGAATGGAGGGTTGATGCCCGATATATCCGTAGGGCAGTATGATGCGTTGTTTGAAAAGAATCTTTGGGCCCTGTCAAAAGACGGTGCGATCAGCAAACCCTTTCAGACCAGTCATGGCTGGCATATCCTGAAGCGGGAATCCGTAAAGCCGGTGATTACGGATGCCAATAATAAAGACAACCTGCAGGAATTACAGCAAAAGATCATTGCAGACAGTCGCTGGAAAGCATCGAAGGATCATATTTACAAACAGGTCAGGGATAAAGCCGGCGTTAAACTGCTGCTGAATAATGAAGCAGGATTCAGGGCCTATTCCGATAGTATACTGGATCGGCTGCCCATGCAGGAAGCCGGCCGTTTGTTCACTCCTTCCACCCCGGTATTCACGATCGGTACTGAAGTGTATGATCTGGCTGCCTGGTTCAATTATGCCAGTATGTACCGGTTCCGTACCGACGGGTCAGGTGCCAAAGCACATGAGCTGGTGAAAGAAGAATGGCTGCAGCATGCCATGTTCGAATATTATAAAAAGCACCTGGAAGAATTCAATGAAGAATTCCGCAGCCAGATGGCCGAGTTCAGGGATGGCAATCTCTTTTTCGAAATCATGCAACAGGAAGTCTGGACCAAAGCACAAAGTGACACCGTAGCTCTCCAGGCTTTATATGAAAAGAATAAAAAACAATATACCTGGCAACAGAGTGCGGATGTGGTGATTTTCTTTTGTTCAGATCCTGCGATGGCTCAGCTCATCCATGATAAAGTAAAAGCCAACCCGGCCGGCTGGAAGAATATCACCGATCAGTATTCCGAAAAAGTGCTGGCTGATTCTTCGCGTTATGAATGGAGCCAGATACCTAATCTGAATAAGCAGGTACCCAAAGCCGGTATGATGACGGCACCAGTGATCAATCAGACAGACAATACCGCCTCCTTTGCCTATATCTTTAATGCTTACCCGCAATTACTGCAACGTAGCTATAACGAGGCGAAAGGGTTAGTGATTAATGATTACCAGACCATCCTGGAGAAAGAGTGGGAGGAAGTGCTGAAGAAGAAATACCCGGTGAAGGTGGATGAGAAGGTGTTGGCGGATAT